>JAIEQX010000182.1 GCA_019747375.1 Beijerinckiaceae bacterium | reverse complement strand
AATGGCCTCGTGCAAACGGCGGTTGCAGCGCGCCAGCGCCTGCGCGTCGTCCAGACTGGCGCGGAATTCACCCGCAATATCGAGCAAGTTCGCAATCTCGGGCAACGAGGCCTGCTGGGCGGCGAGACTGGCCGCGGCGCCTTCGATGATCTCGCGCATCGCATAGAGTTCGATGACTTCGCCGGTCGACAGATTGCGCACGACCAGGCCACGGCCTGCGGATGATTCGACGAGACCGCGCGCCAGCAGGCGACCGAGCGCCTCGCGCACCGGCGTGCGGCTGACGCCGAGCTGTCGGGCCACGTCTTCCTCGCGCAGGCGATCGCCGGGACGCAGCGCGCCGGACCGCATGGCGGCGCAAATGCGCCTGTAGACCACTTCCCCGCGTGGAAGCTGGCCATCGCCTTCATCGGGCCCGGCGACTTCGAGGTCCAGAGCGTTCTTCCCTTGCAATCGTTGTCCGATCCAGGCGCAGCGCATTGACCGCGCATCGGCTAGCCTCTTTGTATACGCTCGTATATGCTTCAGTCCAGATGGCGCGTCCGCGGGTTTGCTTCCCGCCGAAAGACCGCGCCCGCCACGGAGGATTTGATGAGCGGCACGCGCGCACTCGAGGGTCAGGTCGCCATCGTTACGGGAGGCGTGCGGCGGATCGGCAAAGCCACCGCCCTGGCGCTGGCGAAAGACGGTGCGACGGTCATCATCAATGCCCTAAAATCACGCGATGAGGCGGAGGCTGCCGTCGCCGAGATCCAGGCCGCTGGCGGCAAGGCCGTCATTCAACTGGGCGACGTCGCCGACGAGAAAGACATGGCCGACCTCGCGGCGCGCGCCATGAAGGACTTTGGACGCATCGACATTCTGGTCAACAATGCCGCGGTTCGCGGCGAAGCGGCCTTCACCGAGATGACGCTCGACCAGTGGCGCGGCGTCACCCGCACAATTCTGGACGGAGCCTTTGTGTGCAGCCGCGCAGTACTGCCCAGCATGGTCGCGGCGCGCTATGGACGAATCATCAGCATGGGTGGCGTCAGCGCGCATCTGGGAGCCGGCGGTCGCGCGCATGTGGTCGCCGCAAAAGCCGGCATCGTCGGCCTGACGCGCGCGCTCGCCACGGAATTCGCCGCCTATGGCATCACGGTCAATTGCGTTGTTCCCGGCAAGATAGGCGGACAGCGGTCCCACACGTCCGGCCAGGGCATTCAGGGCCAGCCTCCCGTGGGGCGCGAAGGCGTTCCCGAAGATGTCGCTGACCTTGTCCACAACCTCTGCCAACCGCGCACGAGCTACATCACCGGCCAGACGATTCATGTGAGCGGCGGCCTCTTCATGCCGTAAGGCGGGGACAAAGCCGTTGTGAGGATGAATACCGCCGTATACATTCGGCTTGACGCTTCTGGCGACAGACCGTGCGGCGCGATATCGGGAGGGATGATGACTTCGCAACGCGCGACACAAGCGGATTATGGCGCAGCCCCGCTCGATCTCGGCATTACGAAGTCACTCAGCGCCTTCATTTCAGCGATCTCCTTCGACGCCCTTCCCCCTCACGCCGTGCATCAGGCGCGACGCGGCATTCTCGACTGGGCCGGATGCGCGCTGGCGGGGAGCCGGCACCCGACCATGGGCAAGCTGCTCGCCGTATTGCGGTCCCTGAACGATGCGCCGCGCGCAAGCGTGCTGGGCCATAACCTCAAGCTCGGATTGATGGAAGCCGCCACGGCCAACGGCCAGATGGGGCATCTGCTGGACTATGACGACACCCATATGGGCGGCGTCGTGCTGCATACGAGTTCGCCGGTTCTGTCGGCCTTGTTCGGCCTGCTGGATCGCGGCGGTTTCAGCGGGCGCGACCTCATAACAGCCTATGCGGCGGGATTCGAAGGCGGCGTGCGCGCGGGCCAGGCGTCGCCCGGCCATCATGATGGCGGCTGGCATCTCACCGGCACGCTCGGCTCGATCGCGGCGGGCGCGGCGGCGGGGCGATTGCTCGGACTTGATGCGCAGCGGATGACATATGCGCTGGGCATTTCCGCCACGCAGGCCGCCGGCATGCAGCAAAATCGCGGCACCATGTGCAAGTCCTTCCATGCCGGCAAGGCCGCGGCGAACGGCCTTATGGCGGCGCTGCTCGCGCAGCAGGGCTTCGACGCTTCGGAAGAGATCATTGAGGGCAAGCGTGGATTCTGCCGCATCTACAGCAATGTCGCCGCGCCTGAACTGGTGCTGGATCAGATCAGCCATCGATGGGAAATCGCCCGCAACGGCCACAAGCCCTACGCCTGCGGGGTGGTGCTGCATCCCGCTATTGACGCCATGATCGCGCTGCGGCGCGAGTCGCACCTGGACGCCAAGGATATTTCGGCGATCCGGGTTTGCGTGCACCCGTTGGCCGTAAAGATCACGGGCGTGCTCGAACCCGCGACCGGTTTGCAATCGAAGTTCAGCATTTATCACTCGGCGGCCGTCGCCTTCCTCGATCAGGACGCGGGCATTGCGCAATATACAAATGAGCGCGCGCTCGACCCACAGGTGGTCGCGTTACGGCGCAAGGTCGAAGTCGTGACCGAGGCGTCCCTGCGCAAGGATGAAGCGCGTGCGACCGTGACGTCCGTCGATGGACGGCGTCATGAGGCGCATGTCGCGCATGCGTCCGGTACGGTCATGAACCCGATGTCGGATGCGGCGATCGAGAGCAAGTTCCTGGCGAACGCCACGCCGATCATCGGCGCCGACCGGGCGCGGCGTTTCGCCGAGCTCGTCTGGGCGCTGGACAAAGTCCCAGACGCAAAGGTTTTGGTGGAGACCTGCGCCTGATGCACGACCACACCTCGACGGAAAGCTGACCAGATGCGCAAGTATCTCATTCGCGATGGAGACGTCATCTCGGGGGCGGCGATTGCGGCGCTCGGCGTCTATATCATTTCGGTCGCGGCCAAGTGGGACTACATGAGCATCGAGGGACCAGGGCCCGGCTTCTTTCCGATCTGGTACGGCATCGCCATGGTGGTTCTCTCTCTGGCGCTGATCGGCTCCAAGTATCTCAAGCCGGCTGTCGCCGTGGAACGAGAGCCGATCGACTGGCCGGGCTTTTCACGCGCCTTTGCGACGTGGCTCGGCTTCGTGGTCTGCGCCGCACTGCTGAAGCCGCTCGGCTTCACGATCAGTTTCGCCCTGCTGTGTTTCTTTCTCGTCGCCTACGTGTTCCGGCGTCCGCTGCGCGTCGCGCTCATCACCGCGGTGGTGAGTTCGATCGCATTTTATCTCGTGTTCAGCGTCGCGCTGAACGTCTCGCTGCCGACCGGACTGGTGGGATTCTGACATGGACGTCATCAACGGACTTGCTCACGGTTTCGGCGTCGCGCTCATGCCCGTGAACCTGATGTGGTGCTTCGTAGGCTGCTTTCTCGGCACGATCGTCGGCATCCTGCCGGGACTCGGACCGGCCGCCACCATCGCCATGCTGATGCCCCTCACCTACGGCATGGGGCCGGCAAGCGGCATCATCATGCTGGCAGGCATCTATTATGGGGCGAAATACGGCGGTTCCACCACGTCGATCCTGCTCAATATGCCGGGTGAATCCTCGTCGGTCGTGACGTGCCTGGACGGCTACCAGATGGCGCGGCGCGGACGCGCCGGCGCGGCGCTTGGCATCGCCGCTATCGCGTCTTTCATAGCGGGCAGTTTTGGAATTTTTGCGCTGACGCTCGTTGCGCCGCCGATTGCGGCATTCGCGCTGTCATTCAGCTCGCCGGAATATTTCGCCCTGATGTTCCTCGGCCTCGCACTCGTCGTGCTGCTTTCAGGCGACAGCCTGATCAAGGGATTGATCGCACTATTGATCGGCCTCTGGCTGACCAGTATCGGAACCGATCTGTTCACTACGCAATCGCGCTTCACCTTCGGCCAATCGTCCCTGCTGGGCGGCGTCGACTTCATGATCGTGGCCATCGGGGTGTTCGCGATCGCGGAAGTATTGTCGAGCATCAAGGCGGGCGAAGAGACCCAGGTTCTGCCGGTGCCAAAGGGGCTGCGCAACCTCCTGCCGAGCATGGCGGAGCTGAAGGCGTGCCGTTTCGCCTTCGCAAACGGTTCGATCACCGGCTTCATCATCGGCGTGCTGCCGGGCGCGGGTTCGTCCATCGCATCGTTCATTTCTTACGGCATCGAGAAGGCGGTTTCGAAACATCCGGAGAAATTCGGCACCGGAATTCCCGAAGGCGTCGCGGCCCCCGAAGGCGCCAACAATGCTGATACGGGCGGCGCGCTCGTGCCATTGCTGACGCTGGGTATCCCCGGCGGCGGCACCACCGCGATACTTCTTTCGGCCCTGGTGTTGTGGGGCGTGAAACCCGGCCCGCTGATGATGCAGGATTCGCCCGACGTGTTCTGGGGCCTGGTGGCGAGCCTTTACATCGGCAATGTCATGCTGCTGGTCCTGAACCTGCCGATGGTGCCGCTGTTCGCCCAAATCCTGCGGATTCCCGTCTATATCCTGCATCCGCTGATCTTCGGCATTTCGATCATCGGCGCCTATAGCGTGTCGAGCAACCTGTTCGATATCGGCCTGCTCGCCGGTTTCGGTCTGCTCGGTTATGTGATGAGCGTGCTGAAATATCCGGTGTCGCCGCTGATCCTCGGCTTCGTGCTGGGCGACGCGATGGAACGCGCGCTGCGCCAGTCGCTGATGATGTCGCAGGGAGAGTTGTCGATTCTCGTGTCGCGGCCGATCTCCGCCGCGATGCTGGTCATCGCCGTCCTGATCCTGCTCAGCCCTCTCCTGCCGCGCTTTCGCAAGCTTAGGCGGGATGCAATCGCTGAGGAAGGCTGACCTTTCTTACTCATAGCAACATAGAGGAAATGGAAATGCTCGCACGCAAGATGGCCCCGGCGGGTCTCGCACTGGCGCTGGCCGTTGCGGGGACTCCGGCTGCGCATGCCGAGTTCCGGCCGACCAAGACATTGGAGCTGGTGGTACATTCGGGTCCGGGCGGCGGAAATGACATTCTTGGCCGCGCTCTGATCGCCGCGATCGAAGATGCGAAGCTTTCGCCGGTGCGAATCCAGATCAACAACAAGGTCGGGGGCGGCGGCGCCTCCGCGGCGGCCTATCTGGCCGAGAAGAAAGGCGACCCGAACGTCATCGGCGTATTCACGAGCGTCTGGGTCACCAACCCGCTGGCGCAGGCTGAAGCCAACGTGGGCATTCGTGAACTGACGCCGATCAGCATGCTGGTGCTCGAGCCCGCGGTGATCGTGGTGCGGGCGGACTCGCCCTACAAGACCATGAAGGACCTGATCGAAGGCGCGAAGGCCAACCCCGGCAAACTGAAGCAGTCCGGCGGTTCGGTTCTGGCGCGTGACGCTGTCGTTCGCCAGGTGCTGATGAGCAGCACCGGCGCGCGCTGGGCGTTCATTTCATTCCCGTCCGGCGGGGAGCGCATCTCGGCGCTGCTCGGCGGCCATGTCGACATGATGGTGATCGAACCGGCCGAGGCCGGCGAACTCATTCGCTCCGGCAAGCTGCGCGCCCTGGCGCAGGTCACCGACGAACGCCTGGAACAGTTCAAGGAGATCCCGACCCTGAAGGAAGCCGGGATCGACGTGCCGACCGTGCCGCAGCCGCGCGGCATTCTCGGACCGCCCGGAATGCCGGCCGACGCCGTCGCCTATTACGAAGAGCTGCTCGCCAAGGCGGCGAAATCTCCGGGCTGGCAGAAGTTCGTGCGCGACAACCTGCTGCAGAGCGTCGTGCTCAAGTCAAAAGAAACCGGCGCATTCCTGGCCGACTACGAGTCCCAGATGCGGGCGATCCTCACGCAGGCGGGCGTCAAGCTCGTGCGCTGAGAAGCCGGCCGAGATCCCGTCATGGCGCCTCATTGGCCATGACGGGGCTTGCCGCTAGTGGGCGTGTTTATAGGGTCCGAGCGATTTCAGGACGGCGTCCAGGAAGGTCAGGTCGACGCCCTGCTCGACGTCCACTTTTCCTTGCACGAGCCCGGCTTCGCGGAACAGCCGCAGATCCTGCTTCATGCTGGCGACATCCAGCGTTCCATCCGGATTTATCGCGCTGAGAATGAACGACCGGTGCACGGCCGGGTCCTTGACCAGGCTGTACTGCGTCAGGATCTCGACCACGGCGTCGCCCTTCGGGCCCGTGAATTTCCCGTCCACAAGAGAGTCGTTATGGTCGCGTACGCCGCGCAGATAGGCGCGCAGGAAGCCTTGAGCCAAAGCTGGATTGCGCTTGGCGAATGCGCCCGAATAGAGCACCGCGGAAATCTGGTGATTGGGGTAGACTTCGTCGTCGCTGACGATCCGGACGCCGCCTGCCTCGATCGCCTGCGTTGCCTGCGGCTCGGCCGGCAGCGCCGCATCCACGGCCTTGTTGCGCAGCGCCAGCACCATCTGTGAGAAGGACATATGCACCTCTTCGACGTCGCTGCGCTTCAACCCGCCCTTTTCGAGAATCTTGACCAGCGTCCCCATGGCGGCGGTGCCGGGCGCTGACGTGGCGATGCGCATGCCCTTGAGGTCGGCGAGGGTCCTGTAGCGGCCGCTGTCGACCAGATCCTTGCGCATCACGAGTTTCTGGCTGGAGCGTCCTGGCGGCGTCGAATTCTTGTCAGCGACGATGCGGATGTCGATGCCGCGCGCAATGGCGTTGTAGAGGCCGGCCGACATGCCGCCGGCGCCGACATCGAGATCGCCGCTGCCAAACAACGCGTTCATGCGGGCGGCGGAATCGAACTGGATGAATTTGGCGCGGATGCCTTCTTCAGCGAAATAACCGCGCTTGTCGGCGATGAAAAAACCCACATCCGTGGCTGAATTGGTCAGGCCTACGCTGACGTCGACCGGGTCGGCGGCCTGCGCGGGCCCAGCCAGGAATAGAACCACGCCCAAAAGCGCGGCAAGGCGTCTTGCGGTCATCAACCCCTCCCATGACGAGCGCCTGTTTCGGCCCATCGGCCCGGCGCTTCCGGCCCGATCCTCGTCCGAACAAAGAGTTTGCACAACCGCGCCGTCCGGCGGGCCCGATGCAGGCCTTGCCTCGGGACCCCCGGGAGCCCAGATTGGCGTCCCGCCCGGCACGAAGCGCGGCGATTCCACCCATCAGAGAGCCCCGACAGATTGCCTACACGCGCCGGACGATTCAGCCGCTGGCTGCCTGACATGCCCTCGAAGCCGCTCGCGATCCTGTTTCTGCTGGTGTTCATGAAACAGCTCGGCAATGGCATGGTCTGGTCGGTCATCGCCGTCTACGGGCAGAGCCTCGGGGCGAGCGCTGCGGTGGTCGGATTGATGGTGTCCTGCTATGGCGGCGCCCGGCTGCTCGTGAACATGCCGGCGGGTTACGCCTCCGAGCGCTACGGACGCCGCGCCATGATGAGCGCAGGATCCGCCATATTGATGGTGGGCTCGATCGTGGCGGTCCTGACTTCGCAGATCGACGCCTTCTTCGCCTGCCTGCTGATCATGGGCGTCGCCTCGGCCTTCTTCATGACCTCGTCGCTGGCCGCGGTGGCGGACCTCGGCCTGCCGTCGCGCCGGCTGCAGGACATGTCGCTCTATCAGGCCGCCAACATGATCGGCGCCAGCATGGGGCCGGCGCTGGGCGGCATGGCGGCAGGCTTCTGGGGCTATGGCGCGCCGTTTCTCGTCAACGCGCTGGTGGGGCTCGGCGGCGTCTTCGCCTTCGCGCTCATGCCGTGGGCGGAGAACCGGCCGAGGCCGCGCGCCGCCGCTTTGCCGGAAAGCCAGAATCTGGGCGCGCTGGCCCGTCAGGGCATGGGCGTGGGGCTGATGTATTTCAGCATTTATTACGTTCGCTCCGCATCGAACTGGATCGTCCTGCCGCTGATCGCCCAGAGCCGCTTCGGCATGGACCTGACAATGATCGGGCTCATTCTCACGGGTGGCGCGCTGGCAAATCTCGCGGTGCTGGCCATCACCTATCGCATGGTGATGATCTTCGGGCGCATCTGGGTGATCGTCATCGCCAGCGGGCTGACGCTTGCGGCCTGCGCGATGCTGGCCTTCGGGACGAGCGCCTACCTGCTCTGGGTCAGCTCTATCCTGTTTGGCGCGGGGGCCGGCATCGCCACCCCGACGCTGACCGCCTATGTGGCGGAAGTCGCCTCCGAAACGCAGCGCGGACCCGCCATGGGCCTTTTGCGCACCATGCAGGACCTGGCGTTGATTCTCGGGCCGCTGATCACCGGGCTGCTCAGCGATCATTTGGGGCTCGGCTATCAAGGCGGGCTCTTCGGCTGCCTTGCGCTGCTGGGTTTTGCGACAATCGTTTTCCGAATGGGCGCGCGCGGCTGATCGGTTCGGGACAATTTCGTCCCGCGCGCTACATTGGGAAGACAGCTCATCCACCCCTGCGCCCCGCCCGACCAGGAGATCCATCATTTCCGTCCAGGATGATTCAGCCAAGGGCGCAACCGCGCCGCCAGCTCCGGAGACCGTAGCGCCATCCGGCGGCGGCGCGTCTCCCCTGCGGCCCATGAGGCACGCCGCCTTCCGCAACGTCTGGCTTGCAAGCCTGTCATCGAATTTCGGCGGGCTCATTCAGTCGGTGGGCGCGTCCTGGATGATGGCCTCCATCGCCACATCGGCCGGCATGGTGGCGCTGGTGCAAACATCCACGACCCTGCCGATCATGATCTTCTCGCTGGCCGCCGGCGCAATCGCAGATAATTACGACCGGCGCAAGGTGATGATTTTCGCGCAATTGTTCATGCTGGCGATGTCGGTGGTGCTGACCGCGACAGCCTTCATGGGCCTGGTGACGCCATGGCTGCTCCTGACCCTGACCTTCCTGATCGGCTGCGGCAATGCGCTGAACGGTCCCGCGTGGCAATCCTCCGTCGGCGACATGGTTCCGCGCGCCGACCTGCCTGCCGCCGTGACGCTGAACAGCATGGGCTTCAACGCCGCGCGCAGCATCGGCCCGGCCATCGGCGGCCTGATCGTGGCCGCGGCGGGCGCCGCCACGGCCTTCGCGGTCAATGCGGTCAGCTATTCGGCCCTGATCTTCGTGCTGATGCGCTGGAAACCGGTGCGTGCGCCGCGCTTCCTGCCGCCGGAATCTCTCGGGCTCGCCATGGCGGCGGGCATTCGCTACGTGGCGATGTCGCCCGCGATCAAGACCGTGCTGCTCCGCTGCTCCGTCTTCGGCCTCGCGGCCAGCTGCGTGCAGGCGCTGATGCCCATCGTCGCGCGCGATCTCGTTCAGGGCGGCCCGGTGACCTTCGGCCTCCTGCTCGGAGGCTTTGGCGGCGGAGCCGTGGCGGGCGCCTTCATCAGCGGCCGGCTGCGCAGCGCGCTGAGCGTCGAGCGTCTGGTGCGCTGCGCCTTCCTGGGCTTTGCCCTTTGCGCCGGGATGACGGCGACGAGCAGCAGCACCGCCCTGACGATGCTCGCGATGGCGATCGGCGGCGCCTGCTGGGTGCTGGCCCTGTCCACGTTCAACGTCGCGGTGCAGATGTCGGCGCCGCGCTGGGTGGTCGGCCGCTCGCTCGCGCTCTACCAGACAGCGGCGTTCGGCGCCATGGCGCTCGGCAGCTGGCTATGGGGCTTGCTGGCGGAGCGTTACGGACCTGCGGAGGCGCTCTGGATTTCCGCAGCCGTGCATGTTCTTGGAGCCGCGATCGGCTTTATGCGCAGCATGCCCGACATGGCCGAGACAAATCTCGATCCGTTGCAGCGGTGGACCGTGCCGGACGTCGCCGTGCCGATCCAGCCGCGCAGCGGGCCGGTGATCATCAAGATCGAATATACGATCAGCCGTGAGGATGTGCCGGAGTTTTTGTCGATCATGGCCGAGAGGCGGCGCGTGCGGCGACGCGACGGCGCGCGACACTGGACGCTGCTGCGGGATCTGGCTGATCCTGAAGTCTGGATCGAGAGATATCACACGCCGACCTGGCTCGAATACATCCGGCACAATCAGCGCATCACCCATGCGGACGCCAAGATCGGAGAGCGCTTGCGCGAACTGCATCGCGGCGGCGAGCCGCGCGTGCAACGCATGATCGAGCGACAGATTGGCTCGCTCCCGTCAGCGCTGCCGGAAATGATTGATCCGGTGCACGACGCCCATGGTTCGACCTGACGGCGCCCCTGCAGTGACCGTCGGGGCTTCAGACTCGCCTGCAAACAAAGCGCTTCTTGAAAGCCGGCAAGACCCAGGGTCTCTTGCGGCCGATGCTTTATACTATAGTCTCAGCACGCTGGCGCCGCGGACGCGCCCACACTCAGAGCTGAGCCGAATAATCAATCCCGTCCATGCATTCAGCCATAACTTGAATGCCTTTGTGCGGTTTCGCCCCTATATTTGGTGGTTGGCTTGCCGCTAACATCATTCCAACGATGCCAAGACATCCAGCGGAATATGGCGGGACAGAACTGTGGCCGATTGCCTGAACAGATTGTTGCTAAAACTTGCCAGCGAAGATCTGGCGGCGGTGCTTCCGTGCCTTGAATTGATCGAGTTGGAAAAGAAGCACGTCGTCATTGAACCGAATGAGCCGATTGAGCACGTTTATTTTCCGGAGACCTGCGTATTCTCGCTTATGGCCGTGAGCAAGGATGGACAGCCGATCGAGGTCGGGATGTTTGGTTTCGAGGGCGTTTCCGACCTCGTGACCCAATATGGCGATACGACGCCGATGCGGAGCATGGTTCAGGTGCGCGGCGCCACCTGGCGCATGACCGCGCAAGATTTTGCGAAAGCCCTGAGGACAGTCCCGAGCCTGAACGGCGTGGTTCTCCGATACAAGGAAGCGCTCGCGATTCAGTTCGCCTATACCGCCTTGGCGCATGGAACATTCACCATTGAGGAGCGGCTGGCGCGCTGGCTTCTGATGTCCCACGACAGAACCCAGCGTGGCAACATGCCAATCGTGCATGAGTTCATCGCTTCCATGCTGGCGGTGCGCCGATCCGGCGTCACCACCGCCATTCATATTCTGGAGGGCGCCGGAGCCATTCGCGCTTCGCGCGGGACCATCGTGATCCGGGATCGTGACAAACTGATCGAGATCGCCAATGGCAGCTACGGCGTGCCCGAGCGGGAATACGAGCGTCTTCTACGCAATTGATCCGCATTAGTTCGGTCAACCGCAGGATCCGGCGACGACGCTCCGCGTTATTTGTTGGACTGCTCGGCGCGGCGAACCAGCCAGGCCGTCATGGCCTTCATTTCCTTGATGTCCTTTTCAATCGCGGTCAGGCGCATGCCGAGTTCTCCGGGCTTGTCGGCAGATGTGTCCGCAAAAGCCTGCAGCGCCTGGGTAAAGGCCCAGCGCAACCCGAGCAGCGGCAGGCCAACGACGATCGTGAGCGGCCAGAAGATCGCCAGCAGCCCGATGATCTGCGGCTGCATCCCCTTGTCGCGCATCACGAGAAAAATAGCGGCTACCGCCGCGACGATCCCGTAATACACAAAGGGTAGAATGATCTGCCAGTCCATCACGCAATCGTCCTGTTCTTCGACATCGACAGCGCGAATTGCGACGCCCGGGCCTATCAGTCCCGCAGCTCGTGCAACCAGATCAGCTTGCCGATTCTCAAATAGTCGAATTCGGACGTTGAACCCATCATGGTTAACGAAACCTTAGCCTTGATGAGGCCTCTCAAGCCCCGGGCTATCTTCAATGCGTCCGCGGACGGATCTTCCGCCACGGACGCATCGGCGACGCGAAGGCGTCAGTAGGACAGGAGGACAGGAAGCGGCGGATCGACGATCATCTTGCTGGTGACCCCGCCGAGGATAAACTGGCGCAGCCGGTTATGCGCGAAAGCGCCCATCACCAGAAGCGACGCGCGCGTATTGCCGACATGGCTCTGGAGCGTCTCGCCGATGTCGCCGTCGCGCGCCGGAAGGTTGGTGACCGTCACGGCCTTGCAGTGGCGCGCCAGATGAGCGGCGATCTCCGCTCCTTCGAGGCGCTTCGACGTGTCGCGATCGCCGCTGATGGTGACGATCTCCACCTGCTTGGCCATGGACAGGAGCGGAAGCGCGTCGCCGACGGCGCGCGCGGCCTTCGCCGACCCATCCCAGGAAACCACCACATTGTCGAGATTGGCGGGCTTGTTCCACGACGTGGGGACGATGATGACCGGACGACCGGAATTGAACAGGACCTCTTCCACGACGCCCTGCATCAGAGACAGCGTTTCTTCGCTCGGCTGCAGCACCGACACGTCCGATACGCGGGCAAGCCGCGTGAAACGATCAGCGACGCCGCCATATTCGGCATGGATCAGTTCGAGGGACGCCGCCACGCCTGCGCCGTGAGCGCGCGTGAGCAGGCCGGCGCCATATCGCTCGGCTTGCTGTTCGCGTTCCTTGTTGGCGGCCGCGATCAACTGTCCGGCCGCGCGCACAAGACCTGCCGAAGGCGCCGAAAACTTGCAGGACCCGACGCCGATCGACAGATGGGCATTGCCGATCGCCGCCAGTTCCAGCGCATAATCGATGAGCGCCGGCGCCGGCATGCGATCTTCGAGTTGAGAGTCAAAGAGCGGCCCGACAAAAATGCTGCGATACGGCATAACTTCCCCCTTCGGCACGCGACGAACGCAATGACTGCGCGTCTTTCGTGGCTCAAGATGGCACGCGCGCGGCCGGCGCGACCTGATCGAGGTCAAGGAAACTGCGACCGGAATTCCCGCCCGACGCGAACTCCAGCTTGGCCTTGAATGCGCGGCACGGCAACGGTCTCGGTGCGGAATTCCGTTTGTTCGACATCGACTTATGGCATGTTCCGGAGGATGATTCGTGCAGGAGAGCGTGGGTGGATTCGTCTGAGTTGAAACGCATCAGCGGCGTGGCGGTGGAACTCGACAAGCTGGTCCCTAGGATCGGCATGGCGATCCAGACCGATGAAAGCCCGGCGTCGCAGGAGCGGCTCGCCGCATTGCTGAAATCCGCCGAAGCCTATCTGCTCGAGACCGGCCCGGCGGTGGCGCGCACGATTTTCGAACCCGGCCCTACGCGCGAACTCGCCGAGCGATTTCTGCGCGAACTGCCGAGGCGATTACGCATGATCCGCGAAGCCCACGCGCCCGCGCGGCGGATGCCCGGCAAGGTCGTTCCGACGGTTCTCGAAGGCCGCTCCTCGCCGTCCAGAGCTGGCTGACGCTCGAAAAAGCGGCGTCCGGAGCCTTTGCATCAGGCTACGGCATGCAGCTTGCTTCATTTCTGCGCCCTTTGGCTCAGATATTTGAGGCGTCGCATGTCTGTCGATCGCATGGAATTGAATCGCCGTGCTCTTTTGAAGAGCACCAGCGCGGCTGCCGCGGCCGCCCTGTTGTTCCCCGAGGGGGCCTTTGCCCAATCCCGCGCCGAAACGCTTCTTGTCGTCCAGGAGCTCGGGCCCAACAGCCTCGACATGCAGGGCGTCGGCAGCAACCAGACGGTCAATGGGCTGTCGTGGAACTGCTACGACCGGCTGATGACCTATGGGGTGAAAACCTTGCCGGACGGGACGCCGTCCTATGACCGGATGAAGCTGGAGCCGGAGCTGGCCGAAAGCTGGGAGGTCGCGCCTGACGGCATGTCGTGCACATTCAAGCTACGGAAGGACGCCACCTTCCATGACGGAACGCCCGTGACCGCGAAGGACGTGAAATGGTCGTTTGACCGCGCCGTCAAGGTCGGCGGCTTCCCGACGTTCCAGATGTCTGCGGGCTCGCTCGAAAAGCCCGAGCAGTTCGTGGTCGTGGACGATCACACGTTCCGGGTGGACTATGTCCGCAAGGACAAGATGCTTCTCTACAATCTGGCTGTTGTGGTTCCGTTCGTGATCAATTCTGAACTGGCGAAGAAGCACGCCACCGAGCAGGACCCCTGGGCCATGACATGGCTGAAGTCCAACGAGGCGGGTGGCGGCGCCTACAGGGTCGAGAGCTGGAAGCCTGGAAGCGAAACGATCTTCGCCCGCTTCGACGCGTGGAAGAGCGGCCCGGTCCCCAAAATCCGCCGCATCATCGCGCGCGACGTCCCCTCGTCGGGCACGCGGCGGGCCATGCTGGAACGCGGCGACGCCGATCTGTCGACGGGCTTCCCGCCGAAGGATTTCGACCAGTTGATCAAGGAGAACAAGGTCAAGGTGGTGGCGACGCCGATTCCGAATTGTCTTTGGTACATCGCGCTCAACACATCGAAGCCGCCGTTCGACAATGTGAAGCTGCGCCAGGCGATCGCCTGGGCGATGCCCTATGAGCAGATCCAGAACAACGCTTTCTTCGGCCGCGCCGTGCCGATGCATGGCGGCCCCGCGAGCGTCGAAAAGGCTGTTTGGCCGCAGCCCTTCCCGTTCACCACCAATCTGGACAAGGCCAGGGCCCTGATGGCGGAAGCGGGTTACGAAAAGGGACTCGAGACCAGCATCTCGCTCGACGTCGGCACCGCGACGGTCGGCGAACCGACCGCGATCCTTATCCAGGAAAGCCTGGCGAAAATCGGCATTCGTTGCACGATCGACAAGATTCCTGGGGCTAACTGGCGCACGACGCTCAACAAAAAGGAGCTGCCAATCGCGCTCAACCGCTTCAGCGGCTGGCTCGACTATCCGGAATATTACTTCTATTGGAATTTCCACGGCAACAATTCGATCTTCAACATCTCGGCCTACAAGAACCCGGCCATGGATGCGTTGATCGACAAGGCGCGCTTCACGACCGACAATGCGGAATATGAGCAGGCTGTGAAGGGCTTCGTCTCGCTCTGCATCCAGGACGTTCCGATCGTCCCGCTCAACCAGCCGTTCCACGATGTCGCCATGCCGAAGAATGTCAGCGGCTACGAATTCTGGTTCCACCGCGAACCGGATTTCAGGCAGCTTGTGAAAAGCTGAGGCCTCGGCATGAAAAAAAGGCCCGCGACGAACTCGCGGGCCTTATGATCAGGACGTCAAATCTTCTACGGGCGCAGGACTTTTCTGGTGCGCTCGATCAGCTCCGGCGATGACTCATACATCTTGGTGATGATTGCGGCGATTTCCTCGCCACTCTTGGCGCGCACGCCGATCTTCATCTTGTCGGCCTCAGCAAGCAACTCCGGGTCCTTCATCGTATCCATGAAAGCCTTGCGGAGAATCTTTACGGCTTCGGCCGGCGTGCCCGGCGGCGCCATGAAGGGGCGACCGTATTCCTGCTGGCCGACAATGAGCTCCGCGACCGCACGATTGTCGCCTTTGATGTAATCCCAGATCGGCGGCGCCTTGATGTCCGGATTTACGTCGAGGCCGGCTTGCACCAGCAGGTTGATTTTGCCGGTCTGGATCCAGTCAGGCCGAATGGACGCGATGGTGGCGGAATCCAGGGCGCAAATGCCTGCCGCCTCGCCGCGCTCCATGGCGAGCAGAAGATCGGCCGGGCCCTTGTAGCCCATCACGATCTCGAATTTGGTGCCCGCGAGCGCGTTCATGAACAGGGCGTAATCGGTGGCTGAGCTTTGCGGCGCGGTGGACGCCACGATGACCTTGGCCTTGCTGGCGTCCTCAACAGTCTTGATGCCCGACGCCGCAGACGTGAAGCACAGACGGGTGCCACTGTCGGCCGTGCCTATGTATTCGAACTTTCCGGGGGCGTAGCGAAACTTCGCCTGCCCCTCGATAAGCGGTTCGAATATCGCGCCGGGCACCAGCGTGCCAATGACGGTTCCGTCTTTCGGGGCCACATTGGCGAGATATTGAGCCGCCGTGATGCTGCCCGCGCCCGGCATGTTCTGGACGATGAAGGTCGGGTTGCCCGGCAGATGCTTGCCCATGTGGCGCGTCAACAGGCGCGCGTAGGCGTCGTATCCGCTGCCGGCGGGATTGCCGACCACAACGCTGATCTGCTTGCCTTCGAAATATGCCGGCGCAGCGCTCGCCACATTGGCCGCACAGAGACTTGCAACAACGGACGAACTCAGTACGGCGCGTGAAACAAAGTGCCATGCACGTCTCATTCGAGCTTCCTTCCTCTACAGACCGCGCAATCATCGCGGCCAACCGCACGACAGGAATGCAATAGAAGTGCCATCAGGGCCTGATCGCCTTCTTCAATCGCGCCAGGAGTTCTGGCGACGATGAATACATCTTCTTGACGAGGCCTGCGATTTCCTCGCCGTTCTTCGGATTGATGTCGAGCTTCAGCTTGTGGGCGTCTTCGAGCAGCGCCGGATCCTTCATGGCCGACATGAAGGCCGCGCGGAGAATGCGCAACGGTTCGGCCGGGATGCCGGGCGGCGCGACGAAGGGGCGGCCGAAGACCTGCTGGCCGACCATGAGTTCGGCGACGGGGCGATCTTCCGGCTTGATGAAATCCCACAGCGGCGGGGCTTTCAAGTTGGCGTTCACTTCGAGCCCGTGCTGCACCAGCAAATTGATCTTGCCGGTTCCGATCCAGTCCGGCCGCATGGTCGCGATGGTGGCGGAATCGAGCGCACAGACGCCTGCGGCTTCGCCGCGCTCCATGGCGAGCAGCACGTCGCCCGGCCCCTTGTAGCCCGAAACGACTTCGAAATTTGTGCCTGCGACCTCGTTTGTGAACCATGCGTAATCGACGGTCGAACTGCCCGGCGCCGTGCCGGCCATCACGACCTTCTTCTTGCGCGCGTCCTCTATGGTGCGGATGCCCGAACTCGCCATGGTGACGCACATGCGCGTGCCGCTGTCGGCCGTGCCGAGATAGGAAAAATCGACCGGCGAATATCGGTATTTCGCAGGATCTCCCGTCAGCGGCTCCACCAGCGTGCCGGGGAACAACATGGCGATCACAGTGCCGTCTTTCGGGGCGATGTTGGCGATATATTGCGCGGCGATGATGCTGCCGGCGCCCGGCATGTTCTGCACCACGAAGGTGGGATTGCCTTCAATATATTTGCCCATGTGACGCGACAGGAGGCGCGAATAGCCGTCATAGGCGCTGCCGGCGTCCGAGCCGACGATGATGCTGATCTGCTTGCCTTCGTAAAATCCAGCCGCCTGCGCGCGTGGAGCCGCAAGAGCGCTGACAGCGACCAGCGCGATGGCCGCCGACGCAGTGCGATAGCCGTATTGCAGTGCAATCCCCATCGAGACCTCCCTGAGCGACAATCGTTTCGTTGTCTTTTGGCCCGCGTGTCGCGGTTCCGAAACAGAGGCTATTGAGAGTTGCGACCGCCTGCAAGGCTGGCGTTGATTGACTTTCGGTCTATGCGTTGAATCCGTCTGCTCGCCAGGCGTTCCGATGGCGACGGTCGACGCCGCGGAGCTCGCCCAGGGTTGCGCAACCAAGTTGACCCATCGTGGCGCGCAGATCGTCGCTCAGCAGGTTGATGAAATGCGCCGGCCCGTCGGCTCCGAGCGCGCCGAGGCTCCACAGGAAGGCCTTTCCGGAAAAGGCCGCATCGGCGCCCAGCGCAATGGCTCGCGCGGCGTCGACGCCAGAGCGGACGCCAGAGTCGAAGATAATGGTGGCGCGCCCGGCGACTTCCGCCGCGATGGACGGCAGAACATCTATGGCGGGGGGCAGGCATTCGACCTGTCTTCCGCCGTGATTGCTGACGAACATGCCTTCGGCGCCGAGTTCGACCACCCGACGCGCATCGGCGGGATGCAGAATGCCCTTGATGACGAGCGGGCCTTTCCAGACATCGCGATAGCGCGCGATCTCCTCCCAGGTGAAGGCCCCGCCAGATTCCTGCCGGATGAAGGCCGCAGCCTCTTCGAGGCTCGGATTGTCCTTCATGTAGGGCTTCAGGGAGGCGAAGCGCGGCGAGCCGTTCTTCGCCATCGAAGCCATCCAGCGCGGCGACGTCAACGCGTCGAGCCGCAGGCGATTGGTGACCCGGAAAGGATGCAGGATGCCGCTCTTCGTTTCGCGCGGCCGTGTCGTGCGCGTCGGCGTATCGATCGTGAGGACGAGAACCTTCACGCCGGCCGCCGCCGCGCGGCGCGTCAGGTCGAGACCTATGACATGGTCGTTGCGGGCGAAGCGATAGAGCTGGAACCACAGCACGTCGGGCGCGATCGTTGCGGCGCGCTCGACATCGATGCCGGAGAGAAGTCCCAGCGTATAGGGCACATTCGCGGCCTGGGCGGCGGCGGCCAGATAAGTCTCTGCGCCCGGAAAGGCTGTGCCGGGCCCGCCGATGGGCGAGACGCCGATGGGCGCGGCGTAGGACCGGCCGAACAGGGTTGCACCGCATGCCGGCGGCCGCGCCACCTTGCCGTAGCGCGGCGCAAGTTCGACCGCATCGAGCGCCGCCCAATTGCGGTCGATGCCCTGATCCGTGCCGGCGCCGCCGTCCATGTAGGAAAAGGCGAAGTTGGGCATGAGCCGGCGGGCGCGCTCGCGCAGGTCGTGAGCGGTTGGGTAGGCGCGCGCCAGGGACTGAAAATAGGCCTGCTTGTCATCCATCAAAGGCCCGCTCCATTCCCGATCGCGGGAGCCGGCGGAGCGACGCGTGGCGCCGCCCTGCCCGTTCCGGTTTCACTCAGCCGCGTTGGCTGCGAGATTACCGTACTTGATCAGATTCTCGCGCTGTCTGTCATTCCGGGGCGGCAGATTGAACAGCCGTGCGGCGGTGCCGCCCAAGATGTTGTGCTTGGCCTTCTCGGAAACGAACGGGAGGTCGGAGATCGTGCTCGGCAGATCGAAATCCCAGTGCGGATAATCGGACGCATAGAGCAACTGCGTTTCGGCGTTGATCATCCGGAACGTGGTCTCGAGCGCATCCATGTCCTGAATTTCCATGGGCTGCGTCGAATAATACATGTCGCGCATGTAGTCGCTTGGCTTCTTCTTGAGCAGCGGCGTTTCCGACGAGCGGATCATGAACTCATGATCGAGGCGCTGCATGAGGAACGGCACCCAGGCCAGGCCCGCCTCGATCCAGATGACGGGAAGCTTGGGGAAGCGCTCGCCCATGCCGTTGACCACCCAGTTGGTCAGGTGAAGGATGTTGTAGAACGAGAAGCCGAGCGCATGGGCGGCGATGAAGCGGTTGCAGCTCTGGAAGACGCTGGACTTGCCCCAGTTGAAGCCCGAATGGAACGACAGCGAAAGGCCACGCTCCTCGATGGCGCGATAGACTTTCATGTAGGCGTCGTCATAGACCGGCATGTCGTCGCGCACGGTCGTGATCATGAAGCCGCCGACGCCCTTGCGGTGCCCGAAGGTTTCCACATGGCGCAGGCATGCTGCGGGAGAGGAGAATGGCAGGCAAAGCATGGAATACATGCGGCCGCCGGATTCCGGCAGCGCCTTTTCGGTGACCCAGCGATTGTAGGCCCAGCACAGCTCGACCTCCATGTCCTTTGAGGGATGCATGCCGATGTTGAGCATTCCGGTCGGAAACAGGCAGGAATAATCGACGCTCATCGCATCCATCCAGCGCTCGCCGATCTGAATGTCTCTCAGCTTTTCGGGGCCGGTGCGCTCGGATGCGCGCAGCGGATAGCGCGTGACGCGGCCGCCGATGTCCTGAAAGCCGAAGTTGGTGGTGTTGACGACACCGCGGCCCGACTTGGCGATCTGCGCCAGTGAGAGCTGCCGATAGACATCGTTCTCCATAAACGGAATGATGTCCTTGAAGTTCTCGGCCTCGTAGTGGTGGGCGTCGACGTCGACGATGAGCATGTCGTCGAACTTGCGGATGTCAGCCTGTTTACGGGCGTTTTTCAGCAAACGGCTGGTGTTGAGATCATCAACCGATACCACGCGATCATTGTCCGATACGAGATGCATGACGCGACCTCCTTGATGGTTGTTCTGTTTTCAGCGGCCGGTGTGGTTCTTCCACATACCGAATTCGAAGGGCGAAAGATTGGCGGCCTCGAGCAGGCCGCTGCAGGTGAAGAGCGCGTCATCCGCCGTGATCGCGTTATGACCGCCGACGGGGAGATAGGTCTCGCCCTTGTTGATCTGCGCGCCGTAGAGGCGGCAGGCGAGTCCCATCAGGTTCTGGACCGTGTCGGGATCCACGGCGAAAGGGCCGCCCGCGGCCACGGCCTCGTCAAGCGTCTTGATGAGGCGATCGGCCTGTTGAGAGAGTTCTTCCGTCGTGAAAGATGCGCCTGCCATATCTTCGTCCTGAATTGATCGATGCGGTCGGTTACGAGACCACGTAAATGTCGGAGGCTTTTTCGACGACCTGATAGCTGCGCAATTTCAGGCGCCGGTCGGAATCGCATTCTCCGGTGCTGATGTCGTATTCGTAGCCGTGCCAGGGGCACACGAAATTGGTCTGGTCCTTGGAGAAGGAAAGGCCCTTCGAGGTGCGGTCCTCATTCAGAAGTTCCTGCGTCTTGGCGATGATCAGGCCTTCGCAGGCGGGTCCACCCTGATGGAGACAGATATTGCTGTAGGCGAAGTAGCGGCCTTGATGAAAAAATACGCCGACTTCGTCCTCGCCGACGGCGACGATCTTGCGCTCACCGTCCTGAAGTTCGTCCTTCTTGCAGATAAACGTTTCAGCCATTCCCCACTCCAGTTTCTTGCTTCAGCGGTTGCGATCAACCGTGGCGACGGTCGCTTACGCTAGCGGCAAAAGCAAAAGCTGTCTCGCGGATTTCTCAAGGCGCGGGATTTTCCCGGAGCCTGGCAGGAGGACATTGGCGCCAAACCACGAGCCGCGTGGACCTGCAAGTATTGCGAAGCGCGCGCATGCGATGAAATCGCGGCGCTCGACAATAATAGAGCGGTATAGCGCCCCATTGACGCCGGGGTGGCGTGCGTTGACGGGCATCCAGGCGGCTATTTTGCCGGGATCTTGCTTGGGCAAAAATACTTTCACATGAAACAAACAAGTAATTTCAGATGAAACAATCATCGCCTGCCTGGCTTTACCTTGGCGTTGCGGAGGAACGACGCCTTGACGTTTGCGTGCTGC
This sequence comes from Beijerinckiaceae bacterium, assembly GCA_019747375.1. Lineage (GTDB taxonomy): Bacteria > Pseudomonadota > Alphaproteobacteria > Rhizobiales > Beijerinckiaceae > Terripilifer. Next base: position 7,966 of record JAIEQX010000182.1, on the reverse strand, counting down.
TGCTGCGAAATCGCCCATCTTGCCGGGGACAATAAAAATCGGGGAGCGACGATGCGGGCTGGGTTTCGGATGCTGCTGGGGGCGGCGCTGCTGTTTGGCGGACAGATTTCGCAGGTGGCGGAGGCCCGGGCGCAGGCGCTAGCGGATTTCTTCAAGGCTCAGCCGTTCACGATCCTCGTCGGCTACCCGCCGGGCGCCGGCTACGACATGTATGCTCGCCTGCTGGCGCGGCATATGGGGCAATATCTGCCGGGAGCGCCGAAGATCATCGTCCAGAACATGCCGGGCGCAGGCAGCCTGACCATGGCCAATCATCTCTACAACAATGCGAAGCAGGACGGCTCGACCATCGGGACGTTTTCGCGCGGCATCACCATGCTGCCGATCGTCGACAGCGCCGGCGTCCGCTACGATCCCCTGAAGTTCAATTGGATCGGCAGCCCGAGCGGAGAGGTCAGCGTCGCGATTTCCTGGCACGACAGCGGCATCAAGACGTTCGAGGATTTGCAGACGCGCGGCATGACGGCCGCAACCTCCGGCCCGGCGTCTGACGGAAATATCTACGGGCGCGTTCTGAACGCAATTCTTGGCACGAAGATCAAAACCGTCACGGGCTATCAAGGCTCTGCGGAATCCATGCTGGCGATCGAGCGGAAGGAGGTTGAAGGGGCGACGGCGATTTCCTACGCCTCGCTGCTGACCGCCAAGAAGGACTGGCTAGACAACAAGCGGATCAACATTCTCGTGCAGCACACGCTGAAAGCGCGTGAAGACCTGAAGGGCGTGCCCGCCATTCTCGATTTCGCCAAGACGGACGACGACAGGCGCGTGCTCGAAGTGGTGTTCGCACGGCAGTCGATCGGCTATCCCTATGCCGCGCCGCCCGGCGTGCCGGCCGACCGTCTCGCGGCGATCCGCAGCGCCTTCGACGCGACGCTGAAGAATCCGGAATTCATCGCCGACAGCGCCAAGGCGAGCGCGCTGATCGACGGCGTCACCGGCGCGGAAATCCAGGCTCTTCTCGAAAAGATTTATTCGAGCCCTCCGGCCATCATCGAGCGCGCCAAGGCCGCCATGCAGGCGGATTGAGTTTTTGCGACGCCATCAGGAAAATTCGAAACGAGCATTCATGCGCATCACGATCCTGGACGATTATTTCGACACGATCCGCCACCTGCCGTGCTTTTCGAAGCTTGCCGGACACGAGGTGACGATCTGGAACGACCATGTGCAGGACACCGACGCGCTTGCCGCGCGGCTTGCCAAGACCGAAATTCTCGTGCTGATCCGTGAGCGCACGAGGATCCAGGCGCCGCTGCTCGACCGTCTCGCGCATCTACGGCTGATCAGCCAGCGCAGCCTTTATCCGCATATCGACGTCGAGGCGTGTACGCGCAACGGCGTCATCCTGTCGTCCAGCCAGCATGCGGATTCGCCCAGCTACGCGGCGGCCGAGCTGACCTGGGGTCTGGCGCTTTCAAGCGCGCGCGACATTCCCCAGCAGGCCGCCTCGCTCAAGGCAGGCGCATGGCAGTGCGGCGTCGGCGCGACCTTGCGCGGCAAGATCTATGGCGTGCACGGCTATGGTCGCGTCGGACGGGAGGTGGCGAAATACGCCCGGGCCTTCGGCATGGACGTGGTGATCTGGGCGCGCGAAGCGACACGGGCGCGGGCGCGACAGGACGGCTGGCGCACTGCGGAGTCTCAGGATGCGTTTTATGCGGAATGCGACGTCGTCAGCGTTCACATGAGGCTGGTGGATGCGACGCGCGGCATCGTCAAGGCATCCCATCTCGCGCGGATGAAGCCCACCGCCATCTTCCTGAACACGAGCCGCGCGCAGCTCGTGGAGCCCGGCGGGCTGGTGGCGGCCTTGCGAGCCGGGCGCCCCGGAAAGGCCGCGGTCGATGTTTTCGAGGAGGAACCACTTCGCGATCCCGCCCACCCTTTGCTCACCATGCCGAACGTGGTGGCGACGCCGCATATCGGCTTCGTCAGCAAGGAGGCCTTCGAAAAACAATTTTCGGAAATCTTTGACCAGATCGTCAGTTTCGTGGCCGGTTCGCCGACCAACGTCATCAATCCCGAGGTTCTGGCACGGGCCGCACCGCAGCCCTGAGACTCGAGCTGAAGCTGAGACGCGAACGTATGTGCGGCGGAGAGAGGCGGCTTATTCGGCCACTTCAGCCAGCGAGAAAGCCAGCGTCATCATGAGGCCGACAGCCGTCGCTTCAAGGGCGCCGAATCTCTCGAATACGTAAGCGAGAGCAGCGAAAAGCAGCATCATGACGAAGAGCATCCGTGGCTCCATTCTCGTGAGGCGCGCCCCGACGGGTTTAGGCGAAACCTCATGGCGTTCGACAACACTGCCTGTGAATCTGGTGGAGATACAGCCATAGGTCAAGCGGCTTCCCCTCCCGGGCTGAAGCGTCACGGCAAAGCCGCCCGCCATGCGTCGGAAGCGCCCCACAAACATGTGAGTTGCGGAAAAGGACCTGCCGTCGGGATGGGCGAGGGTCTATTGTTCCTGCCTGTGAATGGCCGCCCGGCCGCCAAGACTACGCCCTGCGGAGCACTCATTGACCAGCCCATCGAGCGACCCTTCGGGACAGGCTGACGCCCCCTCGCCCCGGACGCTCTTCTTTTCCGTCTTTCCGTCGATCATGATTCCGATGTTCCTGGCGATCGTCGACCAGACGATTGTCTCGACGGCTCTGCCTAATATCGCAAGCGAACTTGGCGATGTGGAACGCGTGTCCTGGGTCGTGGTGGCCTATCTGATTTCGACCACGATCGCTGCGCCGGTCTATGGCTATCTTGGCGATACGTTCGGGCGCCGCAAGCTGATGTTCGTGGCGCTGACTCTGTTTCTCGGCTCGTCGCTCTTATGCGCCCTCGCCCCGTCGGTGCTCTTCCTGTCCTTTGCGCGCGTGCTGCAGGGACTGGGCGGCGGCGGACTGATCACTCTGTCGCAGGCGCTTATCGGCGAGGTCGTCCCTCCGCGCGAGCGCGGCAATTTCCAGGGCTATCTCGCCACTGTGGCGGTGACGTCGGCGGCGTTCGGGCCGGTGGCGGGCGGGTGGATCACGGAACATCTGGGCTGGAGGATGGTGTTCGTCGTCAATGCCCCGCTCTGCCTGCTCGCCTTCGTGCTGGTGGCGCGGCTGAAGAAGGCGCCCGGACTCGACCGCAAGGGCTGGCGGTTCGACACGCTGGGGCTGGTCTATTTCATCGGCTTCATTCTGCCGCTTCTGCTGTCTCTCGAACAGGCGCAAAAATTCGATGCCCGCGCCGGCATGATCATCGCCGCGCTGCTGGCGTTTTCGCTCCTGTGTCTCGTACTTCTCATCCGGCAGGAGAAACGCGAGGCCGCGCCACTGCTGTCGCTTTACCTGCTGCGCAAATCGGCCATTTGGCAGGCCAATGCGCTGGCTGCCTGCCATGGCGCGGCGCTGACCGCACTCGTTGCCTTTGTGCCGATCTACCTTCGCGTGGTCAGAGGCGCGTCGCCAACGGAGACCGGCTACCTGCTGCTGCCGATCACGGCCGGCATCGGCATCGGGGCGATCGTCACAGGACGGCTGGTCAGCCGCACAGGCATGACAATGTACTTCCCGTCCGTAGGCCTCGTCTTCGCTTCGCTGACGCTGTTCGGTTTCGCGTTCGCGGCGCCCTTGATGACGATGGGGCAGATCTCGCTGCTGCTCACGATCAACTCGCTGTTCATGGGCACCGTGATGGGCGTGGTGCAGGTGACGACGCAGACCGCAGCCGGACCGAAAATGCTGGGCGCATCCGCGGCCGCCGTGCAGTTCTCGCGCTCCATCGGCGCGGCGCTCGGCACAGCCATCCTCGGCGCGCTGCTGTTTGCATCGCTGCGCAACGCCGATCCTGAAGCGGCTGCGATTTTCGGCAAGCTGGTCGAGGACGGGCCTGCCGGCTTCGCAGGCCTGGAGCCAGCGCGCGTCAGCGCCATGCAGAATGCCATCGCGTCAGCCTTCAGGCTGGCATTTCTGGCGCTTGGGGCGTTCACCACCATGGGCATGCTGCTCGCCTGGGCCAATCCGATGCGACGCGTGTGAAAGAGAGGCGGCTCGCCGCCTTCTTGCATCGCGGGCGTCGAGTCGGGATAGTGCGGTCCACTCCTCCCTCACAGAGAATCGCGTGGAACCTCAACCCGCACGCATGGCTGACTTACCGGATATGACGCCGGCCGGCCCTCCGATGACGAAAGCCGAGCTTTTCTTCGGCTTTCTGCTCGTCGGCCTGTTCGGCTTCGGTGGCATCGCGGCTGCAGCGCATCATGTCATCGTGGAACGGCGGCGCTGGCTCACCAATGAGGGCTATGCGCAGGTTCTTGGCCTCGGGCAGGTTCTTCCCGGCGCTAACCTCGTCAATATGACCACGATCGTGGGCGACAAGTTCCACGGCTTTGCAGGCGCCGTGCTGGCGCTGCTCGGCCTGACGCTGATGCCGATCCTGATCCTGGTGGGCCTTGCGACAATCTACGATCACTTTGCCCAACAGCCCGATGTCATCGCGGCCACGAAGGCGGCGGCGGCGGGCGCGGCCGGGCTGATTTTCGGCACGGGTTTCAAGCTGGGCAAGACGATCCTCGACTCGCGCTGGGCCGTGCTCTTCGCTTTATTGAGCTTCACCTCCATCGGCATCCTGCGGCTGCCGCTCGTGCAGACCTTGCTGTGTCTCGCGCCTTTCGCGGTCGCCGTCAGCTTTTGGCGAGGCTCCCGTGAAAAGTGACATCCTGTGGCCGATGGCCTTGACCTTCTTCACCACGGCGCTGTTCTCGGTGGGCGGAATTTCGGCGATGATTCCAGAAATCCATCGCTCGGCCGTCGACGTCCATCGTTGGATGACAGACGAGCAATTCGCCGCCGCCTTCGCGTTGTCGCAGATCGCGCCCGGCCCGAACATCCTTCTTATGACGCTGATCGGCTGGCGCGTCGCAGGGCTCTCCGGCCTGATCGTCGCGACGCTTGCGACCATTCTCCCGACGAGCGCGCTGTCCTTGATGGCGGGTCGCGGCGAGAAGCGGCTGCAGCATGCGCGCTGGTATGCCATGACGAAACGTAGCCTGCCGCCGCTGGTCGTCGGGCTCATCTGCGCGAGCGCGCTCGTGACCGCGCAGGCGGCCATTCACGAATGGCTGGGCGTGGCGCTGGCTGTCGGGGTTGCGATCCATGTCGCAGTGAGCCGGACAAACCCGCTCGTGCCGCTGTCGGTCGCGGTGCTGGTCGGCGTGATCGCCGGACGCCTGGGCTTCTACTGAAAGATCAGAGAACCAGATCGACGTCGAAGTCCTCAAGCGGGATCGGACGCGCGAATTCGATGGCGAAGCCCTGCGGAAAGGTGCGGGCGACCTTGCCGCGCGTCGACCCGATGGTCACGCGCGCGCCGATCGGCGGCTCCATGGGGGCTTCCACCGCGACGCCTGTGCGCGAGACGTCGATGACGCGCGCGTCGCATTCGGCGCGGTTGCCGACCTGCAGTCGATAATCGACATGGCGCGGCTTGATGCGCTCGCCCTGTCGGGTGCCTTCCTCGCCAAGCAGATGGCGATTGATCAGCCAGGTCAGCTGATCGGCGATCTTGTCGCGCTTGCGGGCCGTCGCATGAAACGTCATGGCGAAACCGGTCTGCGTCAGCCGCTCGACCTGCCCTTCCAGGCCGCCGATCAATTCGAGATAGACCACGACTCGCTGCCCGATGGCCGGCCTGACCGGCGCCAGGATCGACATTCCGCCTGCAGACAGGTTTTCCGTCTTGCAGTCGAATTCCGTGCCGTCAGCGAGCATGCCGCGTCCACTCAGAATCGCCACGACACGCGTGTGCCGCCGGCCGTCGGCTGACGTCGCGAGTTGCTCTTTCTGGGCCATCAGGCGCCTGAACGAGGCGGAAAGGGATGGCGGCATTTGGGCGAGGCCTCTTGATTCGGGCGATTTCTGCGTGAAACCGGTTTGCCGGTTAACCATCGCCCCTGCGAGACTAAGAAATTGATAACACCATGAGTGTGCTTGCAAATTTTCCCTCACTTGCCTTCAGACAGCCAGCGGGAGCGCACTGTTGCGAATTAACCCTCGCGTAAGTTACGCGGCTCATAATGGGCAGCGGTCGGGGAGCTTTCACCAGCGACGAGGTCCAGAAATTTTGACGGATGACCGGACTATTCTGACCAGCCGCGCCGACGTGGAGCAATCTCTTGCGTCGGACTTCCAGCGCGCAGTCGTCGACAGATTCCCGACGGGCGAAGTGAACGTCTCGGCCGTCTGCATCGCCGCCTCTGGCGTCATGGCCGCCTATCTGGCGGCTCTTCCCAATGACTCGGCGCGCTCGGTGCTTCTGGAAAGCGTGGTGGCGAGCCTGGCGGCCGAGGTGAACGCCGGAGAGGGCGAAGCTCAGGCTCGCGCCTAGGCGATGATCACAAAGTCCTGCACGCGTTGCGCGCGGCGGCCTTGCCATGCGCCGCGACCACGGCTAAGAAATGGCTACCAGGCCGGGCCCCTCTGACAGCTTCAATGCTGTGATGTCGGACTGGATGACATGTGGCCTGGTCTATCAACTCGAACGCCTGACGTAATCTCATTGCCAGCTTTGCTTTCCGGGCGAGTTGCACGATGCGCTTTCGTCATGCGTAGGGTTTCGTCCGGGCTACCTCTCGTTCAATCAGGAGTGGATGCCAAGACATGATGAGCCATCTTTTTACCCCCGAAGCATTTACCGCCCTTCTCCAGGTCATCATGATCGACCTGGTGCTGGCCGGCGACAATGCGATCGTGATCGGACTGGCTGCGGCCGGTCTGCCGAAGGAACAACGCGCCAAAGCCATTCTGATCGGCATTATCGCGGCGACCGCGCTCCGCATCGTCTTCGCGGGCGCAACCACCCAATTGCTCCAGATCGTAGGCCTGCTGCTGGCGGGCGGCATTCTGCTGCTGTGGGTGTGCTGGAAAATGTGGCGCGAACTCCGCGCAGGTCATGACGAAGAAGAGATGGCGGCGCTGGACGCGCTTGAGCAGGATGGCGAGGCATCGACCACCCTGCCCAACGGCCAACCGCGCAAGACTTTCGCGCAGGCCGCCTGGCAGATCGTCGTCGCAGACGTCTCCATGTCGCTCGACAACGTGCTCGCGGTTGCGGGCGCAGCGCGAGAATTCCCTGAAGTACTGATTTTCGGCTTGGTTCTGTCGATCGCCTTGATGGGCATTGCGGCGTCGTTCATCGCGCGGCTACTGCAGAAGCATCGCTGGATCGCCTATGTGGGTCTGGTGGTCATCCTCTACGTGTCGTTCGACATGATCTACCGCGGCGCGATGGAAGTCTGGCCCTACCTCGCACGCTAAGCCATCAGGGGCCGGCGCCAGGCGCGCCGGCCCCCATTCCATTTGCGGGCGCCTCCGCCTTCGCGCGGAAGAATTTCGGGTCGAGCGCGCCGAGCGCGATCAACGGCGCAGGTAGCGACACCCCTGCCCTGCGCATCTTCTGGATCGACTCCCGGCACGCCTTCTGGTCACCCGATGACACGGCCGCCCCTGCCTGCTGCAAAGCATCGGGGGTCGGAGACGGTGCGCCTGGTTGCGAGGCTGGCGGCGTAGCGGGCTTCGATGTCATCTGCGCACCTTGAGCGGCCGGCGCCCTGGGGACGTCTGCCGGCGGCGATGCGCTCTTCTGCGGCGCCGGAGCGGCGCTCGAGCCGGGGCCATCCGGCTTCGGATTCTGGGCGGATGATTTCGCTGTCTCCTGCGCATCGCCCTGAGGGCCGGTCGCGCCGGTGCCCTCCTTGGTGATGGGCGCGCTCAAGCCCGACGTCTGCTGCGGGTTGTCGCTGCCGCCAGCCTTTGGTTGCTCACTGGCGGGCTTAGGAGCCTGGACGGCGGTGCCGCTTCCGGGATTTGCGCCGGTGTTCTGCTCAGCGCTTTTGCCGCTGGCTTGCTTTTGCACAAAGGCCGAA
>JAIEQX010000331.1 GCA_019747375.1 Beijerinckiaceae bacterium | reverse complement strand
GCCCCGGAAGATGCTGGAGTTTCCCGCCACCAGCTTCATCGATTTCTTCGACAATCATTGCCTGCTGCAATGGGACCGCCCGCAATGGCGCACCGTCACGGGCGGCAGCCGCTCTTATGTCGAAAAACTCGGCTCGCTGCTCGGCGCCTCGCTGCGCATCGGCGTCGGCGTGCGGTCGATCGTGCGCGATGCGGACGGCGTCGACGTGCATGACGACCGTGGCGGCTGCGAGCGTTTCGACCATGTGGTGCTGGCCGCCCATGCGCCGGAGTCGCTCGCGCTTCTCAGCGACGCCAGCGTCGGCGAGCGCAATATTCTCTCGGCCTGCGGCTATTCCGCCAATGACGTCTGGCTGCACCGCGACGTCTCGCTCATGCCGAAACGCCGGGCCGCCTGGGCGTCGTGGAATTTCCTGCGCGAAGGGCATGATGGCGACCGCCGCGTGGCGGTGAGCTACTGGATGAACCGGCTGCAGTCGATCGACGAGTCGAAGCCCCTGTTCGTGACGCTCAACCCGCCGTTCGAGCCGCGCCCGGAGCTGACCTTCGGGCGCTTCAGCTACGATCACCCGCAGTTCGACGGCCCCGCGCTGGCGGCGCGCCAGCGGCTCGACGAGATCCAGGGCGTGCGGCGGACGTGGTTCTGCGGCGCCTGGACGCGTCACGGATTTCACGAGGACGGGCTGGCCTCCGGCCTGCGCGTCGCGGCGCGGCTCGGATGCGCGGCGCCCTGGGCGGCCTCCATCTCGCGCACGGATTTGCCACTGGAGACCTTTTCGTCCCACGATGCGTTATCTTCCGGCGTTCAGGACGGAGGCAGACGCAGCCTTCAGCCGTCCGCGGCCGGCAGGAAAGCCGTCGAGGAGGTGATTGCTCCGTGACAGTCGAAAGCGTTTTCGCGCCACCGACCGCATGTGCGTCGCTTTACACCGGCCCGGTCATGCACCAGCGCATGAAGCCGGTGAGGCATCGCTTCAGCTATCGCGTGTTTTCGTTGCTGGTCGATCTCGATCAGCTGGAGGCGCTCGACCGCGTGTCGCCCGTGTTCTCGGTCGGCCGCTGGAATCTCCTGTCGTTCCGGCAAGGCGATCACGGCCCGCGCGACGGCTCGAGCCTGCGCGCCCATGTCGACCGCATGCTCGCCCGCGCCGGGCGCCCGATTCCCGGCGGTCGCGTGCTGCTGATGTGCTATCCGCGCATCCTGGGCTTCGTGTTCAACCCGCTGTCGATCTACTTCTGCTACGATTCCGGCGGCGATCTGTCCGCGCTCGTCTACGAGGTGCGCAACACGTTCGGCGAGATGCACACCTATGTCGCGCCCGTCATGGCGGGCGAGCGCGACGGCGGTCTCGTCAGGCAGCAGCGCGACAAGCTGTTCTACGTGTCGCCCTTCCTCGACATGACGATGCGCTACCAGTTCCGCGTGCTGCCGCCGGGCGACCGCCTGACGGTGCGCATCCTGGAGACCGATGCGGAGGGCCCGATCCTCGCCGCCACTTTCGCGGGCGAGCGCTCCGACATGACGACGCGCAACCTGCTCTCCGCCTTCGCGCGCATTCCGCTGCTGACGTTCAAGATCGTCGCGGCCATTCACTGGGAGGCCCTGCGCCTCTTCGTGAAGGGGCTTCGGCCCCGCCCCCGCCCCGCCCCGCCGGCTCAGCCGAGTTTCATCGAGCCGCGCGGTCCCGTTCTTCCGGAAGCCCGTCAATGAACCTGATGCCGACTTCCCTGTCTTCCAGCCTCGGCGCAACGCCGGTCCATGCCGGCAATGTGGCCGCCATCTCCGAGCCCTATCCGTTCGCGGTGCGCCAGGCGTTCAAATTCGCCACGCATCTCGAAAACGGCAGCCTCGACGTCTCCATGCCGGACGGCGCGACCTTCCGTTTCCAGGGCGCGCGGCCCGGCCCCGAGGCGCAGATGATCATCCACGATCTCGGCTTCGCGCGCCGTCTCGCCAAGGGCGGGGAAATCGGCATCGCGGAGGCGTTTCTCAGCGGCGAATGGGAAAGCCCGAACCTGACGCATTTCCTGGAATTGTTCTGCGTCAACCAGCCGGTGATCGCGCGCCTGCTCGACGGCAAGCCGCTGGTGCGCTTCTTCCAGCTCGTGCGCCATTGGTTGAACCGCAACACGCGCTCGGGCTCGCGCCGCAACATCCACGCGCATTACGATCTGGGCAACAAGTTCTACGGCGCGTGGCTCGACAAGACGATGACCTATTCGTCCGCCCTGTTCACCGGCGCCAACAGCGATCTCGCCGCCGCCCAGACCGAAAAATACCGCGCGCTGGCGCAGCAGATCGGCCTTGCGCCCGAGCATCACGTGCTCGAAATCGGCTGCGGCTGGGGCGGATTCGCCGAATTCGCGGGGCGCGAGATCGGCTGCCGCGTCACCGGCCTGACGATCAGCCAGGAGCAATACGACTTCGCCCGCCAGCGCATCCAGGCGGCCGGGCTCGCCGACCGCGTCGAGATCAAGATGCTCGACTATCGCGACGAGACCGGCACGTTCGACCGCATCGCCTCGATCGAGATGTTCGAGGCCGTGGGCGAGGAATATTGGCCGACCTATTTCCGCCAGTTGCGCGACCGCCTGACGCCCACCGGCGTCGTCGGCCTCCAGGTCATCACCATCCAGGATGCGCTGTTCAAGAGCTACAAGAACGAGCTGGACTTCATCCGCCGCTACGTCTTTCCCGGCGGCATGCTGCCGACGCCCACGATCATGCGCGACATGGGCGCGCGCTATGGCCTGAGCCTGTCGGCGGAACATGCCTTCGGGCTCGATTACGCCACCACGCTGAGCCACTGGCGCGACCGCTTCCGCAAGGCCTGGCCGCAGCTCATGCCGCTGGGCTTCGACGAGCAGTTCCGCCGCCTCTGGGAGTATTATCTCTCCTATTGCGAGGCGGGATTCCGCGCCGGCACGATCGACGTGCGCCAGATGATCTTCGCCAAGTCATGATTGAGGGACCGCGCGTGACGGCATGAAGATCACGCGCGGACTGCTCGCCGCCTACGCGCTGCCGGCCCTGCCGCTCGCGATCCTCACCCTGCCGCTCTATGTGCTGGTTCCCGCCTTCTATGCGCGCGAACTGGCGCTGCCGCTGGCGCTCGTCGGCCAGGCCCTGCTCGCCGTGCGCATCGTCGATGCGCTCAGCGATCCGCTCGTCGGCGTGCTGGCCGACCGCTGGCGTCCGGCCTTCGGGCGCAGGCGCCTCTGGTTCGCGCTGGCCGCCATCCCGACCGCCCTCGCGGCCTTCATGGTGTTCACCCCGCCGCCCGGCTCGGGCGCGCTCTATCTCACGCTGTGGGGCGCCGTCCTGTCGATCGCCTGGACGGCGGCGCTCGTGCCCTATACGGCCTGGGGCGCGGAGCTTTCGGGCGATTATCACGCGCGCGCCCGCATCGCCGGCTGGCGTGAAAGCTTCGCGCTGTTCGGCACGCTGGTGGCCCTGTTCGCGCAGGTGCTGGTCCCGATGGCGGGTTTCCCCGGCGAGCGCGCCGTGCTCTTCGCCGTCGGGCTTTTCGTGCTCGTCGGCCTGCCGCTCGCCGCGCTCGTCACCATCGCGAAGACGCCCGAGCCGCAGGACCCTTCGGGCGCGCGGCTGAAACTCGGCGAGGGCTTTCGCCACATGCGCCGCAACACGCCGTTTCTCCGGCTGATCCTGGCCTTTCTGCTCAACGGTTTCGCCAACGGCTTTCCCGCGACCCTGTTCCTGTTCTTCGTGTCGGAGAAGCTGCGCGCCCCGGACGCCGCCGGTCCGCTGCTGGTCCTCTATTTCATCTGCGGGCTTGCGGGCGTGCCGCTGTGGCTGAAACTCGCGGCGCGCACGTCGAAACACCGCGCCTGGTGTCTGGCCATGCTGATCGCCTGCGCGTTCTTCCTCGCCGCGCCGTTCCTTGGCGAAGGCGCCACGACGGCTTTCGCCATCGTGTGCGTGGGAACGGGCTTCGCGCTCGGCGCCGACCTGATGCTGCCGCCGGCCATCCAGGCCGACGTGATCGACGTCGACACGGCGGTGTCGGGCGAGCAGCGCGCCGGCATTTATTTCGCCGCCTGGGGACTTGCGACCAAACTCGCGCTGGCGCTGGCGGTCGGCATCGCCTTTCCGGTCCTGGCCTGGTCGGGCTTCGATCCGGCGGCGTCGCTGCGGACGGACGGCGGCCTTGCGATGCTGGGCTTTCTCTATGCGGGGCTGCCCATCGTGCTGAAGCTCGCCGCCATCGCGGTGATGTGGAACTTCCCGGTCGACAGGCTCATGCAGGAAAAGCTGCGCGTCTCGATCGAGGACCGCAGGCGCGTCGCCGTCAGCGCCCTGTGATTTTCGACAGAAGCGCGAAATACAGCCCGTAGGGCAGCATGTTCATGAATTTCAGAATGTAGGCCATGCGGCGCGGGAACGCGATCTCGAAGCCGCCGCGTTCGAACCCGTCGCAGATCCGCTTTCCGGCCTCCTCGACCGGAATCAGGAACGGCATGGGAAAATCATTATTGTCGGTGAGCGGCGTCTTGACGAAGCCCGGACACACGACCTGGATGGTCAGGCCCGCCTTGTCGAGATCGAATTTCACCGCCTCGCACATGGCGATCAGCGCGGCCTTCGACGACGAATAGGCGATGGAGCGCGGCAGGCCGCCATAGCCCGCCACCGAGGCGTTGACGGCGATCTGCCCGCGACCGCGCGACCGCATGGCGCGGATCAGCGGGCCCATCAGGTTGATCGTGCCCTCGACATTGGTGGCGAAGGTCATGCGGAAACCGTCGCCGCCGAAATCCTTCTCGCTGTCGGGAAAGAACGTGCCGACATTCAGAAAGGCCAGCGCCACCGGGCCATGGCGCGCCTCGACCGCGGACACGAGTTCGTCCATCGCCTTGCGATCGGTCACGTCGCCCGGCATGGGAACGATGACGCCGCCCGCAGACGCGGCTTCCGCCGCCAGCAGTTCGAGCTGGTCGAGACGCCGCGCCGCGGCCGCGACCTTGTAGCCGGAGCGCGCCAGCCGCAGCGCGACTTCGCGACCGATGCCCGAACTCGCGCCCGTGACCAGCGCCCAGCCGTCGACGGGTTTCGCCCTGTAGGGGATCAGCGCTTCGCTCCGAGGAACATGTCGAGCAGGCGCCCGAACGGACCCGTCAGATGCAGCGGCGCGTCCGTCACCGCGAAGCAGATGCAGTCGGCGTCGGCGTCCGTCACCGGAATATGGTCGAGATCCGATTCGGCAATGGCGATGTCGCCGCGGCCATAATGGCCGGTCACGTCCGAAAACGCGCCCTGCAGCACCAGCGTCACTTCCGAACCTTCATGGGTGTGGGATGGCATGCGGCGGCCGGCCTTGACCCAGAGCAGGCTCGCCTCGCCCCGCCCCTTGCCCTCGATACGATATTCCTTCACGCCCGGCAGCTTGGTGCGCCAGCGGATCGCATCGAGATCGCGGCCCAGATAATGACGCAAGGGCGGCGGCAGGATGGACGACGCCGCATGGGTGACGGGCGGGCGCACGGGCGCCGGGCCGGTCGCAAAGATGCGGCTCAGCATCTCGTCGCGGCGCGCCAGCGGCTCGGGCTGCGCCTTGGCCATCTCGTCAGCCGCAAGGCTTTCGAGAGCCGCGACGAACGATCTGGATTCCGGCTTGATCAGAAGATGCGAGGCGACCAGAGCATGAAGGCTCGGATCGAGTGCGCCCGCGCAATAGGCGGCGAGAAGCGCATCGACCGGCTGGCCGGCCATGGCGGTCCCCTGTTTATGTTCGCTCACGATGATAAATCCCCGAATGCAGGTCCAAAACCCCGAAGCCGCAGCTTCCCGGAACGCCTGCTTACCAACCTGACGGAACGCTCGAGCACGCCGATCCAGCCACATTCACGCATGTTAGACAACGTTACGCAGCATTCTCCCGGCTGGATCACTTGACCGTAGCATGTGTCAGACCGACATAGCTCTTCCCCGTCATTCTATCGCGGCTCGAGCGACCCACATGCAAGCTTCACCTTCCGGCCCGTCCCTTCACAGCGCCGGAGACGTCCTGTCCGCCATCGGGGGCACGCCCCTGATCCGCCTGCGCCGCGCCTCGGAAGCCACAGGCTGCGAAATTTTCGGCAAGGCCGAATTCATGAACCCCGGCGGGTCGGTGAAGGACCGGGCGGCGCTCGCCATCGTGCGCGACGCGGAGGCGAGCGGCCTTCTGAAGCCCGGTGGGCTGATCGTCGAGGGGACGGCGGGCAACACCGGAATCGGGCTGGCGCTCGTCGCCAATGCGCTGGGCTACCGCACCATCATCGTCATTCCCGAGACACAGTCGCAGGAAAAGAAGGACATGCTGCGGCTGCAGGGCGCCGAGCTGATCGAGGTGCCGGCCGCGCCCTATTCCAATCCGAACAATTACGTGAAGGTCTCGGGCCGTCTCGCCGAAAGGCTGGCGGCCGAGCGTCCCGAAGGCGCCATTTGGGCCAACCAGTTCGACAATGTCGCCAACCGCCGCGGCCATATGGAAACGACGGGGCGGGAAATTTTCGAACAGACCGGCGGAAGGGTCGACGGGTTCACCTGCGCGGTGGGCACCGGCGGCACGCTGGCGGGCGTCGGCATGGCGCTGAAACAGCGCAAGCCCGAAGTCCGCATCGCCCTTTCGGACCCGATGGGCGCGGCGCTCTACAATTTCTACGCGCATGGCGAGCTGAAATCGTCCGGCAGCTCGATCACCGAGGGCATCGGCCAGGGCCGCATCACCGCCAATCTGGAAGGCGCGCCGATCGACGTCGCCTATCAGATCGAGGATGCGGATGCGCTGCCGATCCTGTTCGATCTTGCGGAGCATGAGGGTCTGTTGCTGGGCGGCTCTTCGGCCATCAATGTCGCGGGGGCGATGCGCCTCGCCCGCGATCTCGGACCCGGGCATGTGATCGTCACGATCCTCTGCGACTCGGGCGTCCGCTACGCGTCCAAACTCTACAATCCCGCCTTCCTGCGCGGGAAGAACCTGCCTGTGCCGGGCTGGATGGAACGCCGGCCCTCGATCAAACCCGATCTCGTCTGAAGCGCGACAGCGCTCAGGCGAAGCGGATCATGGTCAGGCAGGCCATGCCGTAGAAGGTGACGAAAAACAGCGTCGGGAAAACCGGAACATTGCGTGACATGACCGTCTTGCCTTGTCTTGCCCGCGGGACGAACCTTGCGACCTTGCAGGTCCGGGCCCTCGGGCAGCCTCAATAAGGACATGTCTACGACATTTGTCTTGAAAGCCGTTTTGCGTTTTCGCACAAACCCGACACAGAAGCGCAAGACATTCTTTACGGTTCCGCGGCCGGCGGCCCGCGCCTGTTGATGGCCGCGACGGTTTCATCCGCCACGCAATTCCGGTAATCCGGGACAGACGCGCCTGATCCGCAACCGCCGGCGCGACGCCCTGCTCCTCACCGTCCCGCCCTTACCGAAAGCAGCCCATGCCCGACACGGAAAAGCGCCCCCATCTCGTCTCCACGCAATGGCTGGCCGACCGCCTCGGCGCGCCCGGCCTGGTGATCGTCGACGCCTCCTGGTATCTGCCCGCAGCCAACCGCGATCCCCGCGCCGAATATCTCGAGCGTCATATTCCGGGCGCGGTCTTTTTCGATCTCGACGCCATCTCCGACCAGACCACCGACCTGCCCCATATGATGCCCACGCCCGTGTCCTTCGCGGCCTCGATGGGCAAACTCGGCGTCGGCGACGGCGCCCAGATTGTCGTCTATGACGGCGCCGGCCTGTTTTCGGCCGCGCGCGTCTGGTGGATGCTGCGCGCCTTCGGAGCCCGCGACGTCTCCATTCTGGACGGCGGCCTGCCGAAATGGCTGAGCGAGGGCCGTCCCGTGGACGATCACGCGGTCGCGCGCCCCGCCGCCCAGTTCAACGCCCGCCTCGATCACGGCGTCGTCGCGGGACTGGAGGATGTGAAGCGCGCACTCGATGCTGGATCCGCGCAGGTGGTCGACGCCCGGCCCGCCGAACGCTTTCGCGGCGAGGCGCCGGAGCCCCGCCCGGGCCTCGCGATGGGCCACATGCCGGGGGCGCTGAACGTGCCCTTCGCCAGCATCGTCGAAGGCGGAAGGCTCAAGTCCGCCGAGGAGCTCAAGCGGGTTTTCGACGCCGCCGGGGTGGATGGATCGAAGCCCGTCGTCACCACCTGCGGATCGGGCGTCTCGGCCGCGATCCTGACGCTGGCCCTCGCGGTGACGGGACGGCGGGAAGCGGCGGTCTATGACGGGTCCTGGGCCGAATGGGGCGCGCGCCCGGACCTGCCCGTCGCGAAGGGCGAATAAGGCCCGCGGTCGGTCCCGACGCAGAAATTTGGCTTGAGGGTCGCAACTCTCAAGCCTGCTCCTTCGTTCCCTCCTCAGGGCGACGCGAATGTTTCGCGCCGCCTGTCGGCCCAGGATCCGCCCAACAGGATCAGGCCGTCGGTTGCAGGGGGGCTCGATCGTGTCGGCGACACAGGAGCAGTGACCATGTGCGACTATTCACTGGAAATGTATGGGTCGAGGCCAGCGCGCGATTTCGAACGTTATGTCACCAGTCGATTTCCCTCGGGGTCGATCGGCCTGACAGCTCCCGGCGATTGCGCGACCGCCATCTGCATTCAGTACGACACGCCGATGATCCTCGAGAACATCCCGAAGGACCTTCAGGCCGCCCTCAAGATCGGCGAAATGGAGGAGGTCGTTTTCGTGAAGCTCGATCGGGGGAGCTATCGCGACGGCGTTCGTTTCGCCAATGGCAAGCAGATTTCCCTGCAGCAATTGTCCGCCGGCGTCGGCGTTTTCGTGGTGAGCCTGCTCGAAGCCGAACGGCCCCGGCGCAGCAACGCGCTGCCGAGCGACGCGCCGGCCTGATCCGCCCGGCCCGCGCCAGACGACCCGCTCCGGCGCGCCGGGGCGGGAGAAACTTGTGCGAACCCTTTGAACAACAGCCCAATGTTTGACGCCTAACCAGAAGGCATAGTGCTTTTTATTTAGGCATTCCGCCAAGCGAACAATCGATCTATAGTCCGGCGGTCCGGTCGGTTCATTCTGCCTCTCTGTCATCACGCCCATGGCGCGTTGGCACGGCAGGTGCTATGAGCCCGCCGCTTCGTGTTGTTGTCGCGTATCCGCCCGGGATGCGCGCATGGCCGGACCTGCGGGGAGTTGCGAGCGCGCATGAAAAAGATCGAGGCGATCATCAAGCCCTTCAAGCTGGATGAAGTGAAGGAAGCTCTGCAGGAAGCGGGACTTCAGGGGATCACCGTCACCGAGGCGAAGGGCTTCGGCCGGCAGAAGGGCCACACGGAACTCTACCGTGGCGCCGAATATGTCGTCGACTTTCTGCCGAAGGTGAAGATCGAAGTCGTCCTCGGCGACGATCTCGTCGATCGCGCGATCGAAGCCATCCGCAAGGCCGCCCAGACGGGCCGCATCGGCGATGGCAAGATTTTTGTATCCAACATCGAGGGCGCGATCCGCATCCGCACCGGCGAGACCGGGACGGACGCGATCTGACCCGCAGCCGCACAAGTCACCCATGTGACGAACCCGCCGCAAGGCGAGCCAGCCGCATGCAAGCCTGCCACCACTAAACGGCCCCAAAAGCCTGTCCGCAGCGATCCTGCGGAAGGCCATGCCCAGGCCGCGCAACGTTTATCAAGAGAGGGATTTCACGATGAAGACCGCCAAGGACGTCCTCAAGGCGATCAAGGACAATGACGTCAAATACGTCGATCTGCGTTTCACCGACCCGCGCGGCAAGTGGCAGCACGTGACCTTCGACCAGAGCCTGGTCGACGAGGAAATGTTCTCGGAAGGCACCATGTTCGACGGGTCGTCGATCGCGGGCTGGAAGGCCATCAATGAATCCGACATGACCCTCATGCCGGACCCGACGACCGCCTGCATGGACCCGTTCTTCGCCGCGTCCACGATGGTCATCACCTGCGACATTCTCGAGCCCTCCACCGGCGAGCCCTACAACCGCGATCCCCGCGGCATCGCCAAGAAGGCCGAGGCCTATCTGAAGTCGACCGGCATCGGCGACGCCGTCTACGTCGGCCCCGAGGCCGAATTCTTCGTGTTCGACGACGTCCGCTTCAAGGCCGACCCGTACAACACGGGCTTCCAGCTCGACTCCGTCGAACTGCCGTCCAACATGGACACGCCCTATGAAGGCGGCAACCTCGGCCACCGCATCCGCACCAAGGGCGGCTACTTCCCGGTCCCGCCGCTGGATTCGGCCCAGGACATGCGCGGCGAAATGCTCGCCGCCATGGCGGCCATGGGCGCCGTCGTCGAGAAGCACCACCACGAAGTCGCCTCGGCCCAGCACGAACTCGGTCTGAAGTTCGGCCCGCTGACCACCATGGCCGACCACATGCAGGTCTATAAGTACTGCATCCATCAGGTCGCCCAGAGCTACGGCAAGACCGCGACCTTCATGCCGAAGCCGATCTACGGCGACAACGGCTCGGGCATGCACGTCCACCAGTCGATCTGGAAGGCCGGCAAGCCGATCATGGCGGGCAACAAATACGCCGACCTGTCGCAGGAGTGCCTGTGGTACATCGGCGGCATCATCAAGCACGCCAAGGCGCTGAACGCCTTCACCAACCCGTCGACGAACAGCTACAAGCGCCTCGTCCCGGGCTATGAAGCCCCCGTCCTGCTCGCCTATTCGGCCCGCAACCGTTCGGCCTCCTGCCGTATCCCGTATACGTCGAACCCGAAGGCCAAGCGCGTCGAGGTCCGCTTCCCCGATCCGACGGCGAACCCCTATCTCGCCTTCGCCGCGATGCTGATGGCCGGTCTCGACGGCATCACCAACAAGATCGATCCGGGCCCGGCCATGGACAAGGATCTCTACGACCTCCCCCCGAAGGAGCTCAAGAAGATCCCGACCGTGTGCGGCTCGCTGCGCGAAGCCCTGTCGAACCTCGACAAGGACCGCACCTTCCTCAAGGCCGGCGGCGTCTTCAACGACGACGTGATCGACAGCTACATCGAGCTGAAGATGACGGAAGTCATGCGCTTCGAAATGACCCCGCATCCGGTCGAATTCGACATGTACTATTCGGTCTGATCGTCAGATCGCCACGCGACACGGCTCCTCTCCCACGGGAGGGGAGCTTTTTCATTCCGGAACCGGCCGCTCTCGATTCCGTTACCTCAAGGGGTAGCCCCAAGGGAGTAACGCCGATGAATGCCGCACGAATCCTTCCGCTCGCAGCCGCAGCCGCGCTTTTCGCCTGCCTGACGGCGAGCCCCGGCCAGGCCCTGCCCGCCGCACCCGCCTCCACGGCCGTCCTCCTCGATCACACCAGCCTCGCCGAACAGGCGAAGTGGAAACAGAAGCACGCCAAGCGCAAGCATTGGGACCGTGGCCGCCATTACGGCTGGTCGCGCGGACGCGGCCACAAATACGGCCTGCGCAAGCAAAGCCGCTATCGCTGACGTCGAGCGGCGCGGCGTTTTATCCGGCGCCGCGCGCCTTGACTTTCAGCCCTTCTCCAAGCGCCATGACGGCTGATCTTCGTCATGGAGCCCTGACTTGGCCAGCACCGCCGCCAGCGTCGACGTCGTCATCATCGGAGCCGGCCACAACGGCCTGACCTGCGCCTTCTATCTGGCCCGCGCCGGGCTCAGCGTGCGCGTGGTCGAGCGCCGGCATGTGGTGGGCGGGGCGGCCGTGACGGAGGAATTTCACCCGGGCTTCCGCAACTCGGTGGCGGCCTACACGGTGGGCCTGCTCAATCCCCAGATCATCCGCGACCTCGACCTGCACGGCCATGGCCTGCGCGTCGTCGAGCGCAAGGCGATGAACTTCCTGCCGGGCGAGAACGGCGATTACCTTTTGACCCATGCCGGGACGACGCAGCAGGACATCGCCCGCCTGTCTCCGGCCGACGCCGCGCGCTATCCCGCCTATGAGGCCGAGATCGACCGCGTCGGCGACGTGCTGCGCGCCCTGCTGCTGCGCACGCCCCCTAATCTCACCGCCGGCGGCTGGTCGGCCAAATGGCGCGAGATCGCCGGCGCGCTGCGGCTCGGCGCCGATCTGCGCGGCCTCGACATGGCGGGCGCGACCGGCCTGCACGATCTCATGACGCGCTCCGCCGGCGACTATCTCGACCGCTGGTTCGAGAACGATCTGGTGAAGGCCCTGTTCGGTTTCGACGCCGTGGTGGGCAATTTCGCCAGCCCGTACACGCCGGGCTCCGCCTATGTGCAATTGCATCACACTTTTGGCGAGGTGAACGGACGTCGCGGCGTCTGGGGCCACGCCATCGGGGGCATGGGGGCGATCACGCAGGCGATGGCGAAAGCCGCCACGGCCGCAGGCGCAACCATCGCGACAGACGCGTCCGTGCGCGAAGTCGTCGTCGAGAAAGGCCGCGCCTGCGGGATCGTGCTCGACACCGGCGAAACCATCCGGGCCCGCGTCGTGGCCGCCAACGTCAATCCGAAACTGCTCTATTCGCGGCTCGTGCCGGAAGACGCGCTCGACGTGGAGTTCCGCTCGCGCATGCGCGCCTATCGCTGCGAGTCGGCGACGTTTCGCATGAATGTCGCGCTGTCGGAGCTGCCGAGCTTTGCCGCTCTGCCCGGCCGCGAGCTCGCCGATCACCACAGCGCCGGCATCATTCTCGCGCCGAGCCTCGCCTATATGGATCGCGCCTTCTCGCATGCGAAGCTCGAGGGCTGGAGCCGCGAGCCGATCGTCGAAATGCTCATCCCGTCGACGCTCGATGACAGCCTGGCGCCCAAAGGTCGGCATGTCGCAAGCCTTTTTTGCCAGCACACGGCCTATGCCTTGCCGGACGGCAGGAACTGGAGCGATTGCCGCGACGAGGTCGCCGACCTGATGATCGCCGCCGTCGACAGGATCGCGCCCGGCTTCGCCGCCAGCGTGATCGCCCGCCAGATTCATTCGCCGGTCGATCTCGAGGAAAAGTTCGGCCTAACCGGCGGCGACATTTTTCACGGCGCGCTCGGGCTCGATCAATTGTTTTCGGCCCGGCCGCTCGTCGGCCATGCCGCCTATCGCGGGCCCCTGCCCGGGCTCTACCATTGCGGCTCGGGCGCGCATCCGGGCGGCGGCGTCACGGGCGCGCCGGGCCACAACGCCGCGCGCGAGATCCTGCGCGATCAGCGTCGATTCCGGCTAAATCGCGCCTAGACAGAGCGCAATCCGCCGTCCAAAGGCGCTTTTCGCCCCGTTTGATCCGGGTCAATGCGCCCTTTCGGGTCCCGGCGCATCTTCACCGCATGTTCGAAACACCGCGCGAGAGGGCCTGCCCGACCGCGCATCATTCTCCGAACATCAGGAAGGCGCCAATGACCTCGCATAACCATGCCGTGATCTGGATCGACCACTCGGAAGCCCGCATCTTTCACTTCAATGCGGAAGACGTGGACACGCTCGTGCTGCATCCCGATCATCCGACGCGGCATATCCACCACAAGGCGAACGTCGTCGGCTCCGGCCATGCGGCCGAAGACCAGAAATTTCTTCATGCGGTCGCAGAGGCCATCGGCGGCGCGAAGGAAGTTCTGGTCACCGGTCCGGCCGCCACCAAGACCATGCTGGTGAAACATATCGCGCATCACGATCCGCAGATGCTGCCGTGCATCGTCGGCGTCGAATCCTCCGATCATCCGACCGACGGACAGATCGTGGCGCATGCGCGCAAATATTTCGCCAAGGCCGATCACCTGACTCCGCAGAAGCTCTGAGGCGCAGGCCATGACCTCCGCAACCGCCCGCATCATGCTGTTTTCCGCGCTCGCCGCAGTGCTGGCGGTCATGCCGGCCTTCGCCGCGCAGGACGTGGACCTCGTCTCGCAAGGCCGCAATCTCGCGCGCATGAGCTGCATGGGGTGCCACGCCAATGACGCCACCACGACGGTCGCGCCGGGCTTCGCCGCCATCGGGGCCATGCCGTCGGCGACGGAACTGTCGATCAAGGTGTTCCTGCGCTCGTCGCACAGGAACATGCCCAACATCGTGCTCGACGAACGCCAGATCGACGCGCTCGCCGCCTACATCCTCGACCGCGGCGGCAAGTAGCGCCGACGACCGACGTTCAGCTCATCCAGGAGGGACACATGCACAATCACATTCTCATCGCCACCGACGGTTCGGAACTCTCGATCCGCGGCGTCGACTACGGTCTCGAACTCGCCCGGCAATTGCAGGCGCGCGTGACGATCGTCACCGCGACGGAACGCTGGTCCGTGCTCGACATGGCCGAGAAGGCGCGGCGCGGCTCCAACAATCCGGTGGAGGATTACGACCGCATCGTGAAGCACCACGTCGGCGACCTGCTCACCAAAATGGCCGAGAAAGCCGCGGCCGCCAAGATCCCGTGCGAGACGGTCCATGTCGCCGACACTCTGCCGGCTGAAGCCATCGTCGAAACGGCGAAATCGCGCGGCTGCGACCTGATCGTCATGTCGTCGCATGGCCGCCGTGGCATCGACCGCCTGCTGCTCGGCAGCCAGACGGCGCGCGTGCTCGCCATGACCACGCTGCCGGTCGTCGTCTATCGTTGAGGCCGCCGTTCAGGCGATGCAGAGAATGAACGCGACGCAGGCGACGCAGATGGCGTGAAAGCCGATGCTCGCCGGCTTCGGCTGCGACGCGCGCCACTTCCGCACCGCCTCCGCATGCAGCTCGGCGCTGCTCTCATGCACGCACGCCAGCGTCGAACCGGCGGCGGCGGCTGCGAGGTGGAGACGGTTTTCGGCGCGTGGGTCGTGCAGATGTGCGAACATGCATCATGCTCGCGCACGGCCTTTGACAAACCGTTAAACGCGGCGGGCCGCAAGATCATCCAAAGGTCTGGGGTTCATCCAGACGTCACACAGGCTCCCTAGGACTTGGCCGCATATCCAAAGTTTTGGGGGCCGTGATGCTGAACCGATCGCAGATTGCAGAAGAAGCCGAGAACACGGGCTCGAGCCCTTCGATCAACCCCACAATGGGCGACATCATTTCGGCCCGCTACGACCGGCGTGAATGGCTGCGCGGCGCGCTCGCCGTGACGGCGATATCCGCCGCCGTGTCGCCGATGGCGCTGGCCGCCGCGAGCCGCGCGGCCGCCCAGACGGCGGCTGCAAAATCCTCCTTCGATTTTGCAGAACTGCCCGCCGGGTCGACCGAGACCCACGCGGTCGCCGAAGGCTACGACGCCAACATTCTCATTCGCTGGGGCGACCCCGTTCTGCCGGGCGCGCCCGCCTTCGACCCGATGGCCCAGACGGCCGCCGCCCAGAAGATGCAGTTCGGCTACAACAACGATTACGTCGGCTATTTCCCGATGCCGGGAAGCGGCGCGTCAACGCACGGCCTGCTCGTCGTCAATCATGAATACACCAATGAAGAGCTGATGTTTCCGGGGCTCGGCGAACAGGGCGCCAAATCGGTGAACTTCTCCGGCATGACGCGGGAACTGGTCGACATCGAAATGGCCGCGCATGGCGGCAGCGTGATCGAGATCCGCAAGGCGGACGGCGGCTGGCGGGTCGTGCCCGATTCCAAATATGCGCGCCGCATCACCGCCGACACGCCGATGCGTCTCACCGGCCCGGCCGCGGGCCATGCGCGCATGAAGACGGGCGCCGATCCGCAGGGCGAGACCGTGCTGGGCATGATCAACAATTGCGCCGGCGGCGTCACGCCCTGGGGCACCTGGCTGACCTGCGAAGAGAATTTCAACAATTACTTCACGGGCGCGACCGACAAGCATCCCGAGGCAGCGAGCCTGAAGCGCTATGGCGTGCCCTCGACGTCCTACATCTGGGGCCGCTTCCACGACCGCTTCGACCTGACCAAGGAGCCCAACGAGCCGAATCGCTTCGGCTGGGTGGTGGAGATCGATCCGTTCGACCCGACCTTCACGCCGCGCAAGCGCACCGCCATGGGCCGGTTCAAGCACGAAGGCGCGGCCGGCGCGGTCAATGTCGACGGCCGCTACGTCGTCTACCAGGGCGACGACGAGCGCTTCGATTACGTCTACAAATTCGTCACCGAGGGCCGCGTCGACACGGCTCGCCGGCAAGCCAATTTCGACCTGCTCGACAGCGGCGTGCTGTACGTCGCGCGCTACGGCGCCGACGGGCGCGGCCAATGGCTGGCGCTGCGCCACGGCGAAGGCCCGCTGACGGCCGCCAACGGCTTCGCCTCGCAGGCGGACGTGGTGATCGAGACGCGTCGCGCCGCCGATCTTCTGGGCGCCACCCGCATGGACCGGCCCGAGGACATCGACGTCAACCCGAAGACCGGCAAGGTCTATCTGGCGCTCACCAACAATTCGCGCCGCAAGGCCGAGGAAGCCGACGCCGCCAATCCGCGCGGCGCAAACCTGTTCGGCCACATCATCGAGATGACGCCGGATGGCGGCGACCACGCCGCCATCGGCTTCGGCTGGGACGTGCTGGTGAAATGCGGCGACCCGTCCGTCGCGGCCGTGGGCGCGAGCTTTTCGCCGCAGACGTCGAAGGACGGATGGTTCGGCATGCCGGACAATTTCGCGGTCGACAGTCGCGGCCGCCTCTGGGTCGCCACCGACGGCAATTCCCCCGCCCGCACCGGCCGCAACGACGGGGTCTGGGCGCTGGAGACCGAAGGCCCGCAGCGGGGAACCTCGAAACATTTCTTCCGCGTGCCGTCCGGCGCTGAAATGTGCGGCCCCTATTTCACGCCTGACGACGAGACGCTCTCCTGGCCGTGCAGCATCCCGGCGAAGGCGACGAGGAGCCCAACGCCAAGCCCGCCACCTTCGAGAACCCGTCGACCCGCTGGCCCGACTTCAAGCCCGGCATGCCGCCCCGCCCCTCGGTGCTGACGGTGACGAAAAAGGGCGGCGGCAGGATCGGCTGATCCTGTCCACAGCCTGACGGGCGTTTCCGTTACGTTCCCCATTGCGCCGCAATCGTGGCATAGTGCATGACGCATGCGAATCATGGCAGCCCTCTCACCGGGGGCCGCCCCCTCCTCCGGGAGGGTTCGCGGCGGCATCCTTCACGATCTGGCAGAGACGATAGGGCGACGTATGGCTTCGAATGGCGATCTCTTCGGCAGCGGCAACGCGGCGCGCAAGCCTTCTTCCGGCAAGGCGCAGCCCGAAAAGGCGTCCGGCAAGGCGCAGCCCGAAAAAGCGTCCGCCAAGGCCGCGAAAGCCTCGGAGCCGCTGCGCAAGTCCCCGCCCCTGACCAACGGCACGCCGGGCGAGAGCGGCTATACGGCGTCGTCCATCGAGGTGCTGGAGGGGCTGGAGCCCGTCCGCCGCCGCCCCGGCATGTATATCGGCGGCACCGACGAGGCCGCCCTGCATCACCTCTTCGCCGAAGTGCTCGACAATTCCATGGACGAGGCGGTGGCGGGCCACGCCACCTGGATCGACGTGACGCTGGAGCCGGACGGCTGGCTCACGGTCGCCGACAACGGCCGCGGCATCCCGATCGATCCGCATCCGAAATTCCCCAAAAAGTCCGCGCTCGAAGTCATCATGACGACGCTGCATGCGGGCGGAAAATTCGATTCCGGCGCCTACCAGACCTCCGGCGGCCTGCACGGTGTCGGCGTCTCGGTCGTCAACGCCCTGTCGGAGCGGCTCGAGGTCGAGGTCGCGCGCGGACAGGTGCTCTATCGCCAGATCTTTGAGCGCGGCCACGCGGTCGGCAAGCTCGAAACGCTGGGCAAGATCCAGAACCGCCGCGGCACCCGCGTCCGCTTCCGGCCCGACGACCAGATCTTCGGCAAGGGCGCGCATTTCAAGCCCGCGCGCCTGTTCCGCATGGCGCGCTCCAAGGCCTATCTGTTCGGCGGCGTCGAGATCCGCTGGCACTGCGCCCCGAGCCTGATCGAGGCGAGCTCCAACGTGCTGCCCGAGGCCGTGTTCCGCTTCCCCGGCGGCCTGAAGGATTATCTGGCGCAGGACATCGAGGGCAAGGAACAGGTCACCGAGCAGCCCTTCACGGGCAAGATCGACAAGCCGGGCGGGCACGGCTCGCTCGAATGGGCCGTGTCCTGGCTCGCGCAGGACGACGGCTTCGTCCACTCCTATTGCAACACCATTCCGACGCCCGACGGCGGCACCCACGAGGCGGGCCTGCGCATCGCCCTGCTGCGCGCCCTGAAGGACCATGCCGAGCGCATCGGCCAGACCAAGCGCGTGTCGGCGGTGACGACCGACGACGTCATGGTCTCATGCGCGGCGCTGATCTCGGTGTTCATCCGCGAGCCGGAGTTCCAGGGCCAGAACAAGGGGCGCCTGATGACGGCGGAAGCCTCGCGCATCGTCGAAGGCACGATCCGCGACGCCTTCGACCATTGGCTCGCTGCCTCGCCGTCGGCGGCGCTGAAACTTCTCGACTGGACGGTGGAGCGTGCCGAGGACCGGCTCCGCCGCCGCGCCGAAAAGGACGTGCAGCGCAAGACCGCGGTGCGCAAGCTGCGGCTGCCCGGCAAGCTGGCGGATTGCTCCAACACTTCCGCGCAGGGCTCCGAACTCTTCATCGTCGAGGGCGACTCGGCCGGCGGCTCCGCCAAACAGGCGCGCGACCGCGCCAACCAGGCGATCCTGCCGCTGCGCGGCAAGATCCTCAACGTCGCCTCCGCGACGCGCGACAAGCTCGCCGGCAACCAGCAGCTGGCCGACCTGTCGCTGGCGCTGGGCTGCGGCACGGGCTCGCATTACCGCAGCACGGAACTGCGCTACGACAAGATCATCGTGATGACCGACGCCGACGTCGACGGCGCGCATATCGCGTCGCTTCTGATCACGTTCTTCTATCGGCAAATGCCCAAGCTGATCGACGAGGGGCACCTCTATCTGGCGGTGCCGCCGCTCTACAAGCTGACGCAGGGCTCGAAAGTCGCCTATGCGCGCGACGACCGGCACCGCAACGAGCTGATGAAATCCTTCTTCACCGGCAAGGGCAAGGTCGAGACGAGCCGCTTCAAGGGCCTGGGCGAAATGCTGCCGGCGCAATTGAAGGAAACCACCATGGACCCGCGCAAGCGCACGCTGCTCAAGGTGGTGATTCTCGACGAGGACAAGGCCGGCACGGAATCTTCCGTCGAACGGCTGATGGGCAACAAGCCCGAGGCCCGCTTCACCTTCATCCAGGAACGAGCGGCCTTTGCGGCCGAGAAGGATCTGGTCGACATCTGAACGGGACGACGAACCGCCGACAGGGTGAACGGGATCTTTACCAAACCCGCGCATCCTGAGCCTGACCATTCAAGCTCAAGGCGCGTCAGTCATGTTCAGGCTCTTCTTCCGCAACGAAAGCGGCTCGACCCTCCAGGTGGTCGGCACGACGGCGGGCGCGCTCGCCGTGTGCTTCATGTTCGCCGCCGCCTTCCTCGACAAGGCGACGCAGCCGGGCGGCCCGCAGGGCGCCAATATGTCGGTGCGCGAGCGCCTGGCCGCCCTGCCCCGCGCGCTCGGCGGCAGCGCCCCGCGCAACCAGGGCATCGACTATGGCGCCACCGCCACCATCCCGGGCATCCGCAACACCGTGCTCGATCCCTGCACCGGCATGCCCAAATAAACTGCCGAAATAACCGACAGACGCGATCCTGCGGCCCGCAAACGCCGTCTCGGGGCCGAAACACATTGACTTCTCGCGTCGAAACGCTATGTGTGATTTCGGCGTTCAGGGACCCGCGCGTGTCCGTTCGCCCGTTCCGCTGCAATCCGAGCAGCGAGGTTTCAGATCATCTGACGCGTCCAAAGCGGCGATCCAGCGACATTCGCTCCGCCGCTCGCAGGCACAATCCATAATGACATTCAACGAACTCGGCCTGAGCGAGAAGGTCCTGCAAGCGGTCGTAGCCTCGGGCTACACCACTCCGACCCCGATTCAGGAACAGGCCATTCCTCATGCGCTGGCCGGCCGCGACGTCCTCGGCATCGCCCAGACGGGCACCGGCAAGACCGCAGCCTTCACGCTGCCGATGCTGTCGCGCCTCGAAACCGGCCGCGCCCGCGCCCGCATGCCCCGCACGCTCATCCTCGAACCGACGCGCGAACTCGCCGCACAGGTCGAGGAAAGCTTCGTCAAAAACGGCGCGAACCACAAGATCAACGTCGCGCTGCTGATCGGAGGCGTCTCCTTCGCCGATCAGGAAACAAAGATCATGCGCGGCGCCGACGTGCTGATCGCGACGCCCGGCCGCCTGCTCGACTTCTCCGAGCGCGGCAAGCTGCTGCTCACCGGCATCGAGATCCTCGTCATCGACGAGGCCGACCGCATGCTCGACATGGGATTCATTCCGGACATCGAGCGCATCTGCAAGCTCGTGCCCTTCACCCGCCAGACGCTGTTCTTCTCGGCCACCATGCCGCCGGAAATCACGCGCCTGACCGAGACCTTCCTGCACAATCCGGTGCGCATCGAAGTGGCGCGCGCGTCCTCGACCGCCACCACGATCACCCAGGGCCTCATCGCCTCGCACGGCGGCGGCGCCAAGCGCGAGACGCTTCGCCGCGTCATCCGCGAGGCCGAGCACCTCAAGAACGCGATCATCTTCTGCAACCGCAAGCGTGACGTCGCGATCCTGCACAAATCGCTGCAGAAACATGGCTTCTCGGCCGGCGCGCTGCATGGCGACATGGACCAGCGCGCGCGCATGGCCTCGCTCGACGCGTTCAAGAACAACGAAGTCTCGCTGCTGATCTGCTCGGACGTCGCGGCCCGCGGCCTCGACATTCCGGACGTCAGCCATGTCTTCAACTTCGACATTCCCACCCATGCGGAAGACTATGTGCACCGCATCGGCCGCACGGGCCGCGCGGGCCGCAGCGGCACCGCCTATTCGATCGTCACCCGCGCCGACCAGCGCTACATCGACGACATCGAAAAGCTGATCACCACCAAGATCGAATGGTTCGGTCCGCCGCTGTCGGAACTCGGCCCCTCGACCGAGGACGACGAGCAGCCGCGCAGCCGTGGACGCCGCGAGCGTTCGCCCGCGCGTGGCGGACGTGGCGAAGGCCGCGGCGAGGGTCGCGCGCCGCGTGAACATCGCGAGCCGCGTGAAGCCCGAGCCCCGCGCGTGGTCGCCAATGACGACCAGCCCGACGTGATCGAGGCGCCCGTCGTGGCCGCCGTCGCCGCGCCCGCCGCACGCACCCGCGACGACGCCCAGCCGCGCCGTCAGGACGGTCGCCAGGATGGCCGTCGCCCCGATGGCCGTCCGCGCGATCCGCGCCGCACGGACACGCGTCCCGAACCCCGCGCCGAACAGCGCCCGCAGCGCGGCCGTGGCCGTGACGACGACGACGTGCCGGTCGTCGGACTGGGCGATCACGTCCCGTCCTTCCTGCTGCGTCCCGTCAAGTTGAAGCCGCTGAAAGTCGGTTCGGACGAATAGTCCGCATCTCTCCCTTGTGCCGGGGCGCCGAGCGTTTAAGCTCCCCGGCAGAGCTGCATGCCGATCGCGAGGGCGCGACGCCGTGCAGCCGGGAGGAAACGATGAACTTTCAACCGAGCGCTCTGCTTCGGGCCGCCATTCTTGCCCTTCCCCTTCTCTCCGCGCCCGCCATCGCGGCTGACGTCGTCAATGTCGGCTCCGTCGGCAACAGCGGCGATGTCGGGTTCTTCATTGCGGAAGCCAAGAGCTATTTCCGCGCCGAGAACCTCGACGTCAAACTCACCGTCTTCGATTCCGCCGCGCGCATGATCGCGCCGCTGGGCACGGGCGATCTCGATGTCGGCAGCGGCGCGGCCTCCGCGGGTCTCTACAACGCCGCCGCCCGCAAGATCGACATTCGCGCCGTCGCGGATCGCGGCCGCACCGCGCCCGGCTACCAGTATCAAACGCTGATGATCCGCAAGGACCTGGTGGATTCCGGCCGCGTGAAGGACTATTCCGATCTCAAGGGCCTCAAATTCGCCGCCGCAGCGCCGGGCGTCACCTCGCTCTCGGTGATCAACGAGGCGATGAAGAAGGGCGGGCTGAAATACACTGATGTCGAAGTCGTGTCGCTCGGCTTCCCGCAGCAGCTCGCCGCTTTCCAGAGCAAGGCCATCGACGCCTCGATGATGATCGAGCCCTTCGCCACGCGCCTCGTGAACGACAATGTCACGGTTCGCTGGAAGTCGACGGAAGACTTCTATCCCAACGACCAGATCTCGATGATCTTCTACGGCGACAAATTCGCCAAGGAGAAGACAGACGTCGCCAAGCGCTTCATGAAAGCCTACGTGCGCGGCGCGCGCGACTACAATGACGCGCTCGAAAACGGCCAGTGGAAGAAGGACGCCAAGGCCGACGAGGTCATCGCCATCCTGTCCAAGAACCTGAAGCTCACGGTCGAGCAGATCCGCGGAATCTTCCCGCATGCCTGCGACCCGGACGGACGCCTCAATCTGGAGAGCATGCGCAAGGATCTCGCCTTCTTCCAGGAACAGGGACTCGTCGGCGACAAGACCGCCAAGGTCGACGCCATCGTGGACATGTCCTTCGTGGAAGCGGCCGTGAAGGAACTCGGCCCCTACAAGCCCGCGAAATAATTCCGCCCGCGAAAGCGGCCCGCCAAACGAAAAGGCGTCCTTCCCGGTTGGAAAGGACGCCTTTTTTTATTGGGCGACACGAACCGTCAGGCGCCGGCCATGCGCTCCGCGCTGGCGGGCTCGATGGCGACGCTTTCGCCGCAGCCGCAGGCCGATGTCTGGTTCGGATTGTTGAACACGAAGCCCGAGGTGAGCTTGGTGGTCTGGAAATCCATCTGAGTGCCGAGCAGGAACAGCACGGCCTTCGGATCGATGAGGACGCGGACGCCCTTCTCCTCGACCACCTCGTCGTGCGGACCGTCAGCCTCGGCGAATTCCATCGTATAGGACATGCCGGCGCAGCCGCCGTTCTTCACGCCGACGCGCAGGCCCACATAAGGTTTGTCGCTCTGCGACATGATTTCCCGCACACGGTCGGCCGCTGCATCCGTCAGCGTCACGACCTTGAAGCGCGATTTTGCACTTGCCATTCTCTTCTCCCTCGGCCGGGTTCAAGGCCCGGCGAATGAGTCCATCTCTACTTTAGCACGCGAAGGTAAAGGCCGGTAAAACTAACGTTCATGCCTCCGCAGCCTAGATTGTCTTCAACAACCGCATAACGGCCGAGGAGATGCAGGCGGGCGAAACATTCCGCCCGGTCCATCCCGGCGGCGGGCTTGGAGCCGTCGTAATTCTCCCCGATGGCGACCACGTCGCGGGTCAGGCGCGCCGGTCCCTCGAGCGTGCCGATATTGACCGCGCCGCGCCGGACGCGATCGGGATCCAGCGTGCCATAGGTGGCCTCGCCGTTGACGGTGACACGCCCGCCTTCGAAAGACAGGCGGATCTGCGCCTCGGAGTCGCGCCGCCACAGGCCCGCAACGTCGCTCGCCCGCACGGCCGCACGTCGCTCGAACACGTCGAGATCGGCCAGCGGCAGCCAGCCGGAGGTTTCCGCCCCCTTGGTCGACTTGAAGGACGCGCAGACGAACGGCCCCGCCCCCTTGGCGATCACCACCTCGTCGCCTCCCACCAGAAAGGCGCGGCTGCGGCAGGCTTCGCCGCCCGAGGGACAGGACGGAGACGCCTTGTCGCGATTTCGCACGAAACTGACGCGTTCGCGGCCCGGCGCAATGCGCGCCAAGGCGAGCTCTCCCACGGGCCCGGACGCGCCGAAGATCGAGAAACAGGCGCCGTCGTCAGCGGCGCGGACGGGACCCATGGCGGCGCCCGGCAGGGCAAGGCCCGCCAGAATGGCGACGATCCAGGGTCTCGCGCGCGCCATGGCTCACCACATATCCAGGGCGACGCGCGCCTCGTCGGACATGCGGCTCTGATCCCATGGCGGATCAAAAACCATATGGGCCTTGGCGCCCGAGACGCCCTGCACGGCCGCAACCGCATTCTCGACCCAGATCGGCATTTCGCCCGCCACCGGACAGGCCGGCGCCGTCAGGGTCATGTCGACATTGACGAAGCACGAGTCGTCGATGTCGATCTTGTAGATCAGTCCGAGCTCGTAGATGTCGACCGGGATTTCCGGATCGTAGACGGTCTTGAGCGCGGCCACGATATCCTCGGTCAGCCGGTCGAGTTCGGCCGGTGGGATCGCTGGCGCGAGTGCGAGGTCGGGCCGATTGGGCTGGAACTCGCTCGTTTCTGTGTCGGCCATCGGAATCTTTCCTTACGCGAACAGGGCTTCAGCCTTGGCGAGCGCATCCACCAAGGCATCGACTTCATCATGCGTGTTGTAGAGCGCGAAGGACGCGCGGCAGGTCGAGGTGACGCCGAAGCGCGACATCAGCGGCATGGCGCAATGGGTGCCGGCGCGGACGGCGACGCCCGAACGATCGATCACGGTGGCGACGTCATGCGCGTGCGCGCCCTTCATCTCGAAGGACACGATGGCGCCCTTGCCCGCCGCCGTACCGAAAATGCGGATCGAATTCAGCCGCGACAGCCGTTCCTGCGCATAGGCGCCGAGCGCGCTCTCATGCGCGTGGATCCGCTCCCGCCCGATCGACTGCATGTAATCGAGCGCCGCCCCGAGGCCGATCGCCTGGACGATCGGCGGCGTGCCGGCCTCGAAACGATGCGGCGGCGTGTTGTAGGTCACGCTGTCCATCGTGACAGTCTCGATCATCTCGCCGCCGCCGTTGAAGGGCGGCAGCCGCTCCAGCCACTCGCGCTTGCCGTACAGCACGCCGATGCCGGTCGGCCCGTAGACCTTGTGGCCGGTGAAGATGTAAAAATCGGCGTCCAGGTCCTGCACGTCGACGGTCAGGTGCACGGCGCCCTGCGATCCGTCGATCATCACCGGTATGCCGCGCGCATGCGCGATGCGGATGATCTCCTTCACGGGCAGGACCGTGCCCAGCACGTTCGACATATGCGTGATGGCGACGATCTTCGTGCGCGGGCTGAGCGCGCGCTCGAATTCGTCGATCGAGAACTGTCCGTCGTCATCGACGCCGACCCACTTCAGCACCGCGCCCTTGCGCTCGCGATGGAAGTGCCAGGGCACGATGTTGGAATGATGCTCCATGATCGAGAGCACGATCTCGTCGCCCTCGCGGATGTTCTGCTGGCCGAAGGAGGCAGCCACGAGGTTGATCGCCTCGGTGGCGGAGCGCGTGAAGACAATCTCCTCGCTCGACTTCGCGTTCAGGAAGGAGCGCACCGTCTCGCGCGCGCCCTCGAAAGCCTCGGTCGCGGCATTGGCCAGATAATGCAGGCCGCGATGCACGTTGGCGTATTCATGCTCGTACACATGCGCCATGCGCTCGATCACCTGCCGGGGCTTCTGAGCCGAGGCGGCGTTGTCGAGATAGACCAGCGGCTTTCCATAGGGCCGCTCCGACAGGATCGGGAAATCCCGCCGGATGGCGGCCACGTCATAAGGCGACGAATTCGTCATGCCGCGCTCCTGTTCGCCATCCAGACGCCGATACGCGCCGTCAGCAGATCGCGCAGCCCCTCGTGGCGGACGTGATCGGTGGCTTCGTCCACGAAGGCTTCGAGCAGCATGGCCTCGACCTGCGGCCGCGGAATGCCGCGCGACTGTGCGTAGAAGATCTGGTTCTCGTCGAGTTGCGCCACTGTCGCGCCATGTCCGCACACGACATCGTCGGCGAAGATCTCGAGCTCCGGCTTGTTGTTCATCGACGCGCCGTCGGAGAGCAGGATCGCCTGGCTCTTCATCTTGCCGTCGGTCTTCTGCGCGCCCGGCGCCACGATGACCTTGCCCTGGAAGACGCCGGTCGCCTCGCCGTCGAGCACGAACTTGAAATATTCCCGGCTCTCGCAATGCGGCGCGACATGTTCGACGACAAGCGTCGTGTCGGAATGATCGCGGCCCTTCAGCAGCGTCGAGCCCGCAAAGGCTCCGCGCGCATGTTCGCCGTCGAAACGCAGGAACGCCTGACGCCGCAACAGGCCGCCGCCGCGCGCCAGCGTGAAGGACGCGAGATCCGACCGCGCCCCCATGGTGACCAGCATATGGGCGACCTGGGTGGAGCGCGCCGGCAATTGCGCCGGCATGAACACATGGTCGAGCACGGCGTCGTCGCCGGCCTGCACCACGAGCGCGCCGTTGCGCTGTTCGGCGACCTCGGCGTCGGAGGCGTCGGTTTCGATCAGCGTCAGCTTCGACCCGGCGCCGAGACGCACGAGCGAGCGGACGTACAAGGCCTGCGCCACGTCATTGGTCGTCATGGTGACGATCTCGACCGGCGTCGCAACCTGCGCGCCCGCCGCAACATCGAGGAGGACGCCGCCCTGCATGAAGGCCGCATTGAGCGCGAGCGTCGAATCTCCGGCCCCGAGCCCCGGGCCCGACAGCGCCTCGATGAGCTGTTCGTCGCCCTGTTCGAGCACGTCCGTCAGGCTGTGCAGCGTCACGCCCTCGGGCATGCGCGCCACATCCGACAGGGCCGGAATGTAATAGCCGTCGACCAGGACGATGCGGACGGAATCCACGCCCTCGACGCGCGGCGCCAGCGTTTCCAGCCGGGCGCCCTGCGCCAGAATGGCGGTCGCCGCAGGAACGCCCGCGACCGGCAGGGCGTCGCGCATGGCCTGCCGCAGGTCCGTATAGTGCCAGGC
The DNA here is from genome assembly GCA_019747375.1 of Beijerinckiaceae bacterium. Lineage (GTDB taxonomy): Bacteria > Pseudomonadota > Alphaproteobacteria > Rhizobiales > Beijerinckiaceae > Terripilifer. The sequence continues at coordinate 1,910 of JAIEQX010000331.1, read as the reverse complement.
CTCGACGCGGCGATTGGGCAGGCCCGCATGCATGAAGGCCGCGAACGCGCCGTCGCGCAGGCTGGCGACGCCCGCATGGCCCGGCATGGTGGCGCGCGCGCTTTCATAATCGGAGGCGAGCCTCGATTCCGCAATCGTGCGCAGCGGTGTGACCTGGGCGTTCATCAGGCTGCCTCACCGACAAATTCGCCATAGCCGGTCTTCTCGAGTTCGAGCGCCAGCTCCTTGCCGCCCGTCTTCACGATCTGTCCCTTCGACAGCACGTGCACCTTGTCGGGCACGATATAGTCGAGAAGGCGCTGGTAATGCGTGATGACCAGGAAGCCGCGATGCGGCGAGCGCAGCGCGTTCACGCCCTCGGAGACGATGCGCAGCGCATCGATGTCGAGGCCTGAATCGGTCTCGTCGAGAATGCCGAACTTCGGCTCGAGCAGCGCCATCTGGAGGATTTCCATGCGCTTCTTCTCGCCGCCCGAAAACCCGACGTTGAGGGCGCGGCGCAGCATGTCCTGCGGCACGCCGAGACGGTCGGCGGCGGCGCGCACGCGCTTCATGAATTCCGGCGTCGACAGCTCGGGTTCGCCGCGACCCTTGCGGGTGGCGTTGAGCGAGGCCTTGAGGAAGGTCATGGTCGTCACGCCCGGAATTTCGAGCGGATACTGAAACGCCAGGAAGACGCCCTGCGCGGCGCGCTCGGACGCGTCGAGATTAAGCAGGTTGACGCCGTCCAGCAGCACTTCGCCGTCCGTCACCTCATAGCCCTCGCGGCCCGAGATGACATAGGAAAGCGTCGATTTGCCGGATCCGTTCGGCCCCATGATGGCCGCAACTTCGCCATCCGCGACCGTCAGGTTGAGGCCGTTGAGGATCTTCTTGCCGTCGATCTCGGCATGGAGGTTCTTGATCTCGAGCATGTTGGTTCGTGTCCGTTCGAAGGTCTGGCGTCGAACCCGGGCGTCTCTCTGGCCGGGTTCGCGAAAGGTTTTGAAGTCGGGTCGGATCGCGGGGCCTTAGCCCACCGAGCCTTCAAGGCTGATCGAGATCAGCTTCTGGGCCTCGACCGCGAATTCCATCGGCAGCTGCTGCAGCACGTCGCGCACGAAGCCGTTGACGATCAGCGCCGTCGCCTCTTCCGCCGTGAGCCCGCGCTGCATGCAGTAGAACAGCTGGTCTTCGGAGATTTTCGACGTTGTCGCCTCGTGCTCGAACACCGCGCTGGCGTTCTTGGCTTCGAGATACGGGATCGTATGCGCGCCGCATGTGTCGCCGATCAGCAGCGAGTCGCAATTGGTGAAATTGCGCGCGTTGATCGCCTTGCGATGCGCCGACACCTGTCCGCGATAGGTGTTGTTGGAACGGCCCGCCGAAATGCCCTTCGAGATGATGCGGCTCGTCGTGTTCTTGCCGAGATGGATCATCTTGGTGCCGCTGTCGACCTGCTGGCGGCCGTTCGAGATCGCGATCGAGTAGAACTCGCCGCGGGACTCGTCGCCGCGCAGGATGCAGGACGGATATTTCCAGGTGATCGCCGAGCCGGTCTCAACCTGCGTCCACGAAATCTTCGACCGCGCGCCGCGGCAGTCGCCGCGCTTGGTGACGAAATTGTAGATGCCGCCCTTGCCCTCGCTGTCGCCCGGATACCAGTTCTGCACCGTCGAATATTTGATCTCGGCGTCGTCGTGCGTGATCAGCTCGACCACCGCCGCATGCAGCTGGTTCTCGTCGCGCTTGGGCGCCGTGCAGCCTTCGAGATAGCTCACATAGGCGCCCTTGTCGGCGATGATCAGCGTGCGCTCGAACTGGCCCGTGTTCTGCTCGTTGATGCGGAAATAGGTCGACAGCTCCATCGGACAGCGCACGCCCGGCGGGATGTAGACGAACGACCCGTCCGAGAAGACGGCCGAATTCAG
>JAIEQX010000086.1 GCA_019747375.1 Beijerinckiaceae bacterium | reverse complement strand
CCGCAGCAGTTCGAGAATCCCGCCAATCCGGAGATCCATCGCAAGACGACCGCGGAAGAGATCTGGAACGACACCAATGGGACCGTCGATGTCCTTATTTCCGGCGTCGGCACCGGCGGCACCATCACGGGCGTCGGGCAGGTTCTCAAGCAGCGCAAGTCCGGCGTGAAGATCGTAGCGGTCGAGCCGGAAGACTCTCCGGTCCTGTCGGGCGGCCAGCCGGGCCCGCACAAGATTCAGGGCATCGGCGCAGGCTTCGTCCCGGCGATCCTCGACAAGTCCGTGATCGACGAGGTCGTGACGGTCGGCAACCAGACGGCGTTCGAAACCGCCCGTCATTTGGCCCGCTTCGAGGGCATTCCGGTCGGCATTTCGTCGGGCGCGGCGGTCGCGGCCGCGCTTGAAATCGGCGCGCGCCCCGGGATGGAAGGCAAGAATATCGTCATCATCATCCCGTCATTCGCCGAACGCTATCTTTCGACCGCGCTGTTCGAAGGTCTTTGAGGCGGCGCCGTCCCGCGCATTTGCGAAGCGGAGGCGTCCTTTCGGGCGCCTCTTTTCATTTGGGCGCGGCTCATTTAGCCATGGAGCCATCAGGCCTCGCCCGACAGGCCGCAGCGCTGGAGCATTCGCATGGCATTCGAGGCCATTCTCGTCGAGACGCATGGACCGGTGCGCCTGATCCGCCTGAACCGGCCCGACGCCCTGAACGCACTGAATATCCAGCTGATCAAAGATCTCAATCAGGCGCTCGACGACGTCGAGGCCGATGACGGCGTTCGCTGTGTCGTGCTGACGGGCTCGGAAAAAGCCTTCGCGGCCGGCGCCGACGTCAAGGAAATGCAGGCGCAGTCCTATATCGATGTCTATCTGGGCGATTTTGTCGCCAGCTGGGAGCGCGTCACGCGTCTGCGCAAGCCTGTGATCGCGGCGGTTGCGGGCTTCGCGCTGGGCGGCGGCTGCGAACTCGCCATGATGTGCGACTTCATTCTGGCGGCGGACACCGCCAAATTCGGCCAGCCGGAGATCAAGCTCGGCATTATGCCGGGGGCCGGCGGCAGCCAGCGCCTGACTCGCCTTGTCGGAAAATCCAAGGCGATGGAAATGTGCCTCACGGGACGCATGATGGACGCGCAGGAAGCCGAGCGCGCGGGGCTTGTGTCGCGTGTCGTCCCGGCGGCGGAACTCGTGGCCGAAGCCCTGAAGGTCGCTCAGACGATCGCAACCATGTCCGGACCGTCTGTCCTGATGACGAAGGAATGTGTCGACCGAGCCTACGAGACGACCTTGAGCGAAGGCGTTCGCTTTGAACGGCGCGTCTTTTACGCGACCTTTGCGACGCAGGATCAGAAGGAAGGCATGCAGGCCTTCATTGAGAAGCGCAAACCCGCGTTTCAGCACCGTTGAGGGGGCGACTGGCCGCTTCGCCAACGGAATCTCGTCGCCAGGCTGGAATCGCGCGCGATCCCGTTGACGCGCCCCGCTGTTCGAAGTTATAAGCCAGCCGATATTCCGCGCATCGGCACGGAACAGTTTTTCACGGCCCGATCACGCATCTGCGGCCGCCTCTTCGAGGAACACTCATGGCGAATACCTCCTCGGCCAAAAAGGCCGTCCGCAAGATCGCGCGCCGCACGGCCGTGAACCGTTCGCGCCGCAGTCAGATGCGCACCTACGTCCGCAAGGTCGAGGAAGCCATCGCGTCGGGCGACGCCGGCGTGGCGCAGGCCGCTCTCCAGGCCGCTGAGCCGCTGGTGATGCGCGCTGCCCAGAAGGGCATCGTTCACAAGAACACGGCCTCGCGCAAAATCTCGCGCCTCACCGTTCGCGTGAAAGCGCTGGCGCAATAATTAAATTAGTCTGTCGTAGACCAAAGAAAGCCCGGCTGTGCCGGGCTTTTTTCGTTTTGGAGCGCCCGATTGTTGTTAAGACACAGGTCGCCGTATTTCTTTTGCGCATCCAGAGCAGGACTCTCGAAGGCCTTCCGATTCAAGGGCTTGTGCGCAAAGCCCCGGTGGACGGCTTTAACTGCCCTCTTGACAATCCAAAGCGCCGCTTGCCTTCCGGGCGTTCCGCACCCGCAACGTTAAGAGAAGCGGCTAATTTCGGGTGTTGGTAATTGTCAGGAATCAGGCGCTTACATGCGTCAATGGATAATCTTTGAAAGCTTGGCGCAATATCGACCGAGCCACGATGACAGGTCCGTGACGGACTCTGTTGCGGTCTCACGGAGCGCTGTGTAAGGTTTTTTCACAGACGGGGACGCCTGAAGCCAGACGAGAAACACCAGTACTTGGAATGGGTTATGTCAGAGCCTTTCTCATTTGTGTGAGACTGGCGCGGAATGGCCCACAGTTTCGGATTTCGGGCGAACCTGACCTGGATCGTGCGGCGCAACGTCAGCACAGGTAAGCGGCGGCTTATTTTAAAATTGGATATCTAAGGCTGCGGGTCTCCGATCCGCAGGAGGGGGCATCATGACTTTTGCGCTGGAAATCCGATGCGCTGGCGGCGCGTCGACGAACGTGGCTCCGATTGCGGAGTCTGAAAACAGGTGGACGTTCGAAAGCGTGGGAGTTGTGACGGATCTGCGTAGCATTGCGTATGTGAGTTTTCGTGCGGTGAGCCCGTCATGCGGGCTGGAAAGTGTCGCGTTGCAGACCTGAGTCTGATCGCAGCGTCTTCCCCGGCCTAGACATTGCGCGGGCGGATTCTAGATCCGTATCGCGATCGTTCTGGCCAATTTCACCATTTTCCGCCCGGGTAGATCTCGGCGGCGGCTCGGAAACAAGAAGACATTCAATGTTGAAACCTCGCCTCGACTCGGTACAGAACCACACCTCCAGGATCGTTCGCTTCTCTCCTGAAAAAACGGAAACGCCCATCCTGCCGAACCACGCGGAAGCTTGGCAGCGGACTTGCCGCCGCCTGCGCGCCGAAGTCGGCGAGGACGTGTTCAGCTCCTGGTTCGGACGCCTAGAGCTCGACGAAATTCTGGACGACACGGCGCGCCTGTCTGTGCCGACCAAGTTCCTGAAGAGCTGGATCCAGTCGCATTATACTGACCGCATCGTGGCGGCCCTGGCCTCCGAAGTCCCGTCCGTGACGATGTTGTCGATCGCGGTGCGCACCTCCGGCCGGGTCGCCCCGACGCGCAGCCCGGACGTCCCGGCGCCGATGCGGCTGGACGAGAACACGAGCCGCTCCCCGTCCTTCTCATCCCAGCCCCCGCTGCTGTTTCGTCGCGACAACGACCCGGCGCCGCGCGAGACCCGTCATCTTGAGGCCGAGGCGCTGGGGGGATCTCCGCTCGACCGCCGCCTGACCTTCTCAAGCTTCCTTGTGGGCCGCTCGAATCAGCTCGCCCATGCGGCCGCCCAGCGCGTCGCCCAGGCGCCCGCCACCGAAGCGCCGCTCTACAACCCGCTCTATCTGCACGCCTCGGTGGGCCTCGGCAAAACGCATCTGATCCAGGCCGTCGCGCATTGCGCTGGCGAAACCGGCCGCCGCGTCATTTATCTGACGGCCGAGAAGTTCATGTACGGCTTCGTCTCCGCCCTGAAGGCCCAGACGGCGATCGCCTTCAAGGAAAAGCTCCGCGCCATCGACGTGCTGGTGATCGACGACGTGCAGTTCCTGCAGGGCAAATCGATCCAGCAGGAGTTCTGCCACACGCTGAACGCGCTGATCGACGCCGGCCGACAGGTCGTAATCGCGGCCGACCGCCCGCCGTCCGATCTCGAAAGCCTCGATGAGCGCGTACGCTCGCGGCTCGCCGGCGGGCTTTGCGTGGAGATGGGTTCGCTCGACGAAGCTCTGCGGGTCAAGATCCTCGAAACCCGCATTGCGGCCGCGCGCGTCTCGCAGCCGACCTTCGAAGTGCCGCCGGCGGTCGTGTCTCTGGTCGCCATGTCGATCCAGACCAACGGCCGCGATCTCGACGGCGCGGTAAACCGGCTGCTGGCCCACGTCACGCTGACGGGCTCGCCGCTGACGGTCGAGACCGCCGAAATCGCCATCCGGGATCTGGTGCGCACGCGCGAGCCCAAGCGCGTCAAGATCGAGGACATCCAGAAGCTGGTGGCCACGCATTTCAACGTCAGCCGCGCCGATATTCTCTCGTCCCGCCGCACCGCCACCGTTGTTCGTCCGCGCCAGATCGCCATGTATCTCGCCAAGATCCTGACGCTGCGCTCGCTGCCGGAAATCGGACGCCGATTCGGTGGCCGCGACCACACGACCGTGCTTCACGCCGTGCGCAAGATCGAGGGTCTCGCCAACAAGGACGGGCAATTGTCCGAAGAGCTCGAACTGCTGAAGCGCATGCTTATGGATTGAGAGGGCGGGCCCGGCGACGCCCTGGCGTCGCCGTTCCACTGTTCAGCCTTTCGCATAAAAAAACCGCCGCATCATCGATGCGGCGGTTTTTGTTTGCGTGAGAAATCGCTGGATCAGGCCACGGCTTCCTTCGAACGGCCCGCACGCTTGCGGTCGTTCGGATCGAGCAGCGCCTTGCGCAGGCGGATCGACTTCGGCGTCACTTCGACGAGTTCGTCGTCCTCGATATAGGCGAGCGCCTTTTCGAGCGTCATGCGGATCGGCGGCGTCAGGCGCACGGCCTCGTCCTTGCCGGCGGCGCGGACGTTGGTGAGCTGCTTGCCCTTCAGCACGTTGATCTCAAGATCGTTGTCGCGCGTGTGCTCGCCCACGATCATGCCGCGATAGACCTTCCAGCCGGGCTCGATCATCATCGGGCCGCGGTCTTCCAGCTTCCACATCGCGTAGGAGACGGCTTCACCGGATTCGTTCGAGATCAGCACGCCGTTTCGGCGACCCGCGATCTCGCCCTTGTATTCCGAGTAGCTGTGGAACAGGCGGTTCATGATGGCGGTGCCGCGCGTGTCGGTGAGCAATTCGCCCTGATAGCCGATGAGGCCGCGCGTCGGCGCATGGAACACGAGACGAAGACGCGCGCCGCCGGACGGACGCATCTCGATCATCTCGGCCTTGCGCTCGGACATTTTCTGCACGACGACGCCGGAATATTCCTCGTCGACGTCGACCACGACTTCTTCGATCGGCTCGAGGATCGCGCCGTTCTCGTCTTTCTGGAACACGACCTTCGGGCGCGACACGCCGAGCTCGAAACCTTCGCGGCGCATCTGCTCGATCAGGATCGCGAGCTGCAACTCGCCGCGGCCCGACACGATATAGGCGTCGGAATTCGGCGCGCTCTCGACCTTGAGGGCGACATTGCCTTCCGCTTCCTTGAACAGGCGGTCGCGAATGACGCGGCTCGTCACCTTGTCGCCTTCGGTGCCGGCCAGCGGCGAATCATTGACCATGAAAGTCATCGACAGGGTCGGCGGATCGATCGGCTGCGCCTGCAGCGGCTCGACCACTTCCGGCACGCAGAGCGTGTCGGCGACGTTGAACTTGGTCAGGCCCGCGATCGCGATGATGTCGCCCGCTTCGGCTTCCTCGACCGGCGTGCGTTCGATGCCGCGGAAGGCCAGGATCTTCGAGACGCGGCCCGTCTCCACGATGTTTCCGAGACGGTCGAGAACCTTCACCGACTGGTTCGGCTTGATCGAACCGGCGAAGACCCGGCCCGTGACGATGCGGCCGAGATAGGGGTTGGCTTCGAGCAGCGTGCCGAGCATGCGGAACGCGCCTTCCTCGATCCTCGGCTCCGGCACATGCTTGAGCACGAGATCGAACAGCGGCGCCATGGCGCCGTCCTGCGGACCTTCGGGCGCATCCGCCATCCAGCCCTGCTTGGCCGAACCATAGATGATCGGGAAGTCGAGCTGCTCGTCGGTCGCGTCGAGCGCGGCGAACAGGTCGAACACTTCATTGATGACTTCGCTCGGACGCGAGTCCTGCTTGTCGACCTTGTTGATGCAGACGATCGGCTTGAGGCCGATCTTCAGGGCCTTGCCGACGACGAATTTCGTCTGCGGCATCGGGCCTTCAGCGGCGTCGACGAGCACGATGGCGCCGTCCACCATGGACAGGATGCGCTCCACCTCTCCGCCGAAGTCGGCGTGGCCCGGCGTGTCGACGATGTTGATGCGCACGCCTTTCCAGACGATCGACGTCGCCTTGGCCAGGATGGTGATGCCGCGCTCTTTTTCGAGGTCGTTCGAATCCATCACGCGTTCGGCGACGCGCTGGTTGTCGCGGAACGCGCCGGACTGGCGCAGGAGCTGGTCGACGAGGGTCGTCTTGCCGTGGTCGACGTGGGCGATAATGGCGATGTTTCGCAGTTTCATGGGTCTGCCGGGGTTCGGATCTGCGCCGCGGTCGATCCGTGGCGGACATATCGAGTTCGTCGGACCCGGTCTGCGACCGTGTCGGGAAAGCTCGAGATCTGGGAAAAGGGACGGCATGAAGCCGCAATTGGTGCGCTGCATACACGAAAGCAGCGCGTTTGGGAACCTGTTTCGAAAAACCCCTTCGGGGCCGCCCGCCAGGCGGGGCGGGTCCCGCGCCCTGGCGACAGGGCGCGGGAGGCCTGGACGAGCCTCAGGCTCCGCCGGTCTTCTGGTTGCGCTTGCCCAGCGTGCGCAGGCGCAAGGCATTGAGCTTGATAAAGCCGGCGGCGTCGCGGTGGTCGTAGGCGACCGCGCCTTCCTCGAAGGTCACGAGGTCCTGGTCGTAGAGCGAATAGGGCGACTTGCGGCCCACGACCCGCACCGTGCCCTTGTAGAGCTTCAGCCGCACCGTGCCGGTGACCTTTTCCTGGCTCTTGTCGATCAGCGCCTGCAGCATCTCCCGCTCGGGCGAGAACCAGAAGCCGTTATATATGATCTCGGCATATTTCGGCATCAGCTCGTCCTTGAGATGAGCCGCGCCGCGATCGAGCGTGATGGATTCGATGCCCCGATGCGCCTCCAGCAGGATCGTCCCGCCCGGCGTCTCGTAGACGCCGCGCGACTTCATGCCGACGAACCGGTTTTCGACGAGGTCGAGGCGTCCGACGCCATTGGCCCGGCCGAGTTCGTTCAGCTTGGCGAGCAGCGTCGCGGGCGACAGTTTCTCGCCGTCGATCGCCACCGGGTCGCCCTTTTCGAAATCGATGGTGATTTCCGTCACGACGTCGGGCGCGTCTTCCGGCGAAATCGTCCGCATATGGACATATTCCGGCGGCTCGACCCAAGGATCCTCCAGCACCTTGCCCTCGGATGACGAGTGCAGCAGGTTGGCGTCGACCGAGAACGGCGCTTCGCCGCGCTTGTCCTTGGCGATCGGGATCTGGTTCTCTTCCGCGAAGGCGATCAGCGACTCGCGGCTCTTGAAGTCCCATTCGCGCCAGGGCGCGATCACGTGGATGCCCGGCTCCAGAGCATAATAGCCGAGCTCGAAGCGCACCTGGTCGTTGCCCTTTCCGGTTGCGCCATGCGAGACCGCGTCGGCTCCGACCTTGCGGGCGATCTCGATCTGCTTCTTGGCGATCAGCGGCCGGGCGATCGACGTGCCGAGCAGGTAGAGGCCCTCATATTGCGCATTGGCGCGGAACATCGGGAACACGTAGTCGCGCACGAATTCTTCGCGCAGGTCCTCGATGAAAATATGCTCGGGCTTGATGCCCAGCAGTTCGGCCTTCTTGCGCGCCGGCTCGAGTTCTTCGCCCTGCCCGAGATCGGCCGTGAAGGTCACCACCTCGCAGCCATAGGTCGTCTGCAGCCATTTCAGGATGATGGAAGTGTCGAGACCGCCCGAATAGGCGAGGACGACGCGTTTGATATCGGGGCGCGATGTGGACATGGAAGCGGCTCTGGCGTCTCGGGAACAGGACGGGGCGTCAGGCCCCGCTGGATCGGCGCGGACTATAGAGGCGCGGCATCGCGGCGCAAGTCGGGATCGGGAACCGACTGTCGCGGAGCCTCGCGGCCCGCATCCGGGTCCTCGGGCTTCCGCCGCCGGGCGTAGAAGAACCGATGCGCCGCCAGCACGATCAGCATGGTCAACAGGGCCGAAAACAGGCTGTCGGAGAGGTAATGCCCCCCGAAGGCCATCCGCAACGCCGCGACAGCTGAGCCGAACGCCAGCGCCGCCGCAATGGCGGCCGCGCGGATTTGTGGCGGGGCCAGAAGCGCGGGAGCCAGCGTCCAGAATCCCGTCGAGGCTTCGCCCGACACGAAGGAGCAATTGCGTACGCAACCGCCATCGAACCGGAACCAGGGCCGAAACGCGTGCGGCCCGCCGAATTCGGCAGTCTGAACCGGGCGGGGCCTGTGTGAATTGTCCTTCAGAACCGTATTCACCAGCAGGCCCGGCCCGAGCGCCAGCGTCAGGACGAGAAATGCGATCGCACGCCAGCGCGGCAGCCAAAGCGCGCGAAAACCCGCGAACCTCGCCAGCCAGAGGACGATTGCGCCCGCAAAAAGCCCGAATGGAACGATGTACCCAACCTTGCGGACCATCTCTCCCGTCGGGGTGATTCCCACAAAGCCGCCTCGGGCGTCGAAAAACAGGTGCGAGGCTGCAAGATCGAGTTCCGGCGCGATGGCGAAGACGACCCCGCAAACGACCAGGAGTCCCAGAATGAGACAGATTCCGACGCGATGCACGGGACCTCTGCTGCGGCCGTCCAAGAAAATGCACAAGACTGGGGCACGGCCTGCCCGCAACTGTTATGTTTCCTTCTAGTGGCCCGGGCGATGTGAGAGAAGATGACCAGCGTCGATTTCTGGTACGATTTCGCCAGCACCTATTCCTATCCGGCGGCCATGCGCATCGAAGCCCTGGCGCAGGAGCGCGAGCTCGACGTCGTCTGGCGTCCCTTCTTGCTGGGACCGATTTTCGCGGATCTGGGCTGGCGCAATTCTCCGTTCAACATTTTTCCCGTGAAGGGCCGCTACATGTGGCGCGATCTCGAGCGCATTTGCGCCCGTTACGGCCTCGCATTCCAGCCGCCCGATCCGTTTCCGCAGAACAGCCTGCTGGCGGTGCGCGCCGCTGTCGCGCTCGACCCTGCGCGCCGGCCTGAATTTTCGCGCGCCGTCTTTCACGCCGAATTTGCGCTCGGCAGGCCGATCGCCGAACGCGCGACTTTGGCCGAGATCCTCACGCGAATGGATCTTCACGCCTCGGCCGTTCTCGAGGAGGCCGCGACCGCGCCTGTGAAAAGCCGACTGAAATCGGAAGTGGACGCCGCCAGGCGCCTTGGCGTTTTCGGCGCGCCCATGCTGGTGACCGACGAGGGCGAATTGTTCTGGGGTCACGACAAGCTCGAAGAAGGCCTCGATTGGGCCGTGGGGCGCCGCTGAAGCCACTTGCGCCTTGCGGGGGCCGGGCCGGCTCCCTAGTTTGCCGCCATGGCATTGTCATCGGAAGAAATCGAGCGCTACGCCCGCCACATCGTGCTGCATGGCGTCGGCGGCCCCGGCCAGCAGAAGCTGAAGGCCGCGCGGGTGCTCGTCATCGGGGCGGGCGGGCTCGGGTCGCCCGTCCTGCAATATCTGGCGGCGGCGGGCGTCGGACGTCTTGGAATTGTCGATGACGACGAGGTTTCCTTGTCCAACCTCCAGCGTCAGGTGCTGCACGGCACGCCGGATCTCGGACGCCCCAAGGTCGACAGCGCCGCCGACGCCATCGCGCGGCTCAATCCGCATGTCGAGGTCGTGGCCCATCCGCTGCGTCTCGACGTCGACAACGCGCGCAGCCTGGTGCGCGGCTACGATCTGGTGGCTGACGGCTCCGACAATTTCGCCACGCGCTACGCGGTCGCGGATGCGTGTTTCCATGAGGGCAAACCGCTCGTCACCGCGGCGGTCGGGACGTTCGACGCCTCGTTGACGACGTTGCGCCCGTTCGAGACGAGAGCGGACGGAACGCCGAATCCCACCTATCGCTGCGTTTTTCCGGAGCCGCCCCCGGCCGGCCTTGTGCCGGCCTGCGCGGAGGCCGGCGTGCTTGGCGCGCTGACCGGCATGGTCGGGGCCATGATGGCGCTCGAAATCATCCGCGAGATCGTGGGCTTCGGCGAAAGCCTGGTGGGACGTCTGCTGCTCATCGACACGCGGGCCATGCGCTTCGAAACCGTGCGGTACGGCTGGGATCCCGATAACCCTCTGAATGGACGCAGGGACTAGACGCTTATCCACATCGTCGTCCACAGCCTGGGCACAGTTTTCCCACAAGCTTTGCAGGTGGTTGTCAACGGAACGGAGGCTCGTCGAAACTGCGCAGTTTGCGTGAGTGGAGACTGAGCGACTGCTGTTTCAGCAGCGAGATGGCCGTCAGTCCGATGCGCAGATGTTCGCCGACGGAGCGCTCGTAAAAGGCGCTCGCCGCGCCCGGCAATTTGATTTCGCCATGCAGCGGCTTGTCGGAGACGCACAACAGCGTTCCGTAAGGCACGCGCATGCGAAATCCCTGCGTGGCGATCGTGCCCGATTCCATGTCGACCGCGATGGCGCGCGACATGTTGATGCGCCGTCGTTCCTGGCTCCAGCGCAATTCCCAGTTGCGGTCGTCATAGGTCACCACTGTGCCGGTGCGCAGGCGGCCCTTGAGCGCCTCGCCGCTTTCGCCCGTCACTTTCGCGGCCGCCTCCTGCAGGGCGACCTGCACTTCGGCCAGCGCCGGAATCGGGACGCCGGTCGGCACCGCCTTGTCGAGAATGCGGTCCTCGCGCAGATAGGCGTGCGCCAGCACGTAGTCGCCGATACGCTGCGATTCCCGCAGGCCGCCGCAATGACCGACCATCAGCCAGCAATGCGGGCGCAACACCGCCAGGTGATCGGTGATGTTTTTAGCGTTCGACGGCCCGACCCCGATATTCACCAGGGTGACCCCTTGGCCATCCGCCGTCGCGACGTGGTAGGCGGGCATCTGGAAGCGATGCCAGGGTGCGCCCGCGGCGATCGCCAGCGCATCCTCGTCGCTCATCGACGCGTCGATCACCAGGCCGCCCGGCAGGATCAGCGACGTATACGGCCCCTCCGCGCGGATTTGCTGCAACCCCCAGGCGATGAACTGGTCGACATAGCGGTGGTAGTTGGTGAGCAGGATCCAGGGCTGCATGAAGCGCCAGTCGGAGCCGGTGTAATGAATGATCCGGCGCAGCGAATAATCGACCCGCACGGCGTCGAACAGCGACAGCGGACGTTCGAGATCGGGACCATAATCCCACAAGCCGTCCGCGATTTCGTCGCCCACCTCGGAGAGCAGCGGCACCGGGAAATGACGCGCCAGATCGGCCGCGCTGGTTCCGCTCATCGCCAGTTCATCGCCGCGCTCGAAGACATACGGATAGGGGATTTCCTGCGATCCGACGCCCACCTCCAGGGCGGCTCCGAATTCGGTCGTCAACGGTCGCAGTTGATCGAGGAGGTAGGTCCGAAAGGCGGCCGGCTGCGTGATCGTCGTCGTATAGACGCCGGCAGTCGGAAATTTTGCGAAGGCCCGTCGCGTCGGCGAGCTGACGGCTGTCGGCGCGTAGGTGACGCGCAGCGCCGGATATCTGAACTGCAGGCGCGTCGCCGCATCCGGAATGCGTCCGGTCTCGAAATAATCGCGCAGCGCGTCCCGCAGGGCCGTCACGGCGGCGGCGTGCAGCCGCTCCAGCTCGACGACCGCCTCCTCGGGCGTCGCCATGGCTTGAAATCCCATTGATCCAATTTTAGGCACAGGTCGCTCCTTTGCTGACCGTCTATCTAGGGAGAGCGGCCGCGTGCTTGAAGCCGGCGGGACCATGCTTTATCCCTGATGGCCATAAGAACAACCGGAGGATCCCGCATGCCCCTGTCGCTCCATCAGGCCACCACGCCCATTCTGCTGCAGATGCTGGGCGGTCTCTCCAAACTGCTCGACAAGGCCTCGGCCCATTGCGTCGAAAAGAAGATCGATCCGAACGCCATCCTGGCGGCTCGTCTTTATCCCAACATGTTCGCGTTCCAGAAGCAGGTGACGGTCGCGACCGACTGGGCGCGCAATCTTGCGGGCATGCTGGCGGGCGTGGAAATACCCAAGATGGCCGGCGACGAGAAGAGCTTCGAGGATCTGAAGGCGCGCGTCGAAGCCTCCATCGCGTTCGTGCAGGGCGTCGATGCGGCGGCGATCGACGCCGGCGCCGACAAGGAGATCAGCTGGATGGCGGGTCCCAACAAGCGCGCCATGCAGGGAACCGATTTCGCCCTGCATCAGGCCTTGCCGCAATTCTTCTTTCACGTCACCACCGCCTACGCGATCCTGCGCCACAATGGCGTCGAGCTCGCCAAGCGCGACTTCATGGGCGATGTTCCGCGCATGAAGACGCTCTGATCTTCAGCACCCACCCGAGAGGATTTTCATGTCTATCAAGCGTATCGGTCCCGGCGCCCGCATGAGCAAGGCCGTGATTCACGGCGACACGGTCTATCTGGCAGGCCAGGTGGCCGACAAGGCCGCCGGCAAGAGCGTCGGCGAGCAGACGCAGGAAGTCCTCGACATCATCGACGCGACCCTTGCGGAAGCCGGCACCGACAAGACGAAAATCATCTCGGCGACGATCTGGCTGCTCAACATCAGCACCTTCGGCGAAATGAACGCCGTCTGGGACAAGTGGGTCCCGGCCGGAAACACGCCGGCGCGCGCCACCGTTGAGGCGCGTCTCGCATCGCCGCAATATCACGTCGAAATCGCCGTCATCGCGGCGCTCTGACGCGTCCGCCGCCGCGCGCCTCATGCGCGTGGCGGCCCATCCATCAACAAGAACATGATCATCGGGAGGCGTGCATGACGCGCGACGAAGCCAAGCAGAAACTGGTGGCCGGCGGCCACATCCTCGCGATGGAAGGCCAGGGCGACCTGACGCGCGGCCATATTTCCGTGCGTCTCCCCGACGATCCGACCCGCTTCTACATGAAGCCGCATTCGTTCGGCTTCGACGAGATGACGGTCGACAATCTCGTCACCTGCGATCTGGAAGGCGAGAAGGTCGAGGGCTGGGCGCCGCGCCACAGCGAAGTTTTCATTCATTCCGAAATCTTCAAGCTGCGTCCCGACATCACCTCGATCATCCATACGCACCCGCCCTATTCGGTGGCGTTTTCGGCCAGCGGCCGCAAGCTTCTGGCGCTGAGCCAGCCGAGCGCGCTGTTCGTCGACAATTACGGCGTCTACACCGGCACGATCGATCTCATCCGCCAGAAGGACCAGGGCAATGGCGTCGCCAGGGCGCTCGGCCAGCATCCCGTCGTGTTCCTCAAGAACCACGGCGTGGTCGTGTGCGGAACCTCGATCGAAGAATCGGTCATCATCGCGCTGATGCTCGAAAACGCCTGCCAGATCCACATGATCGCGGAAGCCGCAGGCCCCACCGCGCCGGAATTCGAACGTGAGCACGTGATGGCGCTGCGCAAGAAGCTGCTCAGCCCCGAGCAGCAGACCGTCAACTTCAACTATCTGCGCCGCAAGGTCGAAAAGCAGGGCTGAGGCGCGCACGAACATCGGAGACGGGCGCAAAGCCCGCACGAACGATCAGGGGAGGGGACGCATGAAGGCGATCGTCATTCGCGAATTCGGACCGCCGGACGTCATGCGCTACGAGGAGATTCCGGATCCCGCTCCACGGGCGGGCGAGATCCGGATCGTCGTCCACGCCGCCACCGTCAATCGCGTGCTCGACGTGGCGGTCCGGCGCGGCGAACAGGCCCAGCGCGGCGTCGAGCTTCCTCTCATTCCCGGCGTGGATTGCGCCGGCGTCATCGACGCGGTCGGCGACGGCGTGACGCGCTGGAAGATCGGCGACCGCGTCTGCGCGGCCGGCCGCATGCCGCTCGACGTCGTGGCCGAGGACGGCTCGGGCGGAACCGGCCGCTCGGGCATGATGGGGATCAAAAGGCCCGGCGGCTTTGCAGAGAAAGTATGCGTCCCCGCCTCTGTCGCCTTCGCGCTGCCCGACGCGCTGGGCTTCCATGAGGCCGCGGTGGTCATGCGCCACTGCCCCACCGCCTGGAATCTCCTGGTCAATATCGCGGGCCTGAAGGCCGGCGAATGGGCGCTCGTCATGGGCGCCAGCGGCAATCTCGGCAGCGTCGGAATCCAGATCGCCAAACACGTCATTGGCGCCCGGGTGATCGCGGTGGCGGGCACGCGCGAGCGCGCGGATCTCGGCCTGGCTCTGGGCGCCGATCATGCGGTCGACTACGGTTCGCAGGATCTCTGCGCGGAAGTCCTGCGCATCACCGGCGGCAAGGGCGTGGACGTTCTCTACGACAATATCGCCAACCCTAAGGTGTTGCCGCAGGCCTTTCACGCGCTCGGCGAGAACGGCCGCCTCGTCACCGCGGGCGCCCATGGCGGCCCCAATGTGACGATCGATTTCTTCCATCTCTACGACAAGAAGATCACCATCCGGGGCATGCCGGGCTCGCGCGATTCGGATCGTCCGAAATGTTTCGCCGCCGCCGCCGAGGGCAAGATCAAGGTGCAAATCGCCCACGTGCTGCCGCTGTCGCAGGCCGCTCGGGCTCACGCCATGATGGAAGGCGATCCCGGCATGGGCAAGATCGTGCTCGACCCGTCGCTCGGCTGATCCGTAGGGCGGCGCGCCGCCGTCTCAGATGCCGCGAAAGAGGCGAAACATCTCGCTGATGCGCCACGGCTTGGCGATCACTTCGGCGTTGCCCGGCAGGTTCAGGTCCGACACCGTCGCCGCGCCCGTCGACAGGATCACCTTGATGGCCGGCCAGGTCTTCATGATGATGTTGGCCAGGATGACGCCGTCCATGCCCGGCATGGTCACGTCCGAGAACACCGCCGAAAGGCCCACGGCCTTGTCCTGCAGGATCATCAGCGCCTCTTCGCCGCTCTCGGCCTCGACGACGCTGAGGCTCAGCTCCTCCAGGATCGAGCGGGCGAGGGAGCGCACCTCCGGCGCGCTGTCGACGACGAGCACCCGGTGCGTCGCCACGGCCCCGGCGACCCCGGCGGCCAGCAGGGCGCTTTCCGGCGCCAGCACGGGCGAGCGCAGGCGCACGCCGCTGGCGTCCGGTCCGTCGATGAATTCGACGCCCGCGCCCTGCAGCGCCATGCGGACAGCCCGCAGCTTCTCCGGACTGCCTGAATAGCGGCCGGATTCGAAATTATGGATCGTGTTGCGGTGGACGCCGGCCTTGACCGCCAGTTGATCCAGGGACCAGTTGACGGCGGCTCGCGCCATTCGGACTTGTGCTGGTGTCACGTGATGCTTCGCTTCGATCAGGGTGGTCAGTATAGGCAACCGGCCGTGCGTTCTCAATCTTCCGCTAGCACGGCCCGCCGCCGCAAGGACAGGCAAATCGAATCTAGCGGCTGCGGCGGCCGCTTGCGAGCGCAGGCTCGGCCGAACGCATGCATAGGTCTTGCCATCCCGGCCCCGCCTTGCCGATTGGCGAGACCGGCGCTAGACAGGCGGGCCCGCGGCTCGGCGCGGGATGGAGACGATCGCTCACATGACCATACGGGTTCACCAGGGGGATCTGCCCGCCGGGGCTGATTTCGGCGCAAGCGTGGCGATCGACACGGAAACGCTGGGGTTGAACCCGCATCGCGACCGCCTGTGCGTCGTCCAGCTGTCGTCGGGCGACGGCTCCGCCGATGTCGTGCAGATCGCCGCCGGCCAGACGAGCGCCCCAAATCTGGAGCGCCTTCTCGCCAATCCGGCCGTCACCAAGATCTTCCATTTCGGCCGCTTCGACATCGCCGTGCTGGAAAAGGCCTTCGGGGTCCTGTCGGGACCGGTCTATTGCACCAAAATCGCCTCGAAGCTGGTGCGCACCTATACGGACCGGCACGGCCTCAAGGATCTGGCGCGCGAATTGATCGGCGTCGATTTATCCAAACAGCAGCAATCCTCAGACTGGGCCGCCAGCGTGCTGACGGACGCGCAGCTGTCCTATGCGGCCTCGGACGTGCTGTACCTGCACCAGCTCCGCGCCCGGCTCGACATGATGCTGCAGCGGGAAGGACGCGTGGAGATCGCGCAGGCGTGTTTCGACTTCCTTCCCATGCGGGCCCGCCTCGACTTGCTGGGCTGGGCTGAGCAGGACATATTCGCGCATCAGTGATTGCCGGCGAGCCGAGCCGCGGGCCCGGACTCGCCCCTGAATGAGTTGCATTCGGTCCCTGTCGGGCCCGGCTCAGGCGCGAAGCCCGCACGGGCATGCGCTGGAAAGTCTGCGTTGACGGCTTATATCCCGCGACGACCCGGACGTCCCCGACGCCGTGGCGCCGAAGGGCTGATCTGATTTCGGAGCGGGAGATCCTTGGCGGAAATGAACGGCGATCGGAGCCACAGGGGCGCGTTCGAAGCGACGCGTTCGCGCGCCTTCCGGGCGGCTGGACGTCATTCGTCCCGCGTGGTCTTCCTGCGCCGCTTCATTCTCGCGTCGTCGATTTTGGGCATCGTTGCGCTGGTCGTCATCGGGGTCTTCAACCCATTCGGCCAGCTGCCCCAGAACGTCTCGATCAGCGGCGGCAATCTCGACGGCACCCGCGTCACCATGGAAAAGCCGAAGCTCAACGGCTACCGCAAGGACGGCCGCCCTTACGAGGTGCGCGCCAGTTCTGGCGTGCAGGACGTCCGCAAGCCCAGCATCATCGAGCTGAAGGATCTCGACGCCCGCATCGGCATGTCCGACCGTTCGACCGTGCGCGTGGCCTCGCCCTTTGGCGTCTATGACAGCACGCGCGAGTTCATGGACTTTCAGGGCGAAGTCAGCATCAAGAGCGACACCGGCTACGACATCAGGATGCAGAGCGCCCAGATGGACTTCAAGGCCGGCACGGTCGTGTCCGACAAGCCCGTCAGCGTGGTCATGACAAACGGCACCGTGCTGGCGGACCGGCTCGACATCACCGATAGTGGCCGCCTGATCACCTTCGCGGGCAATGTCCGTTCGACAATTCTGCCGGAAAAAGATACGTCCCCGGGCGACCAGGACGAACCGGGTCCACCGAAAGGCGAAGCGCCATGATGTTCCAGAGCTCCAGGCTTGTGCGTCCCAGACTTGTGCGTCACCTGTCCTTGCCGCGCCTCGGCGGCGTCCTCGCGGCGGCGCTGGTTCTCGGTCTGTCGACGCCGGCCTTCGCCCAAAAAGGCGGCGCGCGCGCGCCGATTCTCCCGGGCGGCAATTCGCGGGCTCCCGTGTCGGTCGACGCCGCCAAGCTCGAATATTTCGACAAGGAACAGAAGCTCGTTTATTCGGGCGGAGTGGTCGCCAAGCAGGGAGAGGCGACGCTGCGCGCCACCACGCTGGTGGTGCTGCTAACGAAGGAAGAGGCGGCACCGGCCGCAACTGCAGGCGCTCCGGCTGCGCCGGCCTCGGAGGGCAATCAGATTCGCCGCATCGAAGCCGCCGGCCCGGTGACCATCACGTCCGCCGATCAGGTCGGCACGGGCGAGCGCGGCATTTATGATCGCGCCGAGAACAAGGTCTATCTCATCGGCAATGTGGTGCTGAGCCAGGGTCCCAACATCACCAAGGGCGATCGCGATTCGCGCCTCGTCTATGATCTGACGAGCGGTCAGGCTCAGGTCGTGGGCGGCCGCGTCAGCAGCATTTTCACGCCGGGCAGCGCCGACGAGCGAAAGAAGCCGAACGGCCGCTGACCTTCGCCCGGGTCGGCCCGGCGCCTCCGAGTTGCGTCGCTGCGCGGCGCGCGCTAGGGCTGCTGCCATTGTCCCGCGCTTCAGAGAGCAAAATTTCTTGCTGACGAGACCCCCCGCCACCGCCGCCCACCCCGACCCGGATGCTTCCAGCGAGGCGC
Organism: Beijerinckiaceae bacterium; assembly: GCA_019747375.1. GTDB lineage: Bacteria > Pseudomonadota > Alphaproteobacteria > Rhizobiales > Beijerinckiaceae > Terripilifer. The sequence goes on along the minus strand of JAIEQX010000086.1, from coordinate 10,289 downwards.
CGCAGCGCGACGTTCTCGATGTCCATGCGCCCTTCGCCCATCCAAGCCCCGATCCCGGCGCGCTCGGACAGGGCTGGCTCGGCGCCTATCATCTCGGCAAGAGCTATGGCGGCCGCCAGGTCGTGCAGGACGTGAGCCTGGCTGTGCGGCGTGGCGAGGCCGTGGGCCTTCTCGGTCCCAACGGCGCCGGCAAGACGACGGTCTTCTACATGATCACCGGGCTTGTGCGTCCCGACAAGGGGACCATCGAGCTGGACGGCCATGACGTGACGCGCCTGCCCATGTACCGGCGCGCTCGACTGGGGATCGGCTACTTGCCGCAGGAGGCCTCGATCTTTCGCGGACTGAACGTCGAGGACAATATCCGGGCCGTGCTCGAGGTGACGATCTCCGACAAGGCGCAACGTGAGGCCGAGCTGGAATCGCTGCTCGAGGAATTCGACATCAAGCGGCTCCGCAAGTCGCCCTCCATCGCGCTGTCTGGCGGCGAGCGCCGCCGCTGCGAAATCGCCCGCGCGCTGGCCGGTCAACCGTCCTTCATGCTGCTGGACGAACCTTTCGCGGGCATCGATCCGATTGCGGTCGGCGACATTCAGCAGCTCGTCCACCATCTCAAGCGCCGGGGCATCGGCGTATTGATCACCGATCACAATGTCCGCGAGACGCTGGGCCTGATCGACCGGGCCTATATCATCCATTCCGGCCACGTCCTGACCGAAGGCTCGCCGGAAGAAATCGTCGCCAATCCGGACGTCAGGCGGTTTTATCTGGGTGAAGATTTCCGGATGTGAACCGGCCTTCTCCGAGCTGAAGCTTGTCCGCTTCGTGCTTTGCACAAGAAGCATGCAAAATCCGCCAGCGATGCGTTGCATCGCATAGCTATCGGCGCCAATCTGCTGTATATGCAAGAAGCGGGCCGGAGTTCGGGGCCTGTGGTTGCGGATCGAGTTGGCAAGTAATGGCGCTTTCGACGAAGCTTATGCTGCGCCAGGGACAGTCCCTGGTCATGACGCCTCAGCTGCTGCAGGCGATCAAGCTGCTTCAGTTCTCCAATGTGGAGCTGAGCGCTTTCGTGGAAGAAGAGCTTGAGCGCAATCCCCTTCTGGAACGCGCCGACGAGCGGCCCGACCCGATTGTCGAGGATGTCGGCGATTCCGCCGATCGCTGGGGCGACGACGGCCCGGACGCCGAACCGATCGACGCCCTGAACCGGGAAGCCGACTGGGCGACGGATACGATGGCCTCCGACCAGCGCTCGCTGGAAGCGGACCTCGGGACGGAAGTCTCCAACAGCTTCGATGCCGAACGCGCCGCCAGCCCGGCCGAGATGATGTCGCCGCTCGAAGGCTCGGGCCTTTCCGCCACCTCCTGGAACGGCGCGTCGGGCGGCGTCGACGGAGAGCCGGCGGATCTCGAGGCCTATATCGCGTCCCGCATGACTCTGCAGGATCATCTGGCTGAGCAATTGTCGCTCGCCGTCGCCAGTCCGGTCGACCGTCTGATCGGCCTCACTCTCATCGATGCGGTGGACGAAGCCGGCTATCTCGGCGAGACCGTCGAGGCCATCGCCGAACGTCTCGGCGCCGCCGTCGCGGCGGTCGAAAACGTTCTCGCCAAGATCCAGCAATTCGATCCTGCCGGCATTGCGGCGCGCAACCTCGCGGAATGCCTCGCCATCCAGCTGCGCGAACGCAATCGCCTCGATCCGGCCATGCAGGCGTTGCTCGACAACCTGCCGCTTCTCGCCAAGCGAGACTTCGCCAACCTGCGCAAGATTTGCGCCGTCGACGAGGAGGATTTCGCCGAAATGGTCGCCGAGATCCGGCGGCTCGATCCCAAGCCGGGCCGCGCCTACGGCGGCGGAATCATCCAGTCGGTCGTGCCTGACGTCACCGTGCGGGCGGCGCCTGACGGCTCGTGGCACATCGAACTCAATCCCGAGGGCCTGCCCCGCGTCCTCGTCAATCAGACCTATGCCGCAAGGGTTTCTCGTCTCAAGGGCAGCGCCGCCGACAAGAGTTTCGTGGCCAATTGCCTGCAGACGGCGAACTGGCTGACAAAATCGCTCGAACAGCGCGCCCGGACGATCCTGAAAGTCTCGACCGAGATCGTGCGACAGCAGGACGCCTTTTTCGCGCATGGCGTCGAGCATCTTCGCCCGCTCAATCTCAAGACGATCGCGGATGCGATCGGCATGCATGAGTCGACTGTGTCGCGCGTGACGTCGAACAAATATATGGCCTGTCCACGCGGACTTTTTGAACTGAAATATTTCTTCACCGCATCCATTCCGGCGCGCACGGGCGGCGAATCCCATTCGGCCGAGGCCGTGCGATTCCGCATCAAGCAGTTGATCGATCACGAGCCCGTCGCCAACGTGCTGTCGGACGACGCCATCGTGGTGAGGCTCAAGGAGCAGAACATCGACATTGCGCGCCGCACGGTGGCGAAATATCGCGAAAGCCTGCGCATTCCCTCCTCGGTCGAGCGCCGCCGCGAGAAGCTTGCAATGCACCAGCGCCCGGCCTGACGGCGCAGCCGGGGCGGCGCCGTTACGTCGAGCTGAAAATGGCGATTTTCAGGCCGCCGCGCCTCCTGTAGCGCTACGTTGACTTGCGCCCGCGACACACTTAACGCTTGGCGCAGGCGGTCCGGAAGAGATCGGCGGCAAGGCCAAGTCAGCGCCTGCGCCGACGCGATCCGGATCAGCCGAAGGATGGGGCGAACTCATGGTCCTCCGGGTTTCGGGAAAGAATTTCGACATCGGCGAAGCTCTCAGGCTTCATGTCCGTGAAAAGGTCGAGGCGGCGTCCAGCAAATATTTCGATGGCTCGGTCACAGGTCACGTGATCCTCGATCATGAGGGCTCGGGATACCGTTGCGACTGCACCCTTCATCTGGCCTCCGGCATCACGCTGCATTCGGAAGGTCGCGCCCAGGAACCCTACGCCAGCTTCGACCAGGCGGCCGAGCGCCTCGAAAAGCGCCTGCGCCGCTACAAGCGTCGCCTCAAGGACCATCATACGTCTTACGCGGCGTCGGCCTCGGCGCCCGCCGCAGCCGACGAAATGGTGGCCGATTATGTGATCGAAGCCCCCGCGCATGACGCAGACGAGGGGAACGAATTTCATCCCATCGTCATTGCTGAACGTACCAGTGCGTTGAAAAACCTTCCGGTTTCGGAGGCCGTCATGGAACTCGACTTTACCGGCGCGCCCGTCCATGTGTTCCGCCACGCGGGAAACGGACGCGTCAACATCGTCTACAGGCGATCGGACGGAAACATCGGCTGGATCGACACGGCCGCGCCCGAACCCGCCGAGGCGGCCGGCGCCCGGCGCTGAACGCGCCGCGCAGCCAGGTCTGCGCTTCGGCACGGAATTTGCCTCTCCTCGTGAAACAATTGGACGCCGGAACGCCATGTCGCTGAACGATCTGCTCACCGCCGAAGCGATCCTGCCCTCGATGAAGGTCAATTCCAAAAAGCAGGCTCTGCAGGAATTGAGCGAAAAAGCCGCCCAGATCTCCGGCATCGCCGCGCGCGAGATCTTCGACGCCCTTCTCCAGCGCGAACGGCTGGGCTCGACGGGCGTGGGCAACGGCATCGCCATCCCGCATGGCAAGCTCGCCAAGGCGGGTCGCATTTTTGGCGTCTTCGCCCGTCTCGAACGACCGATAGACTACGAGGCGCTGGATGGCGGCCCGGTCGACCTCATGTTCCTGCTGATCGCGCCCGAATCGGCGGGCGCCGACCATCTGAAGGCCCTGGCCCGCACCGCCCGGATCCTGCGCGATCCCGGCGTCACCGCAAAACTCCGGGCGACGCGCGACGCCTCGGCGCTCTTCACCATGCTGACGCAGTCGCCGAGTTCCCAGCACGCCGCATGACGCGGGCTCGGCGCCCGGCCCCTCAGCGCCAGGCCCGCTCCGCATAATCGAGCTTGTAGCGGTCCGGACGCGCGGCGATCGCCGCCATCCCGGCCAGCACGGCGTCGTCCGCCACCAGCAGCCGCGTCTCGATCTGCCGCACCACGTCGTCGAGCGGCGCCTTGTCCTCGAAAGCGGCGCGGAATGCGCGTTCGTCGAGCAGGTCGACGATGCGCGGCAGAATTCCCCCCGCCAATGTCACGCCGCCGCGCGCCAGGAAGGCCAGCGCCATGTCGCCGGCCAGCCGCCCCGCCAGCCGCCAGAAATGCGCGATGCTGGCCGCCTCGGGCCCGGCGCGGTCGTCATGCGCGCGCGCCACCAGCGCGACCCCGTCGAGCGCTGCGTCCCGCACGCCGGCGGCCTGCTGGCGGGCGTGATGCAGCCGCGCCAGTCCTGGTCCGGAGATGACCGATTCGGCCGTGATGCGGCCGTGGAAGCGCTCCAGATACGGCCAGACGCGCTCATCCTCGGCATCCGCGGGTCCAAAGCCGATATGCCCGGCCTCGCTCGCCAGCGGCAGGAACCGACCGTCCGTCTCGACCAGCGACGCCACCCCGAGCCCGGTGCCGGGGCCGAGGATCAGCCGGACCCCGCGGTGCTCGGGCGTGTCGGGGCCGATCCGTCGGATCCAGCTTGACCGATAGGCCGGCAGGGCCAGCGCCTGCGCCTCGAAATCGTTGAACAGCAGCCCCTGCGTCAACCCGAGCCGGTGCGCCAGCGCCGGCCCGTCGATCGACCAGGGCGCGTTGGTGAGGTGCAGCCTGCGGTTTGACACCGGTCCGGCCCCGCAGGCCAGCACCGAATGCGGCCTGAGCTCGGGGCGGCCCGCCAGCGCGTGCTCGATACATTCCGCCAGTCCCGCAAAGGCGCGGGTCTTCAGCCGCGCCAGCTGGACGAGGTCGGCGCCCGGCGCCGCCGTCGCGGCGATGCGCACATTCGTGCCGCCGATATCGCAAACCATGACCGGATAGGGAAATTCCAATGCGACCTCCGCGCAGCCTCGTGTGACGTTCCGTTTCAGCCCGACGCCTGAGGCAGGCTGCGCCTGACCCGCCAACTCGCGCTCCCGGCCGAGAGTTTCGCGCGCCGTGCGGCGGGCGTCTCGCCTCATGCGGGAACCGATCTTGGAAACTGCGCCGCGAGGGCCTAAGAAGCCAGTCGAAACGATCCACCGGGACCATGACCGATGACCTATCAGCACCGCCCGCTCTACAATCTCGCCAAGGATACGACGCCTTACCGCAAATTGACGAGCGAGGGCGTGTCCGTCGAAAAGCTTGGCGACCGCGAGGTCCTGACCGTCAGCCGCGAGGCCATCCGGCTGCTGGCCGAGCAGGCCATGATCGACATCAATCATCTCCTGCGCCCCGGCCATCTCGCCCAGCTGGCCAAGATCCTCGACGACCCGGAAGCCACCTCCAACGACAAGTTCGTGGCCTATGATCTCCTGAAGAACGCCAATATCGCGGCGGGCGGCGTCCTCCCCATGTGCCAGGACACCGGCACCGCGATCGTGATGGGCAAGAAAGGCCGTCTCGTCTGGACCGAAGGCGGGGACGAGAGCGCGCTCGCCGAAGGCATCCGGGACGCGTATGAAAAGCGCAACCTGCGCTATTCACAGCTCGCCCCCATGTCGATGTTCGAGGAGAAGAACACCAAGAACAATCTCCCGGCCCAGATCGAGATCTATTCCGAGGGCGAGGACGCCTACAAGTTCCTGTTCATGGCCAAGGGGGGCGGCTCGGCCAACAAGACCTTCCTGTTCCAGGCGACGCCCTCCCTGCTCACGCATGACCGCATGGTGGCCTTCCTGAAGGAAAAGATCCTGACGCTCGGCACCTCCGCCTGCCCGCCCTATCACCTCGCCATCGTGATCGGCGGCATGTCGGCCGAAATGACGCTCAAGACCGTCAAGCTCGCCTCCGCCCGCTATCTCGACGACCTGCCCACACAGGGGAGCGAGGACGGCCAGGCCTTCCGCGATCTCGCCATGGAGGAGGAAATCCACAAGCTGACCCAGTCGCTCGGCGTCGGGGCCCAGTTCGGCGGGAAATATTTCTGCCATGACGTGCGGGTGATTCGTCTGCCGCGCCATGGCGCCTCGCTGCCCATCGGCCTCGGAGTCTCCTGCTCGGCTGACCGCCAGGCGGTGGGCAAGATCACCCGCGACGGCGTCTTCCTGGAGGATCTCGAGCACAATCCTGCAAAATACCTGCCTGACATCGACACGTCGAAACTCGGCGGCGACGTCGTCCGCATCGACCTCAACCAGCCGATGTCGGAGATCCTCGCGACCCTCTCGAAACATCCGATCAAGACGCGTCTTTCGCTCACCGGCCCGATGATCGTGGCGCGCGATCTCGCCCACGCCAAGCTGCGCGAGCGGCTCGACGAGGGCAAAGGCCTGCCGGATTATTTCAAGAATCATCCGGTCTATTACGCCGGTCCCGCCAAGACCCCGGAGGGCTTCGCCTCCGGCTCCTTCGGCCCCACCACGGCCGGCCGCATGGATTCTTTCGTCGAACAGTTCCAGGCGGCCGGCGGCTCGATGGTGATGCTCGCCAAGGGCAATCGCTCGAAAGACGTGCGCGAGGCCTGCGCCCGGCATGGCGGCTTCTATCTTGGCTCCATCGGCGGTCCCGCCGCGCGCCTCGCGCAGGACTGTATCCGCAAGGTCGAGGTGCTCGAATATGCCGAGCTCGGCATGGAGGCGATCTGGAAGATCGAGGTCGAGGATTTCCCCGCCTTCATCGTCATCGACGACAAGGGCAACGATTTCTTCAAGGAGCTGAATCTCGGCTGAGCGTTCAGCCCAGCAGCAGCGGCAGCAGCACCGGGGCCAGAATGGGCGTCAGCATCGCGTTGAGGCCCATCCCGATGCCCGCGAACGTGCCGGCCAGAAGATCGACCTGAAACGCCCGCGCGGTGCCGATGCCATGGGCTGAAAGCCCGGCCGAAAAGCCCCGCGCGCGCATGTCGGCGACGCCCGTCAGCCGCATCAGCGGCGTCACCACGATGGCCCCGATCACCCCGGTGGTCATCACCAGCACGGCCGTCAGCGTCGGGTCGCCGCCGAAGCGCTCGCTCACCGCCATGGCGACGCCGGCCGTCACGGATTTCGGCGCCAGCGCCACCAGCACGTCATGCGGCACGCCGAGCGCGCGCGCGATCGCCACCGCTGACACGAGCGCCGTCACGGCGCCGATCAGCAGCGCGCCCGTCATCGGCAGGATTGCGCGCGCCACCGTCCGGCGATGCGCATAGAGCGGGATGGCCAGCGCCACGGTGGCCGGCCCTAGCATGAAATGCACGAATTGCGCGCCCTCGAAATAAACCCGATAGGGCGTGCCCGTGACGGCCAGGATCAGGCCGATCATCCACACCGCATGCAGCACCGGATTGGCGACGGGATGGCGACCGACGCGCGCCGAAAACCGGTCCGCGACCACATAGGCGCAGATCGTCACCGTCAGCCACAGCAGCGGCGTGCGGCTCAGATAGACCCAGACCGCGAAGGGTTCGGTCATGACGCGTCGCCTGTCCAGCGCGCGATCAGCCGGAACGTCGCCACCGTGACGAGCAGCGCCAGCACGGTCGAGACGACGAGCGCGACGAGCAGCGCCGCGCCATGCGCCGCCACGAGATCGAGCTTCTGCACCACGCCGACGCCGGCCGGCACGAACAGAAGCGAAAGGTTGGCGAGGATCGCATTGCTGGTGCGCTCCAGCGCGCCGTCACGCACTTCCGCCGGAATGACCGGCGCCAGATGGTCGCGCGCGAGCAGCAGGGCCAGCATCAGCGCCATGCCGAGCACCGGGCCTGGGATCGGCAGTCCGGAGGCGCGCGCGACGATTTCGCCGAGGAGTTGGCACACGAGCAGGAGGCCGAGGCTGACGATCATCCCGAGCGCTCCGTTCCCGTTGCATCAGCCGCGCAGCGCAGCTCCGGTCTTTTTCGACACGTCCGCGACGATCTTTTCAGACACTTTCTCGATTTCGACATCCGTCAGCGTCTTGTCGCGCGGTTGCAGCACGACGCTGATCGCCACGGATTTCTTGCCGTCCGGAATGCCGACGCCCTGATAAACGTCGAACACGCTGGCCGACACGATCAGCGCGCGGTCGGCAGCCTGGGCGGCTTTCAGGATGTCGCCCGCCTGCACGGCCCGGTCGACCACGAAGGCGAAGTCGCGCTCGAGCGGCATCAGTCCCGCGAGATCGAGTTTCGGCTTCACCTTGGTGGGCCGGGCCTTCGGGGCCGGAATGGCGTCGAGCACGATTTCGAAGCCGCAGAGCGGGCCCGACACGTCGAGCTGTTCGAGCGCGCGCGGATGGAATTCGCCGAAATGCCCGATGATGTTCTTCGGGCCGAATTGCAGCGTCGCGGAGCGGCCAGGGTGAAACCACGCCGGGCCGCCGGGCACGACCTGCAGGCCGGAGGTCTGCACGCCCAGCGCGCCCAGCAGCGCCAGCGCATCGGCCTTGGCGTCGAACACGTCGACCGACTTGGCGGCGCTCGACCAGTGCCTTCCGGCGCCGCCCGTCCGCGCTGTTCCGCGCCGCACCGCGCAGGCGCTCATGCGCTGGTCGTTCTCGCCGTCGCCCTTGAAAATCTGGCCGACTTCGAAGATCGCCAGATCCCCGATGCCGCGGTCGGCGTTGCGCTGCGCGGCTGCGAGCAGCCCCGGCAGCAGGCTCGGACGCATGTCCGAAAGATCGACCGCGATCGGATTGGCGAGCGCCAGTTCAGTCGCGCCGCCGCCGAACATTTCGGCGCGCTCATGCGACACGAACGACCATGTCACGGCTTCCACCAGGCCCAGCGACGCGAGAGCGCGGCGCGCCTGGCGCGTGCGCTTCTGCAGCAGGGTCAGGATCGGCGCGGGAATCGAGGCCGAGTCGCGCGTCAGCGGGGTCGACACGATGCTGTCGACGCCCGCAATGCGAACGATTTCCTCGACGATATCGGCCTTGCCTTCGACATCTGCGCGCCAGGACGGCGTCCGCACATAGACGTGGTCGGCGTTGGTCGCCTGCCGCAGCACGTCGAAGCCGAGCTTTTCCAGCGTGCCCGCCATGGCGGAAGGATCGAGATCGAGGCCGGAGAGCCGCCGCACCTCGCTCCATGGAAAGTCGATCGTATGGTCGGGCGTCTCCACCGAACCCGCGACGATGAGCTCGGACGCTTCGCCGCCGCACAGATCGAGCACGAGATGGGTAGCGAGTTCGGCGCCGGGAATGCAGAAGGCCGGATCGACGCCGCGCTCGAAGCGGTAGCGCGCGTCCGTCACAATGCCGAGCGCGCGTCCGGTGCGCGCGATGGTCAACGGATCCCAGAGCGCGGATTCGATCAGCACGTCGGTCGTCGTCTCGTCGCAGCCCGAGGCTTCGCCGCCCATGATTCCCGCGATGGATTCGACGCCATGGTCGTCCGCGATCACCACGGCGCTGTCGTCGAGCCGATAGGTCTTGCCGTCGAGCGCCACGATCTCCTCGCCGGCCCTGGCGCGCCGCACGACGAGATGTCCCGAGATTTTCTTGGCGTCGAACGCGTGCAGCGGACGGCCGCGATCGAAGGTCAGGTAATTGGTGATGTCGACCAGCGCATTGATCGGACGAAGCCCGATCGACGTGAGGCGCTTCTGCAGCCATGCGGGCGAGGGGCCGTTGCGCACGCCGCGCACGAGGCGCAGCGCGAAGGCGGGCGCGAGATGCGCGTCGTCACGCGAAAGGTCGAGCGTCACGCCGACCGGGCACGGAAACGCCCCCTGCGTAGGCTTGATCGCATGCTCTTTCAGCTTGCCGAGGCCGGCCGCCGCAAGGTCGCGCGCAATGCCGTGCACGCCGGTGGCGTCGGCGCGGTTGGGCGTCAGGTTGATCTCGACGACCGGATCGCCGAGTCCGGCGAAATCGACGTAGCGCGATCCCACCGGCGCGCTTTCGGGCAGTTCGATGATGCCGTCATGGTCTTCCGACAATTCGAGTTCGGCCGCCGAACACAGCATGCCGAGCGATTCGACGCCGCGGATCACGCCTTTGCCGAGCGTGATCTTCTTCGAGGGAATGAATGTGCCGGGCGCGGCGAAGACGCTCTTCAGGCCGGTGCGCGCGTTCGGCGCGCCGCACACGACCTGCACGGGCGCGCCCGTGCCGATGTCCACCATGCAGACGCGGAGGCGGTCGGCGTCGGGATGCTGCTTCGCCTCCACGATGCTGGCGACGATGAAATCCTTCAGCTGATCGGCGGGGTCGAGCACATGCTCGACTTCGAGACCGATGCGCGTCAGCGTCTCGACGATCGTGTCGAGCGACGCATTGGTGTCGAGATGGTCCTTGAGCCAGGAGAGGGTGAATTTCATGTCT
>JAIEQX010000356.1 GCA_019747375.1 Beijerinckiaceae bacterium | reverse complement strand
GAGCGTGGTTCGCAGCCGACTACGAGCACCGCCAGATTTCAAATTTCACGTAATAAATGCAGCATCGCGTAGATGAGCTGCGGCCATCGAGGGGCTCGCTCCCTTTGAGCCGCGACCGCCGCGGTCGGAGCCCCGGGCTCGCTTGATCCGGCTGTTCTTGCGCTCTCGAATTGCTATTGTCCCCTCCGCGCAAACGTTCTCGCGAGAGCGTGGAGGCGCCGCAGCACGCGCTCAGCAAACAGAAAATCGAGGGAGAAACAAAATGAAGACACTGGGTTTCATCGGCTGCGGAGGCATGGGCGCAGGCATGGCCGCCAACCTGCTCAAGGCAGGCTACAGCCTCGTTGTGAACGATCTCAACCGCGCGCAGGCGAAATCACTTGAGGCCCAGGGTGCGGCGTTCAAGGACAGCCCCCGGGCCGTCGCCGAGTCCTGCGACCTCGTGCTCTCGATGCTGCCGACAAATGACGCCGTCAAGGCTGTCAGTCTGGGCAAGGGCGGGCTCATCGAGGCGACCGCCGGCGCCAAGGTCTGGATCGATTTCAGCAGCATCGACAAGGCGACCATCGTGGGCGCCGATGCGGAACTCAGCCCGAAAGGCTGGACGGTCGTGGACGCGTCCGCCGGCGGCGTCGAAGAGGTTGCGGCCGCTGGTCAGCTGGCTCTCTGGCTTTCGGGCTCGAAGGCCCTGTTCGATGAGCATCAGCCGATCTTCAGGGCCATGGGCAAGTCGATCCTGCATGTCGGTGAACTGGGCAACGCCAAACTCGTCAAGAACGCCATGGCGATGCTCGCGGCCGTGCAGCATCTGAGCATCGTCGAAATCGGCAGCTGGCTCAAAAAAGGCGGGCTGGATGACGCGACGTTCCAGACAATTCTCAAAAACTCCCAGCAGGATTCCGTGGCCACGCAGCGCATCATGGAAATCGTGGTGAGCGGCAAGTACAAGCCGCGCAAGTCCTGGATGCCGAAGGACGTCGGCTTCGGGCTCGATATGGCGCGAGAGATGGAAGTGCCGATGCCGTTCGTCAGCCTCGCGTCGCAGATGTTCGCGATCGCCCAGGCGACGGGTCAGGACGGCTACGAGGCGACCGGCATCGCCTGCAACGTTTATGACGTGATCAACGGCGTGAAGAAATAGTTGGTTGCGCTGATCTCTGCAAAGTCGGACTGATTGCAATGTCTCTTGCCGGGCGGTCACCGAGACCCGCTCAGACAGGAGAATGCGTCAGTCCGGGCTCTGGCCACCGCGACGGCGGCGTGGACTTGATCAGACAAGCCCGCGTCCCGGACGACCAGTGATACGGCAAGCCGAGGCTCGCGCTTGTATTTCTCAATCGTGCAGTGGCACGGCGCTTGCTTTTCAGCGGGCAAGTCTCGCCGCGCTCGACCGGTCGGGACGAACCTTCAGATCGTGAGATGAGCGGCATGCTGGATTTGTCAGGATTGAAGCTCCAATCGTTCTCTCGAGCCGCCGTGGCGGGAATTCTGGCCTGCCTCCTCCTGACCATCGGGCCGGCAAGATCGCAGCCGTCGGATATCGAAGACTTTTACAAGGGCCGGAACGTGGTCCTGATTGTGCCGGCGGCTGCGGGCGGAAATCTTGACTTCAGCAGCCGCCTGCTCGCCCGTTATCTCTCCAAATACATCCCGGGACAGCCGAACATCATCGTGCAGAATATGCCGGGCGGCGGCGGCATGACGATGAGCAATTACCTGTTCAACGTCGCTCCGAAAGATGGATCGGCGATCGGCCTCGTGTACCAGACCGCCGGCATCGACGAGACGCTGGGCACGCAGGCGCGCTACAAGTTCGGGGAGTTCAGCTGGATCGGCCGCATCAGTCCGTCAACGTCGCTTGTGGTTCTGCACAAGTCTGCGCCGGTCAGGTCTCTGGCGGAAATGAAGTCAAGGGAAGTACTCTTCGGTTCGCCCGGAAAGTCCTCGCAATCCACCTTCGTGCCGACGCTCATGCGTACGGTTCTCGGCTACAAGACCCGCGTCATCTACGGCTACAAGGGCGCGGCCGAAATGTTTATCGCCATGGAGCGGGGAGAGATCAACGCCCGAACCGGATCGCTCGACAGCATTATGGCGACCCAACCCGAATGGCTGAAGACCGGAGAGGCTTTCGCGCTGGCGGAACTGAGCCTTGAGAAGAAGCCGACCTTCGACGGCGTGCCATTGCTGCGCGACCTCGCTGAAACCGATGCGCAGCGTGACGTGCTGGATTATATGGCCTCCTACACGGCCTTCGGGGTCGCCTATGCGGGACCGCCGAACATGCCGGCAAAACGGCTTGAGGCCTTTCGCATGGCATTTGACGCAGCACTGCAGGATCCTGAACTCAAGGCTGAACTCGATCGCGGCGGTTTCGCCTACGGACCGGAAACGGGCGCGTATCTTCAGGAACTCGCAAGAAAGTTCTCATCGGCGTCTCCAGACCTCGTGAAACGCGTCCTGGCGGCGCTCGAGGAACAGGTCAAGCAATAGGCCCGCCGGGGCGCCGGCGTTTCCACTTTCGGCTTCGCTCGCCTCCGGCGATGAAACGCTCTGGCCATGCGGCGGCTGGCGCGCGATGATGCGCCTTCGGGAGCCCGGCGCAGAACGGGCCTGACAAGAAGGAGAACGCGTCATGGGCGACAAGCACGAAAGAGCGCTGGCCGGCGGTTCGCGACGGATGGGTCGCACCGATATGGTCGTCAGCCGGCTTGGCTACGGCGCGATGGAGCTGGCTGGTCCGCCAAAGGCCCGCGCGCTTGACGAGGCCGAGACCATCGCGTTCCTGAATCGTATCGTCGATTCGGGCATCAATTACATCGATACTTCGATTGATTATGGACTGAGCGAAAGGCTCATCGGCAAGGCGCTGTCGCATCGCCGGCATGACTTCTTCCTTGCCTCCAAATGCGCCTGCGAAGTCGGCGTCGAGCACGTCAAGGATGGCCACGAGAAACATACTTACACGGGCGAAAACGTCGTCGCGGGCGTGCACCAAAGTCTGCGGCGTCTCAACACCACGCATCTCGACGTGGTTCAGGTGCATGGCAATCCGACGCGCCGCGAGCTCGAGGACGGCGGCGTGATCGACGCATTGCTCGGCCTCCAGAAAGCCGGCGACGTACGCTACTTCGGGATTTCCTCGCGCTTGCCGCTGCTGGCGGAATTCATCGATGTCGAATGTTTCTCGGTCGTGCAGGTCCCTTATTCGGCGCTGCAGCGCACGAACGAGGATGTCATCAGGTCGCTGCGCGAAGCCGGCAAGGCGGTGGTGACACGCGGCGTCACCGGCCGGGGCGCGCCGGCAAAGGGTTGGGCGACGCGACCCATCGGCACGGCGGCCGGTGAGGTGCGCGAGCTCTGGGAACGGGCGGAACTCGACGCGCTCCTGGGCGGAATGTCACGCATCGAATTCATGATCCGCTTCGCCATTTCGAATCACGATGTGGACGTGGCGCTCGTCGCAACGACCAATCCGGCGCATCTGGAGGCCGACATCGCCTTCGCGGCCAAGGGACCGCTCGATGAAGATCTCTATTGCACCGCCCGCAAGCGCATCGCCGAGGCAGGCGGCGGACCCGGCCAGGGGACCTACAAGTCGGGCGGCCCTACGCCCATCATGTGAATGATGCGCCCGCCTGTGACAGGGCGGGCGCATAAAGCGGCGAATGGTCCGTCAGGCGACCTGCGGATTGGCGACGCCGACCATGCAGTCGCGTGTCACGATGGCGGCCAGCTGCGCCTCGTTCCAGCCTTCCGTTCCGGCGGGCCGGCGCGGAATGACGAGATATCGCAGGTCCGCAAGGCTGTCGTGGACGCGGATCGCCACATCGTCGGGAATCTCGAGGCCGAGTTCCTTCACCACGGCGCGCGGTTCAACAACCACGCGGGCGCGATAGGCTTTGCTGCGATACCAATCCGGCGGGAGGCCCAGCACGGCGCGCGGATAACAGGAGCAGAGCGTGCACACGATCACGTTCTGAACGGACTCGGTGTTCTCCACCACAGTCAGTTTTGCCCCGCCCATGTTGATGCCGAAGTCTGCAATGGCCTCGTTGCCGTCGGCGAGAAGCCGCGCCTTGTACGCCGGGTCCGTCCAGGCCCGCGCGACGATCTGGGCGCCGCGCGCCGGCTGCCACGAGTCCAGCGTCTCGAAGCCTTTGCGCACTTGCTCGGCCGTAATGAGGTTCTTCTCGATCATCAGGTCGCGGATCGCCATGATCATCAGCTCGTAGCGGCCCGGCGGCGAATTGTCCTCGGGCGCAAGGGGATGCGGCGTGCCGTGATCGTGCGCATGATCATGTGCGTGATCATGATCATGCGAATGGTCGTGGTCATGATCCTCGCTCATGCGCGTTCTCCCTGTCCTGACGACTGCGCCGGCAGGGGCTGCAGCCAATGTTCGTAGACATCGACGTCGACCGTATCGCCCGGTCCGCCGCGGTAGTTCTGCCAGAGGTCCGTTTGCTTGAAACGCACGCGGTAGAGGCGCTTCTTGGGCATCCCGTCAAAACCATGGCCGAGTTCTTCAGGATTTGCGAACTCGCCGCATGCGCGTTCGATCACCCCGATCTTTCCTCGGATGTAGAAAGGCGTGCGCCGATGTCCCGGCGGATTGACGGCGGCGATCCGGACTCGGTCGCCAGCGGACAGCGGCTTCGTCATCGGCCGATCCTCGCCATGTTCTGCGCAATCGCGGCCATGCGGGTTTCGATCTCGGCGTCCGTCACGACGCCTTTCTCAACCAGCAGTCTGCGCATCGACTCTATGCCTCGCTCGAAATACCCGAGCTCGTTATAGAGTTGCTCGCCGAGTTCCTCGCGCGTGCGTCGCGTTTCGTCCGTGCGGATCACCTTGGCGCCGTTCATGCCGAGCGCATTGCCGACCACGATCGACAACTTTTCCCAGGGCCGCGCGTCCGTCACTCTCGGATCCACGGAACCGTAATCGAGCCCGCCTATGTCGTGATAGCCGCGGCCCGGCTCATGGCCGGGCGTGAAATGGTCATCGGATGTCATGGACGCCTCTTCGGTGCGAAATGCCGTCGACAGAATGAAGCCTGCGCCCGCGATGCACAATCCAAAAAAAGCGGCTTCGCCGCTGGGCCGCATTTTGCATGGGCGCTTGGCGTTGCCGTTTCGGACATGAAGGCCGATACTCGGTCCGGCGACGAAAACGTCGAAGAGCATTGTATGGCTGGGAGCACGACATGCGCAAAAAAATCCTGACGAAAACAATTTCCGGAATCGCGCTTCTTCTGTCGGCCGGGCCTTCGTTCGCCCACCATCCGATGGGCGGCGCGACGCCGGCGACCTTTATGGAAGGCCTGCTGTCGGGGATCGGGCATCCTCTCATTGGCTTCGACCATCTGGCTTTCATTCTCGTGGCCGGGCTGCTCATCGCCAGCATGCGCCTCCCGGTCGCGACGGGTTTGGCCTTCGTGGCGGGCTCCTCGCTTGGCGTGCTGCTCTGTGTGGCTGGATCCCCCGTCCCGATGGCGGAAACCGCGGTTGCATTGTCGGTATTGCTCGCCGGTGCGCTGCTTGCGTCAGGCCGGTCGATCAACGGCCTGGCGCTCGGCGCAGGTTTCGCGCTGTTCGGCGTCTTTCACGGCTATGCTTTCGGTGAGGCCGTCGTGGGCGCCGAACGCACGCCGATCGCCGCATATCTCTTCGGTCTCGCGCTCATACAATTCGGGATCATTTTCACGGTGACGCTCGTGCTTCGCCTGCTCGGCGATGCCGCGGCCCGCGGTCTGGCTCGCGGCGCCGGCGTCGCAGCGTCGCTAGCCGGCGTGGTGTTTCTCGCGACCTGAAATGGTTTGGTGACCGAGTTATTGAGTTTTGTCCGAAAGTAGATCCCGCCGCACCTTGACAATAGTGGGTGTTCGGATCGCAGATGCTTTGAGCCACCCTAGTGGCCTCTCATCCTGAATGTTCGTTGGAGGAACCCGATGAAGAAAGTTTATATCGCCGCCCTGATGGCCCTCGCGGTCGCCGGTTGTTCGCCGCGCCAGGAGCGCGCTGCTGTCGGCGCCGGTCTCGGGGGCGCCACGGGCGCCGTCATCGGCGGCCTCGCCACCGGCACGGCGGGTGGAGCTCTCGCGGGCGCAGCCATCGGCGCAGTCGGCGGAGCGGTCGTGGCCGACGCCACGCGTCCGCGTCGCGCTTCGCGCTGCTACTACAATTCGGCCGGCTATCGCGTCTGCCGTCGCTGATCCGTCAGCCATCGCCACACTTGGAAAGGCGCGGCTCGTCCGCGCCTTTTCTTCTTTGTCAGCCCGATGTTCCGACTAGCCGGCGGGCATGGCCTCAAGAAGTCGTCCATAGCCGGCCTGCGGGCGGACGACGCCGCAGCGGATCTGAATTTCCCAGCAGCGTGCTGCAACCGCCTGGATGACTGGCGCGCCGATCGTCTTTTCGAGGCGGTCCACGACGTTCAGCGAAGGCCATTTGCTGCCTTGCAGGTACATGGCGTCCGCGCCGGGGTAGCGATCAAAAATGGACGCCATGAGGTCGATCATCTCCTCATCCGTCAGCAGGCCGACATTTTCCCAAGTCACCGGGACTTTTTCGATGGCCAGCACGTCAAAGCCCGCCTCGCGGAAGTAATCTTCGACGATCGGGCCCGTGATGGAATCATATCCCGCCCCCACGATTTTTCTGGCGCCGACCGCCTTGAGCGCGCGGATCTGATTCATGCCCGATGTGAAGACCGGGATTCCGTAGCGATCCTCCCAGCCGCGCACGATGCGTAACTCGCCTGCATGTCCGTGCAACATGAACGGCGGCGTGCCTTCGGGGTGGATCATGTCGGGTTTCATCGCAGCCATCATGGCGACGCCGTGCTCGTACTCCGGCATCACGGCTTTGAATTCATCAACCGTGCCGTCCTTGATTCCGCAATAATACGTTTCGGTGCGGATCTCCGGCGGCAACATTGTCAGCAGGGCGTCATGCGAGCCGGAGCCATGCGTCGTCGGCTTGACCATCCCCACGAACTTCTTTCCCGTCTCGACCATCGCTTCCTCCCGGGCCCCTGTCGGCGCTGTTTTCGATTCTTGTTTGTCCGGAGTGTGGGCCATGGCCGGCGCCCACGCAAACGACTGCGGTCCGGCCCACCGCGATGGCCCGCCGGTGAGCATCTGCACCCACGATGACAACTGGCCAAGCTTCCGACGCCGGCCTAGAATCTCTAGGTCGGAGCAAGGGGGGCGCACGATGAGCAGGAAACTCGCAGCCGAATTTTTCGGAACTTTCTGGCTGGTCTTTGGAGGCTGCGGCAGCGCCGTGCTGGCAGCCGGATTCCCGCAATTGGGCATCGCCTTCGTCGGAGTGTCCTTCGCGTTCGGCCTCACCGTGCTCACCATGGCTTACGCCGTCGGCGGCATTTCGGGCGGGCATTTCAATCCGGCGGTTTCGCTTGGCCTCGCCATCTGCGACCGCTTCTCGTGGCGCGAACTTGTCCCCTATTGGGCCGCTCAGGTGCTTGGTGGTCTGCTCGGCGCCGCGGTGCTGTACGTCATCGCATCCGGGGCGCCTGAATTTTCCGTCGGGGGATTCGCCTCCAACGGCTTCGGAGCACTTTCGCCCGGCAAGTACAGCCTCATGGCCGCGCTCGTCGCCGAAGTCGTTCTGACAGCGGCGTTCCTGATCATCATCCTGGGGTCGACATCGCGAGCGGCTCCGGCCGGCTTCGCACCGATCGCCATCGGTCTCGGCCTGACGTTGATTCACCTGATCTCGATCCCGGTGACTAACACGTCAGTCAATCCGGCGCGCTCGACCGCGGTCGCGTTCTTCGCCGAAACCGCGGCCTTGTCGCAACTCTGGGCCTTCTGGATCGCCCCGCTTGTGGGCGCGGCGATCGGTGGCTTCATCTGGAAGCTTGTGCTGTCGCCCGGCGAATCTCCCGGTCTGATCGGTAGAGATCCGAGCTGAACAAAGGGCCGCTCAGCTTGCCAGCGCCAGATCCGGCCGGGCGAACAACGACACGACGTCCACGAGAGGGGCGGGCCTGCCAAGATAATAGCCCTGCACGCGATCGGCTCCGAGATCGTGCAGGGTCTGCAATTCGGACTCTGTTTCGACGCCCTCGGCAATGATCTGGCTGCCGGTGTCCTGGGCGAAGCGGATCAGCGCCGACGCCAAGGCTCGACGGCTCGGATCGCTGTCGACGTTTCGCGTCAGACCCATGTCGAGCTTGATCAGGTCAGGGCGCAATTTGAGGATGTGCTGCAGGCTCGAATAGCCGGCCCCTGCGTCATCGACTGCAAGGCGGACGCCCGCCGCCCGCAGCGGCGCAATGATTTCCAGAATCGTGTCGTAGCATTCGACATGCGCATGTTCGGTAATCTCGAGCACGATCCGTCGCGCGTGCTTCAGATCGAACAGCGCCAGAAAGTCCGGGCTGAGAATGGTGTTTGGCGACGCATTCACCGCCACGTAAACATGCGACGGCAAGGGCGAGTCAAGCGCTTGGAGAGCCATGCGAATGGCCGTCAGTTCGAGTATCGCGCCAAGCCCGACTTCCGCCGCCTCGTTGAACCAGATGTCCGGTGAGCGGCGTGGCTCCGCCGAGAAACGGCATAGGGCCTCGAGGCCGACCGGACGCCGCGTCGCCGCATCCCAGATCGGTTGATAAACCATCGAAAGGCGCTGCTCGTCGATGACGTCGCGGATGCGTTCCAACTGGACGTCATTGATCTTCCGGGCGTCAAGATCGCGGTTGATCTCGAAGGCTGCAAGCTCCGCGAAGGCGGTCATCATCTGCAGGTCACGCGCGTTCAAGGAAGGATCGGTGTGCATGCCGACGCAGCAGAACATGCCATAAGGTTCGCCATCGGATTTCAGGATCGGGACGCTGACGTGCGATTTGATCGGCGCCGCATGCGTGATCGGGAGCGACATGGCGAGCGGTTCAGCCGACGTGTCCGGAATGAGCTGCGGCAGGCGGCCGGCCAGGATGTGGCGGCAATAAACGTCATCGAGAGACATCGAGTCTCCCACCTTGATCACGGCGTCGAGGCCTGGCGCGTCGACCTCCCGGAATATGGCGCGCCCGTTCACGAATTCTGAAACATAGGCGACTTCCATGCCCAGATGCGCGCGCATCACCTGAAGGGCCCGGGACACTGCGCCCTGCGGGGCGCCATCGTTTGGTCTGATCACCTCGGAAAGACGCGCGGACACACCGTTAACCATAGGACCTCCCAGAATCGTGGAGGCACTCTGGTGAAAACACATAAATGAAAGGTATCGAGCTGATCCAAATCAAAAAATGTGATTAGCAAACTGCGCATCGTACAGCCGTTCGGCCCGAACCGCAGCGACCCCGTGAGGTCCGTGGATCAGAGCAGCCGCCACCCGAGGGCGCCGCGCTCCACTTCAGCAGCCACGGCGTCGCGGGCAAGGCCAAGGACATGCCGAGCCGCGGCTTCAGGCAGGTCGCGCCTGATCGCCAACGCCATGGTGCGGCGGATCGACGGCTGGATGCGACGGAATTCCAGCTGCCCCGCCAGAATTTCCGGAAGGAACAATCCGTACGGCACGATGGTGGAAAGTCCGCGACGGATCAGCATTTCGCGCTTCAGCGAAATTGGCGCGATTTCCACCCGGACATTCAACGTCACGCCATGCGCCGCGGCGCAGCGCTCGATAGCCTGCCGGCTGGCGTCCTGACGCGCGCCGAGCGCCAGAGGATAGCCGGGCAGATCCCCGATGTTGAGCGTGTCTCCGGGCTGCCCTTCGCTTTCGAAACGGCCGACAAGAACGAGGTCTTCTTCAAACAGGGGCCAGCTCCCGTAAAGCGGGTCGGCGGGCGGGTCGTAGCAAAAGGCCGCCTGCGCCTCGCCGTCTCTCAGGAGACGCAGCAGTTCGCTGGTCAGCCCTTCACGCAAGATGACGACATAGGCTCCGGCCGGATCGCCTGACGCCAGCAGCAGCTCCTCGAAGAGGGCGCGGCCGATCGTCGGCGTTACGCCGAGCAGGATATCTCGACCGGGCTGCGTCCTGAATTCGGCCACGCTGTCCTGCGCCCGTTGCAATGTCTCCAGCACTTCTTCCGAACGTGCCAGGAAGACCTGTCCGACCGCCGTGAGTTCAACCCCGCGGGCATGTCGCGCCAGCAGCTGGACCCCGAGGCGCGCTTCCAGTTCGCGCACCTGAAGGCCGAGCGCGGGCTGCGACACGTTCAGCATCCGGGCGGCAGTCGAAAACGAACGCGCCCGCGCAACAGCGCCGAAATAGCGCAATTGCCGGAGGGTGATGCTGCCGGTCGGTGCCAAGGCCAATATCCTGTCTGGCCAAACCATAGGAATTTCTTATAGGTCAGACAAGAAACGATATTGGTCCGCACGCCCCCCGGGATATATGTCGGATCAGAGCGGAGCCCGAACATCCGCCGCCGGGAGGTTTCCATGAAGCACGATCAGAACATGTTGCTCGCCCGGACCGGTCCCGGGCAACCGATGGGCGATCTGTTTCGGCGCTACTGGATCCCGATCATGCATGATTGGGAGCTGCCCGAGAACGACTGCCCGCCCGTGCGCATGAAGATCCTGTCGGAACGACTTCTCGCGTTCCGCGACAGCCAGGGACGCCTAGGGCTCATCGATGAATTCTGCGCGCACCGCGGCGTCTCATTGTGGTTTGGACGCAACGAGGAATGCGGACTTCGTTGCCCATACCATGGCTGGAAGTTCGACGTGACGGGGCAATGCGTAGAAGTGCCGTCCGAGCCTGCCGAAAGCGGCTATGCTCAAAAAATCAAGCTCAAGTCCTATCCCCTTGTGGCAATGGGCGGCGTGCTCTGGACCTATATGGGGCCGCCGGAAAAGCAGCCCGAGATGCCAGGCTTCGAATGGGCGAAGCTGCCCCGGAGCCACCTGTTCTTTTCAAAACGCATCCAGGAATGCAATTACCTGCAGGCGATGGAAGGCGGCATCGATTCAAGTCATGTCTCGTGGCTGCACAAGGGCGATCTGCACGCCGACAAACTGCATCGCTCCACCAAGGGCGCCGCCTATCAGGCAGATACGGCGCCGAAGTTCGAAGTGGTGGAGTCGCAAGGCGGCCTGCTCATCGGCGCGCGGCGCAATGCGGAAGCGGGGAGCTATTACTGGCGCATCACGCAATGGATCATGCCCTGGTACACGATGGTGCCGCCCTATGGCGACAATGCGCTCAACGGCCACGCCTGGGTCCCGATCGACGACGAGAACTGCTTCGCCTGGAGTTTCACCTACCACCCGACGCGTCCGCTTTCCGCAGAGGAAATCGAGGTGATGAGCGAGGGCGGCGGCATTCACGTGAAATATGTGCCGGGCTCCTTCCGGCCGCTGATCAACAAGGACAATGACTACATGATTGATCGCGCGGCCCAGAAGGCTGGCCGCACCTTCAGCGGGGTGGAAAGCATCGCCATGCAGGATGCGTCGGTGCAGGAGAGCATGGGGCCGATCTCTGATCGCACGCGCGAGAATCTCGTCTCCACCGACAACGCCATCATCATGGCGCGATTCCGCCTGCGCAAGGCGGCGCTGGATCTGCAGAACGGCATCGACCCGCCCGGCACGACGCCATCCTGCCACGCAGTCCGTTCGGCCGCTTTCGTGTTGCCGGCCGACAAGCCTTTCCAGAGCGAGCGCGCCGAAGCGCTGGTCTCTCGCGAAGGCGTCGCCCACACGTCGATCTGAGCGGAGAACTCGAATGAGCAAGGTCGCCGCCGCCGTTTCCCTCGAAGGCCGCCGCACGGAAGTGCGCGAGTTCGACATGCCGACGCCCGAAGAGGACGCGGGTCTCCTCAAGGTCGAACTCTGCGGCATCTGCGGCAGCGACTGGGGCTATTACGGCACATATCCGAAGAGCAAGGGCCCGCTGATCTTTGGGCATGAAGCCGTCGGTCACGTCGCCAGACTCGGTCGCTACGCGTCGAGGAGGTTCGGCGTGCGCGAAGGCGACCGCGTCGCCCTTGAGGAATATCTGCCCTGCGGTCACTGCAGATATTGCCGCGAGGGTGATTTCCGTCTCTGCGACGAGACCGACACGATGAACCGCTCGGATTCCATTCGCTACGGATCGACGCCCGTGTCGATCCAGCCGGCGCTGTGGGGCGGTTACAGCCAGTATCAATACCTGCATCCCAACTCCGTCTTTCACCGCGTTCCCGACCACGTGTCGGCCAAGCTCGCTACGCTGGCGTTGCCGCTCGGCAATGGCGTCGAATGGGCTTATCTGCAGGGCGGCGTGAAGATCGGCGAGTGCGTGGTTATCCAGGGCCCCGGTCAGCAGGGGCTTGCCTGCGTGATTGCGGCGGTTGAAGCGGGCGCCGGCAACATCATCGTCACAGGCCTTTCGAACCCCGCCGATCAGGCGCGTCTTGCCTTGGCGAGGAAGCTCGGAGCGCATCACACCGTCAATGTCGACCAGGAAGATCTGCTGGAGACAGTGGCGGATCTGACCGGCGGCGATATGGCGGATCTCGTCATCGACTGCGCATCGGGCGGAACCGCAACGGTCACGAGCGCGATTCAACTCGCGAGGAAACGGGGCCGCGTGATTCTGGGAGGACGCAAGTTCAAGAAGATCCCTGAGTTTCATAGCGATCTTCTGATCATGCGCTTCCTGACAGTGAAAGGCATGCGGGGCCACAGCTATAAAGCCGTGGAACTCGGCCTGCAGCTGATAGCCAGCGGAAAATATCCGCTCGAAGATCTGTGCACGCATGTGTTCCCGCTCGCGCAGACAGACGAGGGTCTGCATACCGTTGGGGGAGAGGGCGCGCCTGGAGCCATTCACGTCGCCATCGATCCCTGGTCTTGAAGAGAAGGGTGTCGCATGCCGGACTTCATCGCCACGCATCGGCTCACTCATGAAGCGGCGCTGAAAATGATTGCCGCGGGCATCGGCAAGGCCGCTGAATTGGGCTGTCAGGTGAGCCTCGCGGTTGTGGATGCGAGTTGCCAGCAGATCGCCGTCGTGAAAATGGACGGCGCGCGGTTGTTTTCCCTGCGGGCGACGATCAAGAAAGCCCTGACGGCTGCGTCCCAGCGTGTCCCGACCGGCTACGCGCCCGACGAGGACGTGGTCAGCCTCCAGATCCGCATGGACGGCGATTTCACCAACGTTCCCGGCGGTTTTCCCGTCGTCCACAATGGCCAGGTGGTGGGCGCGGTCGCGGCCGGAGGCGCGACCAGGGAAGAAGACGTCGTCATCGCCGAGGCGGCGCTCGCCGCGTTGATCCGGCAGGACTGACATGGCGCCTCTCCGAAAGACCCCACTGCTCCTTCTCACCGGCTTTCTGGGAACCGGCAAGACGACCTTGTTGAGACGCTGGATTCGGGAGCCGGAATTTCACGGCGCGATGGTGATCGTCAACGAACTCGGCGAAGTCGGCATCGACCAGCAGCTTCTCGGCGCGGGCGCCGAACAGCCGCGCCTTCTCGAAAACGGCTGCGCCTGCTGCGAAGGCGCGGGCGATGTCGCCTCCATGCTCGAGGACCTTTTCTACGACAGGCTCCATCGGAACATTCCGGATTTTTCGTGGGTGCTGCTAGAGACGACGGGCCTTGCGGATCCTGGTCCCATCCTCGATCTTCTCGCCGAAAGCGAACTCGTGCGCGAACGCTATGACGTGGCCGGAATAGTCACGACTTTCGATGCGCGCTCGGGTCTGCAACAGGTCGAAGCCTATCCGGAGATCCTGCGTCAGCTTCAGTCGGCAAGCCTCGTCCTTCTCACGCGCTGCGATGTCGCCGCAGAGCGCGACGTCGCTGCAGCGCGCCAATTGATCGAACGGGTGAACCCGTTCGCGCCAATCCTGCATTCCGCCGGCGCGAATGTTGCGGCTCAGGATCTGCTTGCCGTCCTGCCTGATTTTGGCGGGCGTCTTTCGATCTCGGGGCCGGCGCAGCATACCCGCGACGTCACCACGGCGTTTCTGGCCCTGCCGGACAGTCTTTCGATGGCTGCTCTCCGTTCGGCGCTGACGCAAGCGGCCCAAATGCAGCGCGGCGAGCTGCTGCGAGTGAAAGGAGTGGTTCGCCTGATCGGACAAGATGCAGCGCATGTCGTCCAGGTCACCGCCGTCGGGGATGTTCAGATCGAACCTGCCGATTTTGGGACAGGCGCCGCGCCGTTCGGCCTGACGTTGATCCTGAAAGGCGCGCCGGCCCAGGCCATGGCGGAAACGCTCGCCTCCAACCTGTCGTTTCGTGGTTTGAAAAGGCTCGGCGCCGGGAGCGAAAGCTCGCCGCTCACTCCCATTTGATGCGACGTTTGGGCAACACTATACTTAGCTTGGCGCCCGACCGGCGGTAAGCGGCGCGACGCTTTGCTCACCGCCGGGCTTGCTGCTCAACTGCAGTTCGAGTTCAAAACATGCCGATGAAGGAAACCCAATGAGATCGCTCCCAACCGTTCGTACCCTTGCCCAGGCTTCCTGCATCGCACTGAGTGTCGCGCTGAGTTCGGGCCACGTCTTCGCACAGGCGCAGCCCGCCGCTCCAGTTTCCAATTACCAGCCGGAGGTTGGCCAGCAAGGCAAGGACGTCGTCTGGGTTCCGACCGCACAGGCGCTCGTCGACCGCATGCTTGACATGGCCAAGGTGACGCCAAACGACGTCCACTACGATCTCGGCTCCGGCGACGGCCGCACCGTCATCACGGCCGCCAAACGCGGACTGAAGGCGACGGGCGTCGAATATAATCCGGATATGGTCGCGCTTTCGCGCGCCGCCGCCGCCAAGGAGGGCGTCTCCGACAAGGCGATCTTCATCCAGGGCGATATTTTCGAGACGAATTTCTCGGATGCGACCGTCATCACGCTTTTCCTGCTGCCCCAGCTAAACCTGCGGCTGCGCCCGACGATCCTGGATATGAAGCCCGGCACGCGCGTCGTCTCCAACAGTTTCGACATGGGCGACTGGCAGCCTGACGAGCGCGCGGAAGCCGGCAGCCAGGAATGCACCAGCTACTGCCGTGCGTTTCTCTGGATCGTGCCCGCCAAGGTCGAAGGCTCCTGGAAAATGCCCGACGGTCAGCTGACCTTGAAGCAGACTTTCCAGAACCTGACCGGGACGTTGACGCTGAAGGGCTCGCCGACCGAGATTTCCAACGCCAAGGTCAATGGCGACGCCATCACATTCACGGCGGGCGGCAAGACCTACACCGGCAAGGTGGACGGCAATTCGATCAAGGGCGAAGGCTGGTCCGCCACGCGCGCCTGAACGAACATGACGTGTGCGGGACGCTCCCGCACACGTCTTTGCTTATCGGGGCGCAGCCGAGAGTCGCAAAACGCGTCCCTTGGCTTCATCCGTGACGGCGTAGATGGCTCCGTCCGGGCCCTGTCGTACGTCGCGCACCCGTGCGCCGAGGCCGAGGCGCTCTTCAGACGCAAACTTGTCCCCATCCAGGGTCGCACGCACGACGCCCTGGGCTCGCAATCCGCCGATCAGGATTGAGCCGCGCCATTGAGGAAACATCGAGCCCGAATAGATGCTCATGCCTGAAGGTGCGATAACCGGCGTCCATTGATGGGTCGACATGGCGAAATCGGGCTTGGTCGGCGGCAGCGGAATCGCCCGTCCGTCATAATGCTTTCCCCAACTGACGAGCGGCCAGCCATAATTGCCGCCACGCTCGACCCTGTTCAATTCATCGCCGCCCATCGGGCCCATTTCCGCAACCCATCAGGAGCCGTTTTGCGGGTGGATGGCGGCCGCCTGAATATTGCGATGGCCATAAGACCAGATTTCCGGCCGGGCGCCGGCCTGCTTCACGAAGGGATTGTCGTCCGGCGCGCCGCCTTCGGGATTGATTCGAACGATCTTGCCAATATGACTGCCGAGATCCTGGGCAGGATCGAACTTGAAGCGGTCCGCCATGGTGACGAACAGCTTCCCGTCAGGCGCAAAGACAAGACGCGAACCGAAATGATTGCCGCCGTCGACCTTCGGCTCCTGCCGGAAGATCACCTTGGTTCCTTCGAGGCCCGTGCCTGCGTCATTGAGTTTGCCGCGCGCCACCGCCGTGCCGGCAAGTCCGCCGTCGCCCGGCTCCGCGAAGCTCAGATAAACCGTCCGGCTGGTTGCGAAGTCCGGCGCAAGCACGACATCCAGAAGCCCGCCCTGGCCGCGCGCAAAGACGCGCGGAACGCCCGTGAGCGCGTCCGAAATCTCGCCCTTGGCGGAGACAAGGCGAAGCCGTCCGGGCTTTTCGGTGACGAGCATGCGGCCGTCCGGCAGGAAGGCGAGAGCCCATGGGTTCTCGAGGCCTTGCGCGATCGTCTCGACCTGGATGGGTCCTGCGGAAGACTGGATCTGCCTTGCCTCGCGTTGCGCGAGCGCCGGGTGGGAGGAGACGAGGCATGTGGTGATGAGAAGCGCCGCGAATGTTTTGCGGGCATGCGGGATGAAGTGCTTGTCGATCTGTGTCATGCCGGCAAAATCGACGAGACCCCGGAAACGTTCAAATCATCTTCGCGCGATCATGCAGCGACGGTCGGGCGCGTACGCTGGGACCAGAGAAGCGCCAGCATAAAGAGACCTGTCTGCACGACCACGATGGTGGGGCCTGTCGCTGCATCGATGTGGAAACTGAGCAGCGTGCCCGTCACGCTCGAGATCAAGGCTGAGGCGGTGCTGATCGCCAGCATGCGGTCGAAGCGCTTCGACAGCAGGAAGCCGATGGCGCCCGGCGCAATCATCATGGCGATCACGAGAATGATGCCCACCGCCTTGAGCGAGGCCACGATGGTGAGCGCAATCAAGGACAGGAGCCCGAAATGCAGGACATTGACGGGCAGGCCGATCGCACGGGCATGAGCCGGGTCGAAACAATACAGCATCAGGTCTTTACGGCGCAGAAGCACCAGGGCGATCGCCGGACATGTGATCGCCGCCGTCTCGATCACGTCGCGCCATTGCACGCCGAGGAGATTGCCGAACAAAATATGGTTCAGGTGCTGATCGGTGTCGATCTTGACGAACATCACGAGGCCCAGCGCGAACATGCCCGAGAAGACGATGCCCATGACGGCGTCTTCCCGCACGCGGCTGTGCTGTTTGAGGTATCCGGTGCCCAGCGCACACGCGAGCCCGGCCACGAAAGCGCCGATTGTCAGCGGGATTTTCAGCACATAGGCGAGGACGATGCCGGGCAGAACGGCGTGCGAAACCGCATCCGCCATCAGCGACCAGCCCTTCAGCACGAGATAGCAGGAGAGCAGGGCGCAAACGACAGCCACCAGGACCGCGACCACAAGGCCGCGCTGCATGAATTCATGCGCCAGCGGTTGTGTGATCCAGCTGAGAGCGCCGTTCATGCGCTCGCCCGCGCGGCGCGGCGAGCCGCGATGCGTCCATGTTTTGGCGCAAACACAAAGGCGGTCAGGAAAGCCAGCGTCTGCAGAACCACAATGAGTCCGCCGGTCGCGCCGTCGAGAAAATAGCTGGCGTAGGCTCCGACCGCGCTGGTGGCGGCGCCGATCGCCATCGAGAGCCAGATCATCACGCCGAAGCGGTCAGTCAGCAGATAGGCGGTGGCCCCGGGCGTCACCACCATGGCGATGACCAGGATGGCTCCCACGGTCTGCAGCGCAGCGACCGTGCAGGCGCTGAGCAGCACGAAAAACAGGATGCGCATGCGCCACGGATCGAGGCCGATGGCGCGCGTCTGGTTCTCGTCGAAGAAGGTCAACATCAGATCCTTCCAGCGGAGCGCGAGAACGCCCATCGATACGCCCGCGATGATCGCCACCTGCAGGACGTCTCCATCCGAGATCGCCAGAATGTTGCCCAGAATGATCGACTGCACATCCACGGATGTCGGATTCATCGACACCATCATCAGGCCGATCGCGAGCATGCTGGTGAAGACGAGCCCGATGATCGCATCTTCGCGCAATTGCGTGATCCGCCGCACGAAGGAAATCCCGAAGGCGGCAATGAGGCTCGACGTGAAGGCGCCGAACGCATAGGGCAGACCGAGCCAATAGGCGAGCGCCACCCCGGGCACCACCGCATGCGCCAGCGCGTCGCCCATCAGCGCCCAGCCCTTGAGGATCAGATAGCATGACAGAAAGCCGCAAACCGCGCCCACGAGCGCGCCGACCCATATGGCGCGCGTCATGTAGGAATAGGTGAAAGGCTCCAGCAGCAGGTCGATCACGATAGCGCCTCGGCGACAGCGGGTGGGCGCGCCGTCGCGCGCGGATGGCGCAGCACTCCGCCGAAAGCCAGGTCGAGATTGTCCTGCGTGAATGTCGTTTGCGTCGGGCCCGCCGCCACGACGGTCTTGTCGAGCAGCACAACCTGGTCGCAGAAGTCGGGCACGCTGCCGAGATTGTGAGTGGAGACGAAGATCAGCCGGCCGTCTTCGCGCAACCCGCGCAGCAGCGCGATGATGGCGGCCTCGGTGCCGGCGTCCACGCCCGTGAAAGGTTCGTCGAGCAGAATGATCTCGCTGCCCTGCGCCAGCGCACGCGCCAGAAAGGCGCGCTTTTTCTGGCCGCCGCTCAACTCGCCGATCTGACGTTTGCGCAGGTCGAGCATGCCAACCCGCTCCAGCGCCGCACTGACCGCCGCCTTGTCGGCGCGGCTCGGCCTGCGCAGGAAATTCATGTGGCCGTAGCGGCCCATCATGACCACATCCTCGACCAGGACTGGGAAATTCCAGTCGACGTCCTCGCTTTGCGGCACGTAGGCGACGAGGCCTTTCCCAAGCGCTTCCTTCACCGGAAGGCCCGCGATGGACACCCGGCCCGTGGAGGGGGAGAGAAATCCCATAAGGGTCTTGAACAGGGTCGATTTTCCCGAACCATTCACGCCGATCAGCGCGCAGATCGTCGAGTCGCCGAGATGAAACGACACATCCCGCAGCGCTTTCACGCCGCTCGCATAGGCGACCGAGACGGAATCGACCTCGATGGACGGGGCGACCCGCAGTGGCGCCCGCGCGTCCATGACAGGCGTGTCGACGCCCGGGGGCCTCATGCGCCAAATCCCTTCGCGACGGTCTCGACAGTGACTTCCAGAAGCTTCAGGAAGGTCGGCACGGGTCCGCGTTCATCGGACAGCGAGTCCACATACAGCACGCCTCCATAGCGCGCCCCGGTCTCCCGCGCCGCCTGCTTGGCGGGCTTATCCGAGATCGTACTCTCGCTGAAGATCACCGGGATCTTGTTCTTGCGCACGATGTCGATCAGGCGTCGCACCTGCTGGGGCGTGCCCTGCTGGTCGGCGTTGATCGGCCAGAGATAGGCCTCGCGAAGATTGAAATCGCGCGCCAGATAGCTGAAAGCCCCCTCGCTCGTCACCAGCCAGCGCTGCGCCGGCGGAATGGATGCAAGTCGCTTGCGCAACGGTTCGTCGAGGCTGCGGATCTTGTCGGAATAGGCGGCGGCGTTGCGCGCGTAGACCTCCGCGTTGGCGGGGTCCGCCGCGGCCAGCGCCTTGCGAATATTCTCGACATAGATCAGCGCATTCGTGGGCGACATCCAGGCATGCGGATTGGGCTTGCCCGTGTAGGACCCTTCCGAGATCGGCATGGGTTCGACGCCGTCGCTCACCACGGCGCTCGGCACGTCTTTGACATTGGCGAAGAACTTCTCGAACCAGAGTTCGAGGTTGAGGCCGTTCCAGAGCACCAGGTCGGCGGCCTGCGCCTTGACGATGTCGAGAGGGGTCGGCTGGTAATCGTGGATCTCGGCGCCGGGCTTCGTCACGGACTCGACGACGGCTGCCGTCCCGGCGACATTCTGGGCGATGTCCTGAATGATCGTGAAGGTCGTCACCACCCGCAGAGGCTGATTTGGATTCTTGCGCCCCTGGGCCGAGGCCGGACCGGAGGACAGCAGCAAAGCCAAGGCGAGGCCGACGGCTAGCGCCCCGCTTGAGGCGCTCCATCGTCCGCGCAAGATCTTGAAACGAGTCATGAACGCACTCCCTGCAGCTTAGCAAGGCTAATGCGAACGAGTTGCAACTGTCAATGCACATGCAAGTGATCTGCAACTAGGACTTGCACATGCAATGCAACTGGACTAATCAGGAGGGATGGGCGACAGCGACAGCCGGTTTGAAAGATTTCAGGCGGACCTCAGGGCCGAGGGCGTGCGCATGACGCAGCAGCGCAAGGTCATTCTGCGCGTGCTGGCGGGGGCGGACGATCATCCAGACGCCAACGAACTGTACCATCGGGCTTACGCGCTGGACGGCAGCGTTTCGCTCTCCACCGTCTATCGGACTCTTCGGCTGCTCGCCGACCGTGGCGCAATCCAGCGGCACGCCTTCGAGGAGGGCCGCGCCCGTTTTGAGAACGCCGACCGGGAGCACCACGATCATTTGATCGATATCGAGACCGGACAAGTCATCGAATTTCATTCCGAAGAAATCGAGGAACTGCAGGCGCGCATCGCCGCCGAACGGGGCTATGAAATCGTCCGCCACAAACTCGAACTCTATGTGAAAAAGCGCGGCTCCTGAGCGCGCCGACGACGCGCCGGTTGCAACCTCCCCAAAAAGCGTATGATGGCCTTGATGCCGCTTGGGGAACAATAAAATGCAGTTCGGACTCTATGCCCCACTTCCGCACGTCACTGTCGGGTCGCCCGAAATAGACCGCTCGGTCGAGGGCGCGCTGGCCCCTCTTGCGTCGGGAACGTCCGATCCTGCCTATGATCTGGCGCGCGACGTCCTGCTCGCGGCCGATGAAGCGGGCTTCGACATCGCATTATTCGCCGAACGGCATCTCGGCGCCGACCTCGAGGCCTGGGTGCTGGCCTCCGCCATTTCGGCGCAGACGAAACGGATGAAAGCCATGGTGGCGGTCCATCCCGGCCTCTGGCACCCCGTGATGGTGGCCAAGATGGCGGCTTCCCTGGATCGCATCGCCAAGGGCCGCATGGTCATCAACCTGGTGACTGGATGGAATGTCGAGGAAGCCCGCATGTTTGGCGGCGATATCGAACTCGGCAACGAAGACCGCTATGCGCGCGCCGAGGAGTTTGTCGACATCCTGCGCGGAGTCTGGACGCAGACGCCCTTCACCCGGAAGGGGCGGATTTTCGACATCGACGCGACGGAGCTTCGGTTGCGGCCCGCCAGCGCGACCCCGCCCGAAATTTTCACGGCCAGCCGAAGCCCTCGCGGTCTCGACATGGTCGCCCGCAGCGGCGACTGGTGGTTCCTCGACTATGACAAGGAGGCCTCGTCGGTCGATGAGGTGAAGGAAAGCCTGCGCCGCTCCATTTCAGTCATGAACGAGAAGGCGTCGCGTCTGGGCCGCAAGGTGCGTTATGCGCTCAATCCCTTCGTGGCGTTCGGGTCCAGCCGCGAAAAGGCTGCCGAAAACGCCATGAAGCTGCTGACGACCGGTCCGGATGCCGACCAGCGGAAGATTCAGTCGCGCATCGGCCCCGCCATGAAGGCGGGCTGCGTCGGCACGCCCGAACAGGTGCGCGAGCAATTGCACGCATACGAGGCGATGGGCATCGAATTCGTCCTGCTCAAGTTCGTGCCGACCGTCGAAGGGGTCGCCGAGATCCGTGACGAGTTGATCCAGCCGCTGCGTGGCTGAGCATGGCGGTCTGCGGGCCGGCAGGACGGTGTCGTAAAAGCGTCATTGAAGCTTCTTAAGAGAAAGGGCATGCGCTCTCCCGAGGGTGCGCAGAGAGACCTCAGGCGGGCCGTCCCGGTCCCTGATCTCATCCGCAACACAAAAGGGGCTATCATGCACCTCAAGCCGATTTTTCGAGCCGCAGCAGTGGCTTGCTTCGCCACTCTGGCGACCGCCGCTCACGCCGTCGACATCACGGGCGCTGGCGCGACCTTTCCGTTCCCGGTCTATTCCAAGTGGGCTGACGCCTACAAGACTGAAACCGGCAACGGCCTGAACTATCAGTCCATCGGCTCCGGCGCCGGCATCAAGCAGATTCAGTCCAAGACCGTCACCTTCGGCGCCTCCGATGCGCCGCTCAAGGCCGACGCGCTTGCAAAGGGCGGCCTGACGCAGTGGCCCATGGTCATGGGCGCGATCGTCGCCGTGGTGAACATTGAGGGACTGAAGTCGAACGAACTCGTCCTTGACGGCCCGACGCTCGCCGACATCTACCTCGGCAAGATCAAGGCCTGGAACGATCCAGCCATCGTCAAGCTGAACCCGAGCGTCAAGCTGCCCTCGACGGCCATTACCGTGGTTCGCCGGTCGGACGGCTCCGGCACGACGTTCAACTTCACCGACTATCTCAACAAGGTCAGTCCCGAGTGGAAGTCGAAGGTCGGCGTCGGCACGGCCGTCGAATGGCCGGCTGGCGTGGGCGCCCGCGGCAATGAAGGCGTCGCCGGAAACGTGGGCCAGACCAAGAACTCGATCGGCTATGTGGAATACGCATACGCAAAGCAGAACAATCTGACCTATGCGTCGATGATCAATGCAGCTGGCAAGACAGTTCAACCGACCATCGCGTCATTCCAGGCCGCCGCGGCCAATGCCGACTGGGCGAACTCGCCCGGCTACTACCAGATCCTGACCAACCAGCCCGGCGATCAGTCATGGCCGATCACGGCCGCGACCTTCATCCTCATGCACAAGCAGCCGGCCGACAAGGCTGCGTCCGCCGAGGCGATCAAATTCTTCACCTGGGCGTTCGAGAAGGGCGACAAGATGGCTGAAGAGCTCGACTACATCCCGATGCCGGACGCGGTCGTCAAGTTGATCAAGGACACCTGGAGCAAGGAACTCCAGTTGAAGTAAGAGACCGCGAGGGGGAGGCGAAAGCCTCCTCCTCTGTTATGTGAGGTGTGTTCGTGCATGACAGAGTTCCGGCGCCCGGCGTCGGAGGGACCCGGGGAGGTCGCGTGACAGACATGGTCGCTCCGGGCGTTGCGCCCGCCGAAAAGATAGTCGATCGCGCCCGCGCGCTCGCCGCCTTCAAATTTGGCGACCGGGCGTTCTACTGGATCACCCGCATCTCAGCGATGACGGTCCTGCTGATCCTTGGCGGCATTATCGTGTCCCTTGTCGTGGGCGCCTGGCCGGCCATGAAGGCCTTCGGGTTCGAGTTTCTCTGGACGCGTCGCTGGGCGCCGCAGCTTGACGAGCCAGTGCTCGGCGCGCTGGGGCCCATCTACGGCACGCTCGTCACCGCGCTGCTCGCCATGCTGATCGCCGTGCCGGTGGGCATCGGCATAGCGATCTTCCTGACTGAACTTTGTCCGGTATGGCTGCGGCGGCCGTTCGGCATCGCCATTGAACTCCTGGCCGGCATTCCCTCCATCATCTACGGCATGTGGGGCTTCTTCGTGCTGGCCCCGTTCCTGACCGATCATTTTCAGCCGACCATGATCGCCATCTTCCAGAACGTGCCCGTACTGAACGCGATTTTTGCAGGCCCGCCCTCCTATCTAAGTCTTTTCAATGCGTCTCTGGTTCTGGCCATCATGATCCTGCCGTTCATCACGGCCATCTCGCGTGATGTGTTTTCGACGGTGCCGCCGATCCTGAAGGAGTCGGCCTACGGTCTCGGCTGCACGACCTGGGAAGTGGTGCGCAATGTCGTCATTCCGTACACGCGGGTCGGCGTCATCGGCGGCGTCATGCTGGCGCTCGGCCGCGCGCTCGGCGAAACCATGGCCGTCACCT
Source organism: Beijerinckiaceae bacterium (assembly GCA_019747375.1). GTDB lineage: Bacteria > Pseudomonadota > Alphaproteobacteria > Rhizobiales > Beijerinckiaceae > Terripilifer. The sequence continues at coordinate 2,942 of JAIEQX010000356.1, read as the reverse complement.
TCATCATCGGCAATTCCTTCCAGATTTCAGGATCGATCTTCGCCCCTGGCACCACGATCTCGGCGGCCATTGCGAGCGAATTCGCAGAAGCCGACGGCGTGCATCAGTCCGCCCTGATCCTGCTTGGCCTGCTGCTGTTCGTCCTGACCTTCTTCGTGCTCGCCACAGCGCGCGTCATGCTCGCAAGGCTGCAACGCAAGGCGGGGACCTGAGCCATGAACCCGATTTATGCATCACGCCGTCGCGTCGACATCGTCATCCGCATGCTCTGCTACGGCGCGGCCATTTTTGGCCTCACCTGGCTTGGCCTGATCCTCTTTACGCTGTTCTGGAACGGCTTTGCCGGCCTGACCCTGAGCGTCTTCACCGAGATGACGCCGCCGCCTGGCTCGACCACAGGCGGCCTCGCCAATGCGCTCGTCGGTTCGCTGATCATGACGGTCGTGGGGGTCGCGCTAGGGGCGCCCATCGGGTTGTTTGCCGGCACCTATCTGGCGGAATATGGCCGCCACGACAGGCTCACGACGACGGTGCGCTTTATCAACGACATCCTGCTGAGCGCTCCTTCCATCGTCATCGGCCTGTTCATCTACGGCGCGGTGGTCATCCCAATGGGCGGCTTCTCGGCGCTGGCCGGTTCACTGGCCCTGGCGGTCATCGTGGTGCCTGTCGTGGTGCGCACGACGGAGGACATGCTGCTTCTCGTCCCCAACCAGTTGCGCGAGGCCGCCTCCGCCCTCGGCCTGCCGCGCTCCATCATGATCCGTCGCGTCGCCTACCGGGCGGCGCGCACCGGCATCATCACCGGCATCCTGCTGGCGACGGCGCGCGTCGCGGGTGAGACAGCGCCGCTGCTCTTCACCGCGCTGAGCAACCAGTTCTGGAGCCTCGACTTCACCAACACGATGGCGAACCTCCCGGTCACCATCAACAATTTCGTGCAGAGCCCTTATGCCTATTGGCGCCAGCTCGCCTGGACGGGCGCGCTGATCATCACGCTGGCGGTTCTTGCGCTGAACATCGTGGCGCGCCTTCTTGGCGCCGAAAGGACCCAGAAATGAGCGAGGTTCAACTCATGTCTTCGCAACAAGCGATAGCCGCCGCCACTGCGGTCCCACCGCATGTCGCGCCCGGCGCGCTGCGTACGAAACTCGAAATTCGAAACCTTGATTTTTACTACGGCGCAACGAAAGCGTTGAAAAACGTAAATCTTCCCCTCTACGCCAATACCGTGACGGCCTTCATCGGACCGTCTGGCTGTGGCAAGTCTACACTGCTGCGCGTGCTGAACCGCATGTACGATCTCTATCCTGGCCAGCGCGCCGAGGGAGAGGTTCTGCTTGACGGAGAGAATATCCTGGATCCGAGTCTCGATCTCAATCTGCTGCGCGCCCGCGTCGGCATGGTGTTCCAGAAACCGACGCCGTTTCCGATGACGATCTTCGATAACATCGCTTTCGGCATCAAGCTTTACGAGAAGCTTTCGGCCAGTGAGCTGGCGGGCCGCGTCGAAGCGGCGCTTCGCGGCGCCGCGCTCTGGAACGAGGTCAAGGACAAGCTCGGCGCCAGCGGGCTCAGCCTGTCCGGCGGTCAGCAACAGCGTCTGTGCATCGCCCGTACGGTGGCGATCCGCCCTGAAGTGATCCTGTTCGACGAGCCCTGTTCGGCGCTCGACCCAATTTCGACCGCCAAAGTTGAAGAACTTATTGAAGAGCTGAAGGCCCAGTACACGATCGCCATCGTGACGCACAACATGCAGCAGGCGGCCCGCATCTCCGATCGCACGGCCTTCATGTATCTCGGTGAACTGATCGAATTTGGCGACACTTCGCAATTGTTCACCGCGCCCACGCAGAAGCAGACCCAGGACTACATCACCGGCCGCTTCGGCTGATCGACCGCGAGGGCGCCATGAGCGAGCATATCGTCAAATCCTATGACGCCGAACTGAAGTCTATCATTGCGTTGCTGTCCCAGATGGGCGCGATTTCCCTACAGATGCTGTCGAGGGCCATGGACTCCTTGACGCAGCTCGACGCAGGACTGGCGCGTTCGGTCGTCGAGACCGATCCGCGGCTCGATGCGTTGCAGCGGGAGATCGAGGACAAGGCTGTCGCCACCATCGCACGGCGTCAGCCGATGGCGGTCGATCTGCGCGAACTCGTGGGCGCGATCCGCATCGCCGGCGACCTTGAGCGTACGGGGGATCTCGCCAAGAACATCGCAAAGCGGGCCATCGTTCTGGGCGTCGACGATCGTGTGCCGCGTCTCGCCGTAGGGTTGAAGCATATGAGCGACCTTGCGGCGCGCCAGTTGCGCGACGTGCTTGAGGCGTTTGAGGGGCGCGACATCGAGCGCGCTCACGCGGTCTGGACACGCGACAGCGAACTTGACGCTCTGGAAGATTCGGTGTTTCGCGATCTGCTCACGTTCATGATGGAAGATCCCCGAAATATTTCCTTTTGCATCCACCTGCTTTTCTGCTCGAAGAACATCGAGCGCATCGGCGATCATGCAACCAATATCGCCGAGACGGTGCACTACATCGCGACCGGCATGTCTTTGCCGGTCAATCGCCCAAAGGGCGCGGATGCCGGATCGCTTCCGACCGCGGGCTGATTCTAGACAGCCCCCTCATCGGGAATGAACAGAACGCGTCCGCAATGCTTGCAATGGACGGCGTCGATGTCATGCAACTGGAGCGCGCAGGACGGGCACTCGTGCCGGACCTTGTAGGGGCGGAAAACCGCCTGTAGCAAGCGAAGGAACAATCCGACACCCACCACCATGATGATGACCGCAAGGATCCTCCCGCCCGGTCCGATCAGCGTGATGTCGCCAAAGCCCGTCGTCGTCAGCGTCGTAATGGTGAAGTAGAGCGCATCGACGTAATTCGAAATGTTCGGATTGATGTCATTTTGCGTGACATAGACGATCGACGT
>JAIEQX010000074.1 GCA_019747375.1 Beijerinckiaceae bacterium | reverse complement strand
TGGGCGCCCGTGAGGCGACGTTGCGATGCGTGCCGAGTTCGCCCACGCCCCTGGTGGCCGGCGAGGCGCCGATCCGACAGCCGCAGCATCGCATCGGCATGATCGAGGCCGGACGGAGGCAGCGGCTGATGGGGCTGACCGCGCTGGCTTTCCTGGGCGGCGGCCTCGCCGTGCTGGCGGGCGCGAGCGCGGTCGGAATGATGGGCCAGAGCGTCGGGCCTGCGCCGATCTCGCTCTCGTCGGCCCGGTCGCCCTTTGCGTTTTCGCGCCGGGCGCTCGAGGCGCAAGGGTCCATGGCGGGGCGCGACGACCTGAGGCTTGACCTCGACAGCGCCGACGCCGCGGAGATTTCAGCGTTTCTGACGACATGGCTGCGCGCGACGATCAAGCTCCCCGACCTCGGCCCGGACCTGCGCGCCCGCGGGGTGCGGCTGACGCCTGGCTTCGCGGGCCTCGACGGCTTCGTCCTCTACGACAGCCTCGCCAGCGGCCGCGTCGGCCTGCTGGTCGGGCGGGCGGAAAGCCCCGACATGGCGATCATTCAGGCGCGCGAGGCGAATGGACGCGGCGTCTCATGGTTCGTCGCCGAGGGCATGGGCTATGCTCTTACGGGCGGAATGGATCGGGCCGACCTGGCAAGACTCGCGGCGCGCCTGAGCGAGGCGATCCGCAAGCCCTGACCGCCGGTCATCTCAGGCGAGATCCTTGCGCGGCGCGTAAGGACGCTCGTCGCGCCATTTGCGCATCAGGTCCTCGAGGTCAGGCGCAGCGCCATCCGGCAGAAGCACCCGCAAGGTGACGAGCAGGTCGCCCGCCGTCTTGCCGTCTCCCGCCGGAAGTCCCTTGCCCCGCAGACGCATTGTGCGGCCGCCGTTGCTTCCCGGCGGGACCGACATTTCCACCTTGCCGGCAAGCGTCGGCACTTCGACCGTACCGCCGAGCACGGCCTCGTACAGCGTCAGCGGCAGGTCGAGCCGCAGATCGCGCCCCTCGACCCTGAAATACGGATGTTTGGCGATTTTCACCGTGATCATGGCGTCGCCCGCCGGTCCGCCTCCCTGTCCGGGAAGCCCCTGGCCCTTGAGGCGGATCTGCTTGCCGTCCTCCATGCCGGCGGGAATCGCCACATCGAGCTTCTTCCCATTCGGCAGCGTGACACGCGCGCTGGAGCCATGAGCGGCGTCCGCCAGCGAAATGGTGAAGGTTTCGCTCACGTCCTGGCCACGTTGCGGGGCGCGGCTCTTGGCGCCGCGGGCGCCGCCGAAGAGGTCGGCGAAAATGTCGCTCGCATCGAAGCCCCCTGCACGACCGCCCCCGCCGCGTCCGAAGGGACCGGCGCCGCCCATGTCGAATTCAAAATGTTCAAAGCCGGGACCTCCGGCGCCTGCGCCGCCGCGGCGGAACCCGCCCTGCCCGCCGCCGAAGCCCTCGAAGCCGCGCGGCTTGCCCTCCGCGTCGATTTCCCCGCGGTCGAACTGGCCGCGTTTCTTCTCGTCGCCGAGAATTTCATAGGCGGCGCTGGCTTCCGCGAACTTCTCCTGCGCCTTCGGATCGTTCGTGTTCTGGTCCGGGTGATATTTCTTCGCCAGCCGCCGGAACGCCTTCTTGATCTCGTCGGCGGCAGCCGATTTGCTCACCCCGAGGATGATGTATGGATCGCGCATGAATGAGCCCGTTTGATCGCCCGCCCAAGCGGCGCGAGCGTTAATGTCTCGTCACTTATGTGGGCGCTGCCGTGGCTTGCGCAAGGCGTCACAACGCAACTCTGGGTCGCATTCGACGGGCCGCTCGGGGCGCGGAAAGAGTCCGCCGCGCAGAGGCGATTGATCAGGAGTTGCGCGGCTTCGGCTTGACGTCGCTGACCGCCCACTCGCCCGACCTGTCGCGGCAACCCGTGCCCTGCACCTGATCGGAGCCCTGAGCGCCGATTTCGGCCATGAAGACGCGGCAGATCCGGTCGTCGCGCGGATAGGCGTCGCTGATCGGCACGAAGCTCCCCTTCATGCCAGACAGCGGATTGCTCCAGGACACGGAAGCGCCATTGCCCTGAGGATCGAGCGCGACGCCAAGGGCGGCATGCGCGCGGCGCCAATCCTCGGCGTCGAGTTTCTTTGAGAGCGGCGAGGGAGACTTATGAATGGAGCCCGTGACGTCATCAGACGAGATGAACGAGGGCAACGGAAATACGGTTGAACAGCCACCGAGGCATGACGCCACGGCGGCGAGCATCAGAAATCGAATCATGCATGCCCTGACCATCGGAATGCGACCACGCGGTATGGTATGGTGAGTAGATGCAGACCGGACATGCGTCCAGTCTGTGATCTGAAAACAACCAAGGTCAGATAAACATTGAACCCGTTAACGAGCAGTGACTTTACCGACGCCGGCGAACCCTTCGCGCTGTTCGAAGCCTGGTTTAAGGAGGCATCGGAACGCGAGGTCAACGACCCCAACGCCATGACGCTGGCGACTGTCGATCCGGACGGCCTGCCGGACGCCAGGATGGTCCTGCTCAAGGGGCTGGAGCCCGGCGGGTTCGTGTTTTACACGAACAGCGAAAGCGCAAAGGGCGCCGAGCTCACGTACAACATGAAGGCGGCGCTGGTGTTTCACTGGAAGTCGCTTCGTCGACAGGTTCGCATTCGAGGCCCCGTCGCGCTCGTTTCGGACGCGGAGGCGGACGCTTATTTCGCCAGCCGTCCACGTGACAGCCGCATAGGCGCCTGGGCCAGCAAACAGTCGCGGCCGCTTGAAAGCAGGTTCGCGCTCGAGAAGGCGGTCGCCCGCGAGGCGGCCCGATTCGGACTTGGCGAAGTGCCGCGCCCCCCGCACTGGAACGGGTATCGGATCATGCCTGTGCAAATCGAGTTCTGGCAGGACAAGCCGTTCCGGCTGCATGACCGCGTGACGTTCCGGCGCGACGCGCCCGAAGGCCCTTGGCGCAAGGAGCGTCTGTATCCATGACGGAGATGCGATGAGCCGCCTCTATCCCGACCGGCCATTTCTCGCCGCCAGCGTCGCGGTGTTCCGCGAGGGCCGCGTCCTGCTCGGCGCCCGAACGGCCGCACCCAACCCGCAGGCGTTCTCTCTGCCGGGCGGAGTGGTCGAGCTCGGCGAGACGGTCGAGCAGGCTGCTCTGCGCGAATTGGCGGAGGAAACCGGCGTGGTGGCCGAGCTCGTCGATTTCGCCGCCCACACCCAGGTCTTCGACCGTGACGAGGACGGCCGCGTCCGGCGGCATTTCGTCGTCATGACGTTTGCCGCCCATTGGATCTCAGGCGAAGGCGAACCATCTGAAGAAGCGCCGGAATTGATTTGGGCAAATCCGGACGACCTGGGTGCGTTAAAGACCACGCCGAACCTCCAGAGAGTTCTGGCGGCGGCGCGTCTCGTGATAGAGCGGCGGAATGGAACGTGATTCCCGTTCAAGATTCTCCCTGACGGTGGAGCTGCCAGCCGCGGCCCTCGGGCTCGCATTGGCGCTCGGGATCGCGCCCGGCGCGGCCCAGGCGCAGTTCTTTCAACCGTTCTGGCGCGCCGCCCCCCAACCCGCGCCGCCGCCGCCTCCCCCGGGTTATTACGTCGTGCCGCGCGGTTATGCGCCGCCCGGCGCCCTGCCGCCCGGCGTGGACGGACGCCGTCCCGCGCAGCGTCCCGGCGCGCCAAGGGACGCCAAGCGCAAGCCGAAGGCGCCGGGCGCGGGCGCGGCAGCCGTTCCGGCGAAAGCCGTGCCGGGTGAGGCAGCGCCGCCGCCGGTGACAGAGGGTCCGCCTCCGCCTTACGAACCGCAGCTGATGCGGCTTTCGGAAATCATGGGATCGCTTGCTTTCTTGCGCGCGCTCTGCGGCGCAAGCGACGGCGACGCCTGGCGGGCCCGCATGGAGGCCTTGATGGAGGCGGAGGTTACGACCGAGCCGCGGCGCGAACGACTGGCTGGCGCTTACAACAAGGGATACAGGGGTTTCGAAGTAACGTACCGGACCTGTACTCCGAATGCCGAAATCATGATCGGGCGCTATCTGCAGGAAGGCGGGAAGATCACCCGCGAGATCTCGACCCGCTACAGCGGGGGCTGACATCCCGGCCGTCACGGGGCCGGACAGGCTTTTCCACAGGCGTTAACCTTTCTTAAAGACGATTGTCGCAGCCGCCCATGGCAGAGGTTACAGTCCGGCCCGACATGACAGAACACTCGATTCCCACCTTCGAAGACCCGGGCGCCGACGATGAGCGCCGCGTCGCCATGGGCTATGTGACGGAGGCGTTCGCCGAAGCGATTCTCGCTGGGATCGAAGGCGATTGTTTCGCGCATGCCGCCCTGTTCGCCGCATTCCAGGAACTCGTCGTCACGTACGGCGAAGATCCGGTTGCATCCTTCGCGGAAAAGCTGCCGGACCGGATCCGTTGCGGCGAGTTCTCGCTGGTCAGCAAGCACTGAGCCGCTGGCAGCGTGCGCACGGTCCATGAGCTCGCATCATACAAGCTTCCTGCCGACCGAGGATGGGCGACTTCCGGCGGCCATATTCCGCCGCTAGTCTCCGCCGATGGCGAAAGAACCCCGCAAGACCAAGCCTGAGCCGCCGCGCGACATCGTGTCCGAACCGCGGACCGATTTCGACTCGCTGCCACCCCGCATAGCCGCGCTGCGCTCAAAAATCCTCGAAGCCACGGCGACACGCGATCTCGAAAAGCTGCGCAGTCCGGTGGAATGGAACGAGGTGCCGCCGATCTTCCAGCGTGGCCTGAAGAAGGGGCCAGGCTTCGACCCGCTTGCGGTCCTGAAGACGCGTTCGTTCGACCGGGAAGGCCGCGAGATGCTGGCGATCCTGCAGGCGGTGCTGGAGGCGCCTTTCGTGACCGTCAAGCGCGGACCCTTTGAAAGTTTCGTGTGGCCGGCCTTTGCGGTCAGCCCCCCAAAAGACCCGGATGAGGCGACGCGCCTGCACATGCTCAGATGTGTCCGGTTCGAGGATTTGGGCGCCGTCAATTCGAAGGGCGGCCTCCTGCTGCATCGGGTATCCATCGGGGCCGACGCGACCTGGCATGTCTTCACCCCGGACGAATGAGGCTTGTCCCGTCGCGGCGAGTGATTACCTAAGCCCGTGCAGCACGGGTGGAGACAGAATTCATGGCATCAGCATTTCTCGACGACCGCGGCGTGGTTCGCGTCGAAGGGGAGGATGCGCGGAGTTTCCTGCAAGGGCTTGTCACCTGCAACATGGATCATGTGAGCCTGGAGGCTGCGGGCTTCGGGGCGCTTTTAAGCCCGCAGGGCAAGATCCTGTTCGACTTCCTGATCGTGGAGGACAAGGACGGCTTCCTTCTCGATACGCCGATGGCGCAGATCGCCGATCTCATCAAGCGACTGTCACTCTATCGACTTCGCGCCAAGGTGACGCTGCGAGACCTGTCGGGCGCCGCCGATCCCGCCCTTGAGGCGCTGGGCGTTCTGGCCCTTTGGGACGGCGAACCTGGCGAGGGCCTGGTCTATGACGACCCGCGCCATGTCGCGCTCGGGCGTCGCTCCATCCTGTCGCGGCGCGAAGCGCGAGCGGCCGCGAGCGCGACGGCCGATGATTACGAAGGGCATCGCATTCGCTGCGGCGTACCGAAGGGCGGGGTCGATTTCGCCTTCGGGGAGACGTTTCCGCATGACGCCGACATGGACCTGATCCACGGCGTCGACTTCAAAAAGGGCTGCTACATCGGACAGGAGGTCGTCTCGCGCGTCGAGCACCGCGGCACGGCGCGCAAACGGATCATTCCGGTGCATCTGCGCGGGCCTTCGCCCGGGCCGGGCGTCGAGATCCGGGCGGGCGACCTCGTGGTCGGCACGATGGGGTCTGCCGCAGGCGACCGGGGACTTGCGATGATCCGGACGGATCGCGCCGAAGAGGCGATTGCGGCCGGAACGCCGCTGATCGCCGGCACGAGCATTTTGGAGCTCATGCCGGCGGATGTCGTCTAGTTCAGGCCGGCTCGCTTACATCGCCGGCATGATGGCGATGTCGCGCACCGCGCCGGTCACGCCGCCGATCTTGCTGACGCTGGTGGCCTTGCCGGTCTCGAGCGAGACCGAATAGAGCGTGTCTCCCGCCATGAGGTAGCCGGCGTTCTTGTCGCCCATGGTGACGATGTCGAAGGCATAGGAGGACGCCGTGACGCCGAACTTGCCGACCGCGCTGAGCACGCCGTCATTCGGCGGAGCCTGCTTGATCAAAGCGCCGATCTTCGAGTCGACGTCGAACAGGGTCGTCTCCTTGGCGCCCTTGACGGAGTTCGTATAGGCGCCCGCGACGATCATCGGGGTTTCGCCCTTGTGCATGTCCTTTTCGGCGAAGTTCAGCTTGCCGTCGGTCGTCACCTTGCCGTCGTCGACATTGGCGCGGAGGTTCATGCCGTCGCTGCCGATGACGCGCAGACGGTCGGCCACCGGGTTGAAGTCGACAGTCGCCATGACGCCGGAGGCCAGCGTCGTCTCGAGCTTGGACTTCATGGTCGCCTTGCCGGCCGTGTCGACCGTGTAGACGGTTCCGTCGGCGGCGAGCGCATAGAGCATGCCGTCAGCCGGACGTACGTCGATGCCCAGGATCTTGCCGCTGGCGCCGGTGATCTTCACCGATTTGGTGACCTTGGCGGCCTTGACGTCCACCATGGCGAGCGTGTCGTCGCCCACGAGGGCCGCAACCGTCTGGGCCTGAGCCGCGCCGGCGAAAGCTGCGCTGCTGGCGAGAAGGGCTGCGACGAGGGTGCGTTTCATCATTGGGTGTCTCCCGTATTTCTGCGCCGGTCGTCCCGGCTGACGGGGCGGATACACGCCACCTGCGCGTCTGGATGCAGAAGCGGTTGAAAAAATTTTCATGCTGCATCCGCAGGGCTCCGCCATGTGTATGGTCGTCATGTGGAGAAGAACTCGATGTCCGGAACTTTCGCGGGGGCGAAACCGAGCGATGCGCGCGACCTGCGCGACGCCCTGCGCGGTTGCGCGGCCGGCGATCGCGCCTCTCTGCGCCTCATCTACGACCTCGAGTCGCCGGCGATGATCGGCGTCGCGATGCGGATCCTGCGCCGGCGCGATCTCGCCGAAGAAGCCGTGCACGACACGTTCATGCGCGTCTGGCAGAAGGCTGCGAGCTTCGACCCGGCGCGCGGCGAAGCGCGGTCGTGGCTTTACGCGGTCTTGCGGCATCGCGCGCTGAATATCCTGCGCGGAGAAAAGCGCACCGACCAGGTCGAGGATTTCGACACGCTTGGACTTGAGAGCGAAGACGAGAGTCCGGAGGCCTGCGTGGCCCGGCTTTCTGACGAAAAGGCGCTCAAGCGCTGCCTGGAGCAGCTGGAGCCGGCGCGGCGCAACGCCATCGTGCTCGCCTATGTGCAGGGCCTGACGCATGGCGAATTGGCCGGGCGGCTCGGCCTGCCGCTTGGCACCGTCAAATCATGGATCCGGCGCAGCCTCGTGACGCTCAAGGAGTGCATGGCATGAGGGGCGAGGATCTCGACCGCCTGGCTGCGGAACATGTGCTCGGCCTGCTGGAAGGCGAAGAGGCCGCGCTGGCTGAACGCCTTGTCGATGAAGACGAAGCTTTCGCCGCGCAGGTGGACGGCTGGCGTGCGCGCTTCGCCGAGCTCGACCAGACTGCGCGGCCCGAACAGCCGAGCGCCGGGCTGTGGGACAGGATCGCCGACACTCTTTCCGAAGCGCCGCCGACCCCGGCCCGACCGCGCGCCGCGCCCGCGCGCGACAACTGGGTTTCGAGGCTCTGGGGCGACCTCGGTTTCTGGCGGGCGACGGGCCTGGCGGGCGCGGCGGCGGCGCTTCTGCTCGCCGTCGGCCTGGGCCTCGCCCTGCAGGCTGCTGCGCGCAAGCCCGTGCTGATCGCCGTCTTGATGACGGACGCCAATGAGCCCGCGGGCGTCGTCAACGTTTTGGCTGACGGACGTGCGGAGCTTCGGCCGCTGCGCAGTCTCGACGTGCCGGCCGGTCGCGTGCTGGAAATATGGACGCTCTGGGACCGCGCCCGCGGTCCGGTCTCGCTCGGCACGCTCGACGCCGCCCGCACGGTTCCGCTGCGGCTCGACAATCTGCCGCGCACGATTCCCAACCAGCTGTTCGAGATCACGCTCGAACCCGCGGGCGGCTCGACGACCGGGCGGCCGACCGGCCCGATTCTCATGAAGGGCACGACCAGCGCGGCTCTGTAAGCCGCGGCCTCTTCCGCCGCCGCGGAGCAAGGGGTAAGTCTGGAGCATGACCGACGCCCCCTTGCGCATCGCGCTTTCGCATCCCGACGGCCGGAACCGTTGCCCGTGGCCGGGCGTGGATCCGCTTTATGTCGCCTATCACGATGAAGAATGGGGCGTGCCCGAATGGGACGACCGCGCCCTGTTCGAGAAACTGATCCTCGACGGCTTTCAGGCGGGTCTTTCGTGGATCACGATCCTGCGCAAGCGCGAGGCGTTTCGCGCCGCCTTCGACGGTTTCGACCCGCATAAAATTGCGCTTTACGACGAAGCCAAGATCGAGGCGCTGATGCAGGACGCAGGCATTGTGCGCAACCGCGCCAAGATCGTCAGCTGCGTCGCCTCGGCGAAAGCCTGGATCGAAATACAGAAGGGCGAGGGCTTTTCGAATTATCTGTGGGGGTTCTTTGACGGAGCCCCGCTGCAGAGCGGACTGACGCATATGGGCGAAATGCCGACCCAGAACGCCGTTTCGCAGCGCATGTCGAAGGACCTGAAGGCCCGAGGATTCAATTTCGTCGGTCCAACCATCGTGTATGCGTTCGCGCAGGCCGTGGGGATGATCAACGACCATCTCGTGGGCTGTCACCGCCACGCCGCCTGCGCGGCGCTCGCTTACCGGCCATCCGCCGCGTCCTCGAATGTCTCGGCCAAAAAATCTCCAAGGACACGCAAAGCATGACATCGCGTAATGCGCCGCCGCGCGCCTGGCAGAGGATGCTGTCTGGCCGCCGGCTCGATCTTCTCGACCCCTCCCCGCTCGATATCGAGATCGAGGACATTGCGCACGGGCTGGCGCGGGTCGCGCGCTGGAACGGGCAGACGCGGGGGCCGCATATTTTCTCGGTGGCGCAGCATTCCGTGCTGGTGGAGCATCTGGCGATAGCGCTCGATCCGGAGCTGCCCCCGACGGCCAGGCTCGTGGCGCTGCTGCACGATGCGCCGGAATATGTGATCGGCGACATCATATCGCCGTTCAAAACCGTCATAGGCGACGCCTACAAGGACGTCGAATCGCGGCTTCTCTCGGCGATCCACCTGCGGTTCTCGTTGCCGGCCAAGCCCGGCCCCGCGCTGGTGAAGCTGATCAAGACGGCCGACCGCGCCGCCGCCTTCATGGAGGCGACGCATCTGGCGGGCTTCGCCTATGCGGAGGCCGAGCGATTTTTTGGACGGCCCGAAGCGTCGATCCGCGAACTGGAATCGCTGATCGCCCCGATGCCGTCCGACAAGGCCGAGGATCTGTTCATCATGCGGTTCCGCGCGATCGAAGCCGAGGCGCGCGGCGACGCAAACTGAAGGAGGCGACATGCCCCGCATCCACGTCTGCTCCTTGTCGAAAATCGAAGACACGATTCGCGCCACGGGCGCGCGCACGCTGGTGACTCTCATCAACGCCAAGACGCCCGTGCCGACGCCGCGCGAGATCGCGCCAGACCGGCATCTGTTCGTGGGCATGTCGGACATTGTCGAGGCGATCGAGGGGCATATCCTGCCAGCCGACGAACATGTCGAGCAATTGCTGGCGTTCATGACGCGCTGGGACCGGCGCGAGCCCGCCATCGTGCATTGCTATGCTGGCGTCAGCCGCTCCACGGCGGCGGCCTTTATCTCCTATTGCGCCCTGAGGCCGGAGGCTTGCGAGTTCGAAACCGCACGCCTGATCCGCGAGATCTCGCCCACCGCGACGCCGAATGCGAAACTGGTCGAAATCGCCGACGCGAGACTCGCGCGAAACGGGCGTATGATCGAGGCGATCCGCGCCATTGGACGCGGCGAGGATTGTTTCGAGGGCCAGCCCTTCGCCCTGGATGTCGCCTGACTGGAGCTCGCGTGACGCAGACTTCGTATTCCTCGTCCCAGCCCCTGCCCGTCGAGATCGGCCTGACGGCCGCGATTCTGGCGGTCAGCGGGGCGACCGGCGACGAGCCCGAGCCGATGGTGCTCGTGGCGCGTCCGGCGTCGGCGACGAGCGAAGCAGCGCTGCCGTCCGGCCCCTTTGATCCGGTGGCGCACCGCACATTCGAAATCGGCCTGCGCGCCTGGGTGGCGGAACAGACCGGCGTGCCGCTCGGCTATGTCGAGCAGCTCTACACGTTCGGCGATCGTGGCCGCCATGCGCAGGCGGGCGACCGCGATCCGCATGTCGTCTCGGTCGGCTATCTGGCGCTGACGCGCGCCGACACCAAGATCACCCAGGCCCCGGAAGCCGCTTTCAGACCTTGGTACGCATTCTTCCCTTGGGAGGACTGGCGCAACGGGCGGCCCGAAATCCTCGACGCCTTGCTGATGCCGCGTCTGGCGGCATGGGTCGCGGACGATCCCGGCGGCAGCGCGCCAGCGCGACTGTCGCGGCGCGAGCGCATGCGTCTTCTCTTCGGCGCCGAGGGCGGACGGTTTGACGAAGACAGCGTCCTGGAGCGCTACGAATTCATCTATGAGGCTGGTCTGGTGCCTGAAGCGCGGCGGGACGGGCGCGTGGCGCCGGAGGACGTGCCCGCGCTCGGCCAGCCGATGCTCAATGATCATCGGCGGATTCTCGCCACCGCGATGGGGCGCCTGCGCGCCAAGATGAAATATCGTCCCGTGATCTTCGAACTCATGCCGCAGACCTTCACCCTGACCGCCCTGCAGCGCACGGCCGAAGCCATTTCTGGCCGGCATCTGCACAAGCAGAATTTCCGCCGCCTCGTCGAAGCCTCCGCAGTCGTGGAGCCGACCGGGGAAATGTCGCGCGCTACAGGCGGACGCCCGGCGGCTCTGTTCCGCTTCCGCCGCGAGGTGCTGCAGGAGCGCCCGGCGCCCGGACTGAGGGTCGGCGCACGCGTCTGAGGGTGCTATAAGGAACCCAGATTCACCGAGAGGTCTTGCCTTGAGCGACATTCCGCCCGACATAGCCGCCTTGCCCTTCGAGGACGCCCTGAAACGGCTCGAAGACATCGTCAGCCAATTGGAGACAGGCCAGGTCTCGCTCGAAAGGTCCATCGAGATCTATGAGGCGGGCAATCACCTGCGGGCGCATTGCGAAAGCCTGCTGAAGAACGCCGAAGCCCGCATCGAGAAAATCACGCTTTCGGCCAGCGGCCAGCCCAAGGGGACCGAACCGCTCGACGTGGATTGAGCCTGCTGCAACCAGGAAAGGAGACAAGATGTCGTCACTTCCCGATCTCGATCCGGTTCCCGGCGACAAGCATTCCTGCGACGCCATCGAGCAGGTGATCGTGCCGCGCGCGCGCGACCTCGGCGGCTTCGAGGTGCGACGCGCTTTGCCCTCCGCGCACAAGCAGATGGTCGGGCCGTTCATCTTCTTCGACCAGATGGGGCCGTCCGAGTTTCTGCTCGGCGCGGGTCTGGACGTGCGGCCTCATCCGCATATCGGCCTGTCGACCGTGACCTATTTGTTCGACGGCGAAATCATGCATCGCGATTCGCTGGGCGTCGTGCAGGCGATCCGCCCCGGCGCCGTGAATCTGATGACGGCGGGCCGCGGCATCGCGCATTCGGAACGCACCGCGCCGGAATTGCGCAACGCCGGCACGCGCCTGTTCGGCATCCAGACCTGGCTCGCCCTGCCGGCGGCGCATGAAGAAACAGCTCCGGATTTCAGGCATGTTCCGCGCGAAGAGCTTCCGGTCATCGACGGCGAAGGCAAACGCGTGCGCCTGATCCTGGGCGCCGCCTATGGCAAGCAATCCGCCATTGCGACGCCGCACGACACGATCTATGCGGAAGCCGTGCTGGCGCCCGGAGCCACGCTGCCGTTCGACGCCGATTATGACGAGCGCGCCATCTATGTGGCGTCCGGCGAGATCGATATCGCGGGCGACACGTTCAGCCCCGGCCAGTTGCTGGTGCTGCGGCCGGGCGACCGCATCTCCGTGCTGGCGCTTTCCAACGCGCGGCTGATGCTGATCGGCGGCGAGCCGATGGACGGCCCGCGGCACATCTGGTGGAACTTCGTGTCGTCGCGCAAGGACCGCATCGATGCGGCGAAGGCGGACTGGAAGGCCGGAAAATTCGAGCGCGTGCCCGGCGACGAGGAGTTCATCCCACTGCCCGAGTGAGGCGCGCGCTCGTACGCGTCATTGCGAGCGGAGCGAACTTATGCAGAGAACGCGGCCGGGCGATGCGCTCAAACAGATGGATTGCCGCGTCGCTGCGCTCCTCGCAAATGACGTCGGCCTAGCCGCCGATCTTGGAGAAATCCGCCACCGTGTGCACGGCCTGGCGGAAGGCCGAGAGAAGGCGCAGGCGGTTGAGGCGCTTGGCAGGGTCCTCGTCGTTCACCGTGACGTCGTCGAAAAACGTGTCGACGGGCGCGCGCAAATGCGCGAGCGCCCGCATGGCGCCTTCGAAATCCTCGCGCGCGACATTTTCGGCGGCGGCCTTCGTGGCTGCGGCGACCGCTGTTGCGAGCGTCCGTTCCGCATCCGGCGCATCGGAGGCGCCTGCATAGGCGTCGTCGAAGCGCGCGTTCTTGTCCTTCTTTTCCTCGGCGCGAAGAATGTTGGCGGCGCGCTTGTAGCCGGCCAGAAGATTGGCGCCGTCCTCCGTCGCCAGAAAGGCTCCCAGGGCCTCGACGCGACGCACGATCATCAGGAGATCGTCCTGACCTTCGAGCGCGAAAACCGCGTCGATGAGATCGTGACGCGCGCCCTTGTCGCGCAGGTAGACTTTCAGGCGGTCGGCGAAGAAGGCGAGGAGGTCGGCGTCCGTCGTCTTGCTCGCCGGCACTTCGCTGCGCACGTTCACGACGAGCTGGGCAGCGCGCGCGAAGGTCGGAAGAAGCCTGAGCCGCAGGTTGTTCTCCAGCACGAGCCTGATCACGCCAAGCGCGGCGCGCCTCAGCGCATACGGGTCCTTCGAGCCCGTGGGCTTTTCGTCGATCGCCCAGAACCCGACCAGCGTATCGAGCTTGTCGGCCAGCGCCACGGCAACGCTCACAGCATTCGTGGGCACGCGGTCGCCCGGGCCCTGCGGCTTGTAATGTTCCTCGATGGCGGCGGCGACATCCGTGTCTTCGCCTTGCAGTTCCGCATAACGACGGCCCATCAGTCCCTGCGTCTCGGGGAATTCACCGACGACTTCGGTCATCAGGTCGGCCTTGCAGAGCTGCGCGGCGCGCGCGGCCTTCTCGGGATCGGCGCCGACCATCGGCGCGAGGTCGCGCGCGAGCGCAGTGATGCGCTGGACGCGCTCGGCCTGCGTGCCGAGCTTTTCGTGGAAGACGATGTTCATCGCCTTCAGCTTTTCGAGCCTCTGGTCCAAAGGCTTTTCGGCCTTGTCGGCGTAGTCCGGCAGCGGCTTGCGGTCCGTCTCCCAGAAATACAGCGCGTCGGACAGGCGTGCGCGCACGACGCGGCCATTTCCCGCCGCAATCGCCTTGCCGCCATCCGTCGCGGCTATGTTGGAGACGAGGATGAACTTGTTCGACAGCGCGCCGCCGTCGCGATGGCGCAGCACGAAGCATTTCTGGTTGGCGCGGATCGTCGCGCGAATGACTTCGGGCGGGATGTCGAGAAAGGCTTCGTCGAACGAGCCCAACAGCGCCACGGGCCATTCGACGAGGCCCGCGACTTCGGTCAGCAGCGCTTCGTCCTCGACCAGTTCGAGACCTTGCGCGAAGGCGAGGTCGCGCGCGTCATGCAGGATGATTTCCTTGCGGCGCGCGGGATCGAGGACGACTTTCGCCTTTTCGAGCGCGGGCGCGTAATCGTCGAAGCGCCGCACCTTGATGGCGCCGGGCGACAGGAAACGATGGCCGTAGGTCGTGTCGCACGCCTCGATGCCGTCCAGCGAAAAGCGGATGATCTCGGGCTCCTCGGTCTCGGGGCCGAATGTCGCCACGATGGAATGCAGCGGACGCACCCAGCGCAAGGCGTCGCTTCGCGCGGAAGCCGCGCCCCAGCGCATGCTTTTCGGCCAGGGGAAAGTGCGCAGCACCCCGGGCAGGACTTCGGCCAGCACGTCCTGCGTGGCGCGGCCCGGCCGCTCGATGACGGCGACGTAGAACTCGCCCTTCTTGGGGTCCTTCTCGATCGTCGCCTGATCGAGCGAGGTCAATCCGGCGCTTTTCAGAAAGCCCTGCACGGCAGCGTCGGGCGCGCCGACGCGCGGGCCTTTCTTCTCCTCGCGCAGGTCGGGCTGGCGGGCCGGCAGGCCCGCGATATGCAGGGCGAGACGGCGCGGCGTGGCGAAGGCTGCCGCGCCTTCATAGGTGAGGCCGCGATCGACCAGCGCCTGCGTGACGAGCTTCTTCAGATCCTCCGTCGCCTGCCCCTGCATGCGTGCGGGAATTTCTTCGGAGAAGATTTCAAACAGAAGATCGGGCATCAAAAAGCTCGTTCATCACGACGCCGGAAAAGTCCGGCTTTCAGATCTTGCCGTGCGTGCCGTCGCACATCGGCTGGTTCACGGAATGCTTGCAGCCGCAGAAATGGACCTTGCGGGTCTTGGTCGCGGTCCACTCGATCGGCGAGAATTCGGTCCCCTTGTGCGAACCATCGCAGAAGGGCTGGCTCGCGGAGCGGCCGCACGCGCACCACCAGTAGGTCTTGCCCGCCTCGACGTCGGTCGAATACGCGCTTTTCTGGGCGATTACCGGACTTGCCATCACTTCGTCCCCCCGGACATGCCGCCTGCTTCCGTTTTCAACCATGCCGCGCCGCAGGCTTTTGCGAGTTCACGCACGCGCAGAATGTAGCTCTGCCGCTCGGTCACGGAGATCACGCCGCGCGCATCGAGCAGGTTGAACATGTGGCTCGCCTTGATGCATTGGTCGTAGGCGGGCAACACCATGAGGTGTCGCTCGCCAGCATCGCCCGCATCCAGAAGCTTGCGGCATTCCGTCTCTGCATCCTTGAAGTGCCGGAACAGGCGGTCGGTGTCGGCATGTTCGAAATTGTGCCGCGAATATTCCTGCTCGGCCTGCAGGAAGACGTCGCCGTAAGTGATCTTGTCGGGGCCTTCGAGGCCATTGAAGTTCAGGTCGTAGACGTTCTCGACGCCCTGCACATACATGGCGAGACGCTCGAGGCCGTAGGTCAGTTCGCCGGAGACCGGCGAGCATTCGATGCCGGCGACCTGCTGGAAATAAGTGAATTGCGACACTTCCATGCCGTCGCACCAGCATTCCCAGCCGAGTCCCCAGGCGCCGAGCGTCGGGCTTTCCCAATCGTCTTCGACGAAGCGGATATCATGCAGGGCCGCGTCGACCCCGATGGCGGCGAGCGAACGCAGGTAGAGGTCCTGAAGGTCGGGCGGCGACGGCTTCAGGATGACCTGAAACTGGTAATAGTGCTGCAGGCGGTTGGGATTTTCGCCGTAGCGGCCGTCCTTGGGGCGGCGCGAAGGCTGCACATAGGCGGCCTTCCAGGGTTTTGAGCCGAGCGAGCGCAGCGTCGTGGCGGGGTGGAAGGTGCCGGCGCCCACTTCCATGTCGTAGGGCTGCAGGATGACGCAGCCCTGCTCGGCCCAGAACCGCTGCAGCGTGAGGATGAGCCCCTGGAAGGAGCGCTTCGGATCCATCGCCAAAGCGCCCGCATCGGCCGGCCGGACGTGTGTCGTGGTCTGCGGCTGCATGGTCCTGCTGGTCCTCGAGAAGAATCGTCATCCTGAAGGCCGCGTCCGGCCCGGTCGGCGCGCAACCTAAGGGGCGCGCCCAGACGGGTCAATGCGCCGGTCCCGGCATGGAGACGCGCGATGAACGGCCGATGAACGAATGGCTCAGGCGGCATTCAGCAAACAGGGCCCATCAATGGCGTCAACGACGGGGCCCGCAAGCTCCCGCCGCAGATCCAAGGAGGTAGTCCCATGTCGATTTCTCACAAGACCAAGATTGCGCTCGCGGCCTTCGCGATGATTTTCGCAGGCTTCCTGAGCTTCAGCGCGCCCGCATCGGCCGCCTATCGCTCGCATCACGGCGGCTATCATTCCGGCCATTATCGCGTCGCCCCCGTGCGGGCCATGCATCACCGGCCGATCTATCGCCACCGCCCCGTCTACCATCGCGGCTACGTGCATCGCCCGCGCTACTACGCCCGTCCGATCTACCGGCCCATCTATCCGGTCTATGGACATCGCTGCGTGGTCCGCAAGGTGGTGCGCCATACCCCGTGGGGGCGCGAGGTCGTCCGTCGCCGCATCTGCCGCTAAGACGCCCTGAACAAGCGGGCGCTGTGAAAACTGCGCCCGTTTTCCCTTGCCGGGTCACCAACCGATCGTCGCCTCGCCCCGGTGCAGCGCTTCCGCCTCCGGGGTGAACCTGCCGTCAGGACCATGCAGGATGAGCGGCGGTCGCAGGCGCATCGGGGCGCGACTTCCCTTTCGGGCCCTCAGCAGAACGCGGATCGCGTCTTCGCCGACCCGCGGGTGGACGGGCAGCACCGCGATGGCGCCGACCCTGCCCTCCAGGGCGGTCAGCAGATCCGCCAGCCGCTCGGCGCGATGGATCATGAAAATATCGCCGTGGGGCGCCACAAGCGCCGCACAGGCCCGCAGCCAGCGCGCCAGGCCCTCCTCGCCCTCCAGCACGTGAGCCCGGGCGCGCGCCTCATCGGGAGAGCGCCGGCCCTGACCCTGTTCGAGATAGGGAGGGTTCGAGAGCACCACGCTGGCGCTGGCGTCCAGGATGCCGGCGGCGCGGCGGCTTTTCGGATCGAGCAGATCCGCCTCGCAGGCCCGTCCCCGCATAGCCAGTCCATTGGCAGCCAGATTGTCAGCCGCGAGGGCAACGGCGTGCGGCTCGCGGTCGAAGAGCAGAATGTTGAGGGCCGGACAGCGCAGGCCCGCCGCGAGTCCCGCCGTGCCGGCTCCCGCGCCAGCGTCAATCAGCAGGCCCCGCGCTTCGGCCGGAACAGCGGCGGCCAGGAGCACGGCGTCGGTGCCGGCGCGATGGCCTGCGACCCGCTGGCGCAGGGTCAGGCGGCCGCCCAGCAGCTGCGACACGTCCGTGCCCGCCTCCGCTTCAGCCGACATCGGTGAACTCACATCCGAAATCCGCATCCGTCAGCAAACGGCGGGCCTGCGCCAGACGGTCGCGTTCCACCAGCACCCGGCGCGGCAGAAAGCCCAGCGAGCCTTCGAGCGCGCTCATATGTCCGTCCGCGACGAAATAGCCGATCCCGGCAGAGCTAAGCAGCGCCTCGACGGCGGAGATCAGCACCAGATCGTTGGTTCGGAACAATTCGATCATCTGCACCCGACTTCCCTCAAGACCCGCAAAAGACGCGATCTGACGCGAGCTTTACCGGGAAACAGCCAAGCCCAGACTTGCCGAGCCAGCGCTCCGCCCCTAGTTTGCCGCGTGCCGATGGAAAACAGAAGGTCGAGCGTAGTGGGCGTTGTCGTTCCCTTGGAAGAAAAAGCACCGAACAGCGGGATCGAGGGCCTGGTGGCTCTTGTCACGCCGGACATGGAGCGCGTCAACCAGACGATCCTGTCGCGCACGGGCTCGGACGTCACCCTCATCCCCGAAGTCGCCAATCACCTGATCTCGTCGGGCGGAAAAAGGCTGCGGCCGATGCTGACGCTCGCGACGGCGGCTCTCTGCGGCTACAAGGGCGACGGGCACATAAAGCTCGCTGCCTCGGTCGAATTCATGCACACCGCGACGCTGCTTCACGACGATGTCGTGGACCAGAGCGACATGCGGCGCGGCAAGCTTGCGGCCCGGATGTTGTGGGGCAACGAGGCCAGCGTGCTGGTCGGCGATTTCCTCCTCGGCCAGGCGTTCAAGATGATGGTCGAGGTCGGATCGCTCGCCTGTCTGGACATTCTCTCCAGCGCCGCCGCCATCATCGCCGAGGGCGAGGTGATGCAGCTCTCCGCCGCCAAGGATACGGCGACGACGGAAGACGCCTATCTGGCGGTGATCCGCGCCAAGACGGCTGCGCTTTTTGCGGCCGCGAGCGAAGTCGGACCCATACTCGCCAATCGCCCGCGTGAATATGCGGCGGCCTGCCGCTCCTACGGGACGAACCTCGGGGTGGCTTTCCAGCTTATAGACGACGCGCTGGACTATGGCGGCACATCCGCAAAGCTCGGCAAGAATGTCGGAGACGATTTCCGCGAGGGCAAGATCACCCTGCCGGTGGTGCTCGCTTTCCGTCGCGGCACCGACGCCGAACGCGATTTCTGGCGAAGGACCCTGGAAAAGGGCGAGATTGGCGAAAATGATCTCGAACAGGCGCTGACCACCATGCGGCGCCATCGCGCGCTGGAAGACACGGTCGAACGCGCCCGTCATTATGGCGCCATGTCGCGCGATGCTCTGGAGATCTTTCCGGCCTCACCGTGGAAGCAGGCGCTGCTCGACGTCGTGGAATTCTGCGTCAGCCGCGCCCACTAGCTGTCAACGAAGCACGGTCGGCTTCACCCACCATTCGGGATGATCGCGGCGTATGACGGCGGCTGCGCGCGCCGCCGCGCGGCACGTTTCAAACAGCGCGAAACAAGTCGCCCCGGACCCCGACATGCGGGCTAGCCGGCAACCGCGCGCGGCCGACAAGACCGCGATGACGTGCCCCACGACGGGCGCAAGAACACTCGCGGCGTCTTCCATGTCATTGCGTCCGCGCTTCAGCAGCGACAGAAGCGCATCCCACGAAAGCGGCTGCGGCACAGGAGCATGCGCGCCGAAC
This sequence comes from Beijerinckiaceae bacterium, assembly GCA_019747375.1. Classification (GTDB taxonomy): domain Bacteria; phylum Pseudomonadota; class Alphaproteobacteria; order Rhizobiales; family Beijerinckiaceae; genus Terripilifer. The sequence goes on along the minus strand of JAIEQX010000074.1, from coordinate 7,079 downwards.
CCGGTTTCCTGGCCGGGCTTGAGGCCGATGCGGGCGAAGACCGCCCGTGTTTCAAGCGGCACGCCCGGATTGACCAGCACGGCGAAGACGGGCGGCATGGCGAGCGGTTGCGCGAGTTCATCGCCGCGCCCGTACATCATGCGCGCGCGCGCGTGCAGGCAAACAGGCACATCCGAGCCGATCTCCGCAGCAGCGTCGAGAATTCGAGGATCTTCAAGCGCAACGTCGTTGGCGCGGGCGAGAAGGCGCAGCGCCGCAGCCGCATCTGACGAGCCGCCACCGACGCCAGCGGCGACTGGAAGCCTCTTGGTCAGGTGGAAGGCTCCGGATCGCAGGCCGGGAATGCGCGCCGACAGCGCGCGCACGGATTTGAGAACCAGATTGTCCTCGACCGCGCCGGCGCCCTGCGCCGTTGGCCCATCGACCACCAACGTCGTCTCAGGCGCCGAGCAGAGCCGCAGCGTATCGCCCGCGCCCGTGAATGCGACGAGACTTTCGAGATCGTGAAAGCCGTCATCCCGCCTGCGCAAGAGGTGCAACGTCAAATTGACCTTGGCGGGCGCCCGCTCGATCCAGGTGGACATAAGGATGCGCCCGTCAACCGCCGTTTTTCGGCGCGTCCACTTTGATGGTCTCGCCAGTGCTCGCGGCGGCCGGGGTCGGTTCGTCCGTCAGGCCGTTCTCGATCTTCTTGAGGATCTTTTCGAGATCCTCGGGCTCGGGATTGAGATCGCGCGCGTGATTCCACTGGAACTTGGCTTCGAGCTTACGGCCCACGCGCCAATAGGTGTCGCCCAGATGATCGTTGATCACCGGATCGGCGGGCTTCAGCTCGATGGCCTTTTCGAGTTCGCGGACCGCTTCGGGATATTGTCCGAGGCGGTAATAGGCCCAGGCGAGACTGTCGATGATGTAGCCGTCCGTCGGGCGAAGCTCCACGGCGCGGCGCAGCATCTTGAACGCCTCGTCAAGATTGAGATGCTGGTCGACCCATGAATAGCCGAGATAGTTCAGCACCATCGGCTGGTCCGGATAAAGCTCAAGCGCCTTGCGGAAATCGGCCTCCGCGAGCGGCCACTTCTTCTGCCGCTCGTAGGAAACGCCACGGAAATAATAGGTCGACCAATCGCCTCGCCCGCCCTCTGAAATCGTGAGAACGCGGGAATAGGTTTCGGCCGCCTCGGCGAACTGCTTGCGCGAACGCTGAAGATTGGCGAGCGCCACGAGCGCCTCGGGATCCTTCGGACGCTCTTCGGCAATGGCCGCGAGGTGTTTCTGCGCATCTTCAGCGCGACCAGCTGTCTCCAGAAGCAGACCGACCTGGATTTCGGAATTGTCAGCGAGCGGTGAATCCTCGGGAACGAGGCGATAGACCGCGATGGCCTGTTCGTGCTGCTTGAGCCGCTCATACACGTCCGCGAGCGTCACGATGGCGAGCGCGTGCGTCGGATCCATGTGCAAGGCGAGGCGCAGGTAGATCATGGCGGCCAATTCGTCATTCTGGCGGCCGCCCACAGAACCGAGGCCATACAGAACTTCCGCCGCGCCCTGCTGGGCGTTGGCCACGATCGGGGCGATTTTCTTGCCGCCTGCGAGATCCGCCACTCCAGCCCGCACGAGCGGATGACGCGGCAACAATTCCTCGAATGCCGCATAGGCGCGCTGCGCTTCCTCTGCATCTCCGCTGCGCGCCATGATGCGCGCATAGGCGTCGACGATGCGCAGCGTCGTCTTTTCGGCCGCATAGGTGCTCTTGATGCGCTTCACAGCGTCTGCGGGACGGTTTGCGAGATCGGACATCAGCGCCGCATGATATTCGCGGAACAATCCGAAGCGATCGTCCTTCAGCTTGTCGACGGTCTCGATGCCGCGCTTCGTTTCATTGGCGCCGACATAGGTCCAGCCGCTCAAAAGGGTCGCGGTGATGTCGCGCTGGCGGCCGCCGCCGCCCTTGGCGAAAAAGTTGCGCGCCGTGACGTAGCGCTTGGCCTTCATGGCTTTCACGCCGAGCACGAGGTTGGCGAGGCCGTTTTTCGCGTCGCGCTGAAGCAGGCGTTCGGCATAGCCGAAGGCGTCGTTCATATTGCCGTTGGCCAGCGCGGCGACGAAAGCCCGCTCCATCAATTCCGCGTTACGGGGGTCGAATCGCAAAGCTTCGCGGAAAAAAGTCGCAGCCGCGGCCGTGTCACGCTGCGCGCCCGCCGAAAGCGCCGCCAGATAATTTCCGGACGGGCTCGTGCTGACTTCGACGGGAGACAGCGGCGAGACCACTTGGCGCGCCTGCGCCTCTGCTGCCGGGACCCAGAGTAAAGCGGCGGCAAGGCCCCCCGCGAGGCAGCCTTTGGCTGTCTTCAGAAATGCGGGACGAGCCTTGCGGATCTGTTGCGACACTGGCGATTCTTTCTGATGGATTCCGCCGGCGCGAACCTCGCGGATCGAACCTCTGCGGCATAAGGCCGCCGCGAGGCGACCGTCGAGACGCGACTGCACATGCACACTCGTTCGGGAACATGGCCGTTTTGCGCCTCCGCGGCAAGGGCGAGCGCCCTGCCAGATGCGTGATCGTCGCATCCTCCACAATCACGTCAGACGCCCGAGGCGATGCGCCTCGCTTCCACCAACGTCAAGCGCGAGCGGCGTGCGAGCGACGCGTCGGCCGCCGGGAAATCTGAGCGGAAGTGGCCCCCCCGGCTTTCTCGCCGCACATAAGCCGCTGCCGCGACAAGCAGCGCCGCTGTCGCCATCTGGCGAATGATCGGCTCACGCGCTTCCTGCTCGATCGCCCCGATGGCGCCGAGCGCGGCGCGCAGGCCCGCGCCATCGCGGATCACCCCACATCTATCGCTCATGGTCTGGCGCAAACGCGCCACCAAATGCGGCTGCTCGGGCGCCTGCGAGATCGACAAGCGGTTGCGCAGAAAGCTTTCCACAGGGCCGATGTCGAATTGTTTGTCTTCCTGCCTGGTCAAGTCCTCGGCGATTCGGGCGGCAAAGACGACCGCCTCGAGCAGCGAATTCGAGGCGAGGCGATTGGCGCCATGCACGCCGGTCGAGGCCACTTCGCCGGCAGCCCAAAGACCATTCAACGAGGTGCGGCCCCGCGCATCCGTCCACACGCCGCCCATGTGGTAATGCTCGGCAGGACAAACGGGGATCAGGTCGCGCGCCGGATCCATGCCGGCGGAGCGGCAGATTTCGGTGACGCCGGGAAAATCATCCGCGAAACGCTCGCCGGGCGACCCGCGCCCATCAAGAAAGGCTCCGCGGCCTGCCGCCAGGCTGGCGAAAACGCCGCGCGCCACGACATCGCGCGGGGCCAGTTCAGCATCGGGATGAAGGTCGAGCATGAAGCGGCGGCCGGACCTGTCGACCAGCGTCGCGCCTTCACCGCGCAGCGCCTCGGTGGCGAGCGGCGCCGGATCGCGGCCAATGTCGATCGCGGTCGGGTGAAACTGCACGAATTCGGCATCGGCGATGATGGCGCCGGCGCGCGCCGCCATCGCGAGACCGAGCCCGCGCGCTTCCGCGGGGTTCGTGGTGACGGCGAAGAGATGGCCGATGCCGCCCGTCGCCAGGATCGTGGCCCCGGCCGGAAATTTCTCACGCCGCCCGTCCGCGTTGCGGGCGACCACGCCGATGACCCGTCCGTGATGGGTGATGAGGTCCTCGGCCGTGTGATTTTCGACGACATTGATGGAGGGCGTCGCGCGCACCCGCGCCACCAAGGCTTCCATGATGGCCTTGCCGGCCATGTCGCCGTGGACACGCACAATGCGTCGCTCGCCGTGCGCGGCCTCGCGCGACTGCACAAGGCGGCCTTCGAGGTCCTTGTCGAAAGGAACTCCGTAGGCGAGCAGGTCGCGCACGCGATCCGGGGCCTCGCGAGCCATGCCCAGGACGATCTCGCGATCGACAATGCCTGCGCCCGCCACCATCGTGTCGTGTGTGTGCTTTTCGGGGGTGTCGCCCTCGCCCATCGCGGCTGCGATGCCGCCCTGCGCCCATACCGACGATGCGCCCGTGCCGAGCGGCGCCGAGGCGAGAATGGTGACAGGACGCGGCGCAAGCTTGAGGGCGCAAAACAGACCGGCGAGGCCGCCCCCCACGATAAGAATGTCAGAAGTAGGCATTTTTCAATTGATTCCGAAGGTCCCGATTCGGCGAATCCCGGCGCGTGAAGGACCACCTGCATGTGCTGGCAAAAAATGGCCGGAGCGAGTCCGGCCATTCCATCGGCGTTGGAACGGGCTGCGCCCGCAATGTCGAAAAAGCGGCGTCGCCCGGCGTCAGCCGAGATCGATCATGCGCTGGACGCTCGCGCGGGCGCGCACCGCCAGAGCCGGATCGATTGTCACCTCTTCCTTCATGTAGACAAGGCTGTCGAGGATTTTCGGCAGCGTAATTCGCTTCATGTGCGGGCAGAGGTTGCAGGGACGAACGAAGTCGACATTGGGCGTTTCCGCCGCAACGTTGTCAGCCATCGAGCACTCGGTAACGAGCAAGACGCGACGCGGTTGATTCTTCTTCACGTAATCGATCATTGCGGCAGTCGAACCGGAAAAGTCGGCGACTTCCACGACCTCGCGCGGGCATTCCGGATGAGCGATGATCTGGATGCCCGGATCGTCGGCGCGATAGCGGCGCAGCTCTTCCGCGGTGAAGCGCTCATGCACCTCGCATGCGCCGGTCCAGGCGATGATCTTCACCTTGGTCTGAGTCGCGACGTTCTGGGCGAGATAGCGATCCGGCAGAAAGATCACCCGGTCCGCGCCAAGGCTTTCCACCACCCTTACGGCGTTAGAAGACGTGCAGCAGATATCCACCTCGGCCTTCACCTCGGCGGAGGTATTGACATAGGCCACGACCGGCACGCCCGGGTATTTCGCCCGCAGCGCGCGGACGTCGGCGCCGGTGATCGATTCCGCCAATGAGCAGCCGGCCTTCATGTCCGGGATCAGGATCGTCTTGTCCGGATTGAGAAGCTTGGAGGTCTCGGCCATGAAATGCACGCCGCCCTGCACGATGATCTCGGCGTCGGTCTGCCCCGCCAGCTTTGCGAGCTGGAGCGAATCGCCGACCACGTCGGCCACGCAATTGTAGATCTCGGGCGTCTGGTAATTATGCGCCAGAATGACCGCGTTGCGCTCACGCTTGAGGTCGTTGATGGCTTTCACGTAGGGCGCATGGAAAGGCCATTCGACCGGCGGAATGACGCGCTTCACCTTCTCGTAGAGATGGGCCGTCTCGCGCTCGACTTCCGGCGTCCAGACAAGCGAAGGCATCGGCAGGACGCCGTAGCGGATCGCCGCCGGGGACATGCCAACGGGCGCCGTCGCGGCTGGTGCGCGCATGGTGTCGATACGGGCTTGGACCTGCATATCCGCCTCCTGTTATACTCAACCTGAGTATATCTAGGACCAAAGAAACTCGCCTGATCCATGGTGGACCGAGGCGAGGCGCACACCGCCCTGACGAGCGGCTTCGACGCGTTGATATACTCTTTTCGAGCATAAAGGTAGTGCGCGGGACGCCGAATGCATCGACCGAAGCGAAATATTTTGCCGCAGAGCCGGCGCGGGATGTCGCTGCAAGCCTTCGGGGCTTGTCTCGCGGTCAAAGTTTCAGCATGAGGTGGGGCGGGTTTTTCAGCGCGAGTGATCCATGCTGTTCGTCACGATCGCCTATTTCCTCTCCAGCGTCGCCGTGGGCGGGGCGAAGCTGGTCTCCGGGCAAACCATGCCGGGCATCGCGTTCCTGCTTGCGGCGCTGTTCGGTTTCTGGTCGGGGGCGGCGTTCAAGATCGCGATCTTCGCGCCCTCGACGCGTCCGCGAGTCGTCAGCGGCATCATCGGAACCGTATTCATCGGCCTTGCCCTTCTGGTGACCGCGCTTTCCGGCGTCCGGTTTGAAGCCTACGGACAAGACCTGCACGGCGCCGCCTGGGCGATCACTGGCGTCATCGCCGGATTGATGGGCACCCGTAAGCGCCGCGCGGGAAAGCCGATCTGACGGCTCTCAGGTCTGGCCAGGACGCAGCTTGTAGAAAATGTGCTGGCCGATCTTGTCGGTCTTCTTCAGCCGGCGCGACCAGCCCGGTTTGACGTAGGTGGCGTGGTAATGCGTCGCCGCCCCGACTTCGCTCAGATAGGTCTTGCCGACCAGCACTTCCTTGGCGATCCGCTGGGCGACGCGCCAAGGCTCGGCCTCGGTGATCTTGAGCGATTTGCCTTCGCAAGCGAAGGAGAACTGGCAGGCCTTGTAGCGATGCCGGTTCTGGAACACGACACCGCAGACGCTGGCCGGATAAAGGCCGCTCGACACGCGGTTCAGCACCACCTGGGCGACCGCCGCCTGACCGGCTTCTGGCTCGCTGCGGGCCTCGAAATAGATCGCCTGCGCGAGGCAATGCTCTTCGCGGTCCGCCTTGCCCTGGTCGATCAGCGCCGTGTAGTTCGGCCGATCCCCCTGGGGCACGATCGATGTATGCGATTGCGGCGGCAGCGCCGCGACTTCGATGGCCCGCGAATGGCCCCCGGCGATCTGCTTGTCGCCGGGTGCGCGGGGAATGAGATAGGCGGCGGCGTTGATCGGGGTCGCCTCCGTCGGAGCGGGCGTCGCGGACGCGAGCGCGACCGCACGCGGCACGCCGGGCGTGGCGCCGTCGAAAACGCGGGCATTGGAGCCAAGGCTTGTGCGCAGACTTGGCTGGGTCGGCTCGGACTTCGCCTGTCCGGGGGATGCGTCGGCGACGCTCGGTCGCGTGGTGACGGCGCTATCGGGTTCCGGCTTGAATGACGAAACCGAGTCGGGGCCCGGCGTCGGTTCGCCCGCGGGCGCCAGACGGTCGAACGCCATGGCGCCGCGCGCTGACAACAGCAATTCGCTGGCGCGATAGGCCTCGATGCCGCCCCGCCGGCGCAGCTTCGCGTCGAATGTCGGACGCAGGCCAACGACCGGATCGCCCCGCTTGCTGCGGTCGATTTCCGGGAATTCCCGCGCTCCGGATTTCAATGCAAGTCGCGGATCTATTTCATCGGGACGCAGCAAGAACTCCTGCGGGTCGCCGACATTCAGGGCCG
>JAIEQX010000225.1 GCA_019747375.1 Beijerinckiaceae bacterium | reverse complement strand
AGAATGCCAGCCGGCGAAGCGGCGGAGTAGTTGTGAAGGGTCGCCAGGTTCAGACCAAAAGGATTCGCTGTCCGAGTTTCGCCAATCTTCATTTGTAATCGCGACAATGTTGACGACAGCGCCTTCTCGGAGCGGATAATGGACAAGGTGGGCATGCGCGCCAAGCCATAAACTCGTTTCGAGCTTAAGCGCAAATTCTGGCGCATTTTCGCCGGATATGAGCGCGCGCCAGGCGGTGCGTCCAGAGTAGTGGAGCTTATCGCCAAACCCGAGACCGAGTCGTGACCGAATCACCGAGTTGGCTCCATCTGCCCCAAGCAGTAAATCGCCATCGATATGCGCTTGCTTGAAGTCTTTCAGCGTCGCGACCGACACACGGTCTGGCGAGGCAACAAAGCCTGAAACGGTGACACCCGTGCGAAGATCAATTCTGGCATCCTGCGCAACACGACTGAGCAGCGCGCTTTGCAGGTCGGCCCGGTGCACGACCAGCATCGGAGCGCCCCATCGAAGTTCCGCCATCGGGCCAAGGGGCAGGCGTATTATATCGCTACCGGAACTAGCTCTGCGAATGCGCAGTCTGTCTGGCGTGACCGCAAGGCCTGCCAATTTTTCGATAATGCCCAAGCGCGCCAGTATCGCGGTGGCGTTGGGGGAGAGCTGAAGGCCAGCTCCGGCCTCCTGAATAGCAGCGGCTCTTTCCAATATCGTAATACGGAAGCCAGCCTCGGCCAGCATGAGCGCCGCTGTGAGGCCGCCGATGCCGGCGCCAGCGATAATGGCATGGCGGGACGTCGTCACTGAGGGATCAGACTATGTGTTCCGAATGGTATTCACATGCAGCGGGGTCGGCATGTCCTTGCAGGGCCGTATCGTATCGATAGAGCGTCGAGCAATAAGGACAAACAGCTTCTGCTGCGTTTCCCATATCGATGAATATGTGAGGATGATCAAACGGCGGCAGCGCGCCAATACACATAAACTCGCGCGCGCCCACGCGAACGACTGGAACTCCTGGTTGGTTATGAAAGTGCGGAGTGGAGTGGTCTGCCATCGAAGTGATCCTGGGATTTTGCCAACGCGCGGCAACATAATCGAGCCTCTCGTATTTTGGTAGGTCAAATAGATTTGGTGCGGTTGGCTTCACCCATGCGTGCCATGTCGGCTATAGTCGACTGCGTTCGCCCAAAGGCACGGATGTAGATATGCAGACCTTCTTATGTAACGGCGTAAATATCGCTTTCTGGGACTACGCGCCCACAGGGCCAGACATCAATCGACCAATCTTGCTCATCCATGGTTTTGGCTCGAATCACGCCGTAAATTGGCTCAATACTTTGTGGATCAAGACGCTGACGCATGCAGGACGTCGCGTAATCGCATTCGACAACCGAGGCCATGGGAAAAGCGGGAAGCCCTATGAGCCAGAACTATATAGCGCTCATATCATGGCTGAGGACGCCGATGCGTTGCTCGATCACCTGGGAATAAAATGCGCTGACGTTATGGGGTACTCAATGGGCGCCCGAATAACCGCCTATCTGGCCCTGGCTCATCCAGAAAGAGTACGGTCTGCGATTCTCGGGGGGTTGGGACATCACCTCGTTGCTGGGGTAGGGCTTCCAATCGGTATTGCGGACGCCATGGAAGCGCCCGCCCTGGAGAGTCTTACCGATCCCATGCAACGCATGTTCCGGGCTTTTGCGGATCAAACGAAAAGCGATCTTCGCGCGCTTGCAGCTTGCATCCGAGGCTCCAGACAGACGCTAAGCGAGATTGAGGTTTCGGCCATAAGGGCGCCGGTGCTTGTCGCCGTAGGGACGAAGGACGCAGTGGCGGGTGACGCCCATAAACTCGCGGCCATGATACCCGGGGCGCAGGTGCTGGATATTCCCGGACGCGATCATAATTTGGCTGTCGGCGACAAAGTGTTCAAGGAAGGGGTCCTGAAGTTCTTGTCAGGGCTTGGCTGATCCTTGAGCCTCACCTCGGTCTCGCAAGGCAGGGGGATGTTGTGATATGACGAACCTCCCACAGGAGCTGCTTAATGGCTCAGGCAAAGTCCGCCGAGATCGTTGATTTGAGCGCAGTAGACCCGCTTTACGCTCGCATGCGAACGGAAGCCGAGGACGCTTTGCGCCGCGAGCCCGAATTGGCGGGCTTAATTCGCTCGAATATCCTCGACCACGATTCCTTTGAAAGCATCGTCGCTCATCGCGTCGCAACGAGGCTTGATCACCGGACGTTGTCAGGCGAACTCATAGATCATCACTATCGCGAAGCTATGGCTGCGGATCCCGAGCTCTCGGAAGCTATCAGGGCGGATATTCTGGCAGTCGCAGACCGCGATCCCGCATGCACGCGGTTGATCGAACCTGTGCTCTATTTCAAGGGCTTTCACGCCATCCAAACGCATCGTCTGGCCCATTGGATGTGGAATCAGGGCAGGAAAGACTTCGCACTTTATTTGCAGAGCCGATCTTCTGAAGTGTTTCAAACTGATGTTCATCCTGCAGCGAAATTCGGGAAAGGCATTTTTCTAGATCATGCGACGGGCCTCGTGGTTGGCTCCACCGCCGTTATCGAAGACAATGTTTCGCTCCTACAGGACGTCACGCTGGGTGGCACCGGCAAAGAGCGTGGCGATCGTCACCCCAAAATACGGCATGGCGTGCTAATCGGTGCGGGTGCGAAGATTCTCGGCAACATTGAAGTCGGGCATTGTGCGCGCGTTGCCGCCGGTTCTGTTGTCTTGGCGGCTGTGCCACATAACAAGACTGTCGCGGGTGTGCCGGCGCGCGTGGTTGGTGAGGCAGGCTGTGCTGAACCGGCGCGCAGCATGGATCAAATTCTTGCCGATAAGTTCGAGAGCTAATAGCGGCGCAGCAATCCGGGCGCCTTGCGGATGCAGTTCTTTTCTGGCAAAGGCAGCGTCCCGCGCGACGGGTCCAGGGGACATCGGAGATGGCATTGGAAAAGACCGAATTGCGCAAGTTGCAGGCTTTCCTGCGGAAGTCATTCGATAATGACTCACTCAAGGTGGCGCTTAATCCGCGCGACACAGACAGCGCTGATGTGCATCTTGGCGAGCGCAAGATTGGCACGATCCAAGTTGACGATGAGGATGGAGACCGCTCTTTTGCGTTTGAAATGAAAATCCCTGTGGGCCGAGAAGTTTTGCAGGACTATTTGCGGAAAGCCTTCGAGAGTGAGAAGCTCACGATTGTACCGCGCGCCAAGAAAATCGACTCTGTGGAGCTGAATTGCGGTCCGGATTTTCTGGGAGTTATCTCCGCAGACGATCCAAAGGGAAAAAGCTTCACTCTACAGATGGCGATCCTAGATATTGATCTCGACGATTTCTGAGCTGATCGAGCTGGTGATTGGAGGCGGGCATGCCGATTTATGCGCTTGGCTCGGATAGTCCCGATCTTCCACAATCCGGACGATTCTGGATCGCTCCCGACGCTACAATCATAGGACGGGTCCGCCTTGAGGAAGACGTAGGCATTTGGTTTGGTTGCGTGCTTAGAGGCGACAACGAGTGGATTTGGGTTGGGGCACGTTCCAATGTCCAGGAAGGAACGGTGATGCATACTGACCCTGGAGCGCCACTCCAAATCGGGTCAGATTGCACCATCGGACATCGCGCGATCCTGCACGGGTGCATCATTGGCGACAATACGCTGATCGGCATGGGCGCCACCGTCCTCAATCGAGCGAGAATTGGTCGCAACTGCCTCGTGGGCGCCAATTCGCTCGTGACGGAAGGAAAGGAATTTCCTGACAATTCGCTGATCGTCGGCAGTCCGGCGAAGCTCGTTCGTAGGCTAGACGAAGACGAAGTCGGCCGACTGGCCGGTTCGGCGCAGCGATATGTGGCGAACTGGAAGCGTTTTGCCCGGGATTTGAAGCAGATCTAGAATTCGATCGGATTGTCGCCCTGACGGGTGAGCGGCGTGAGGAATTCCACAGCAAATCCCGTTTCGAGGTGGCGAACCACGCGCCCCGGCGTCTTCCCGACGATCAACCGCGTGCCGACAGGCAGCTTTTCGCGTTCGTGCAACGCAATGCCTGACAGGGAAATGTCGATGATTCTGGCCGAAAACTCACGGCCTGTCTGAAGCTTGACGAGTGCTCGCCGGTTGGTGACGATCTCGCGTTCATGCCGGCGATCTTCCGGCATGCCCAGCGCTGAGCGGTTGACGAGCCAGGTCAACTGGTCTGCGAGCTTGTCCCGCTTCGTGAGCGGCACGTTCAACGCAAGTGCAAAGCCGTTCTCGAGTTTTCGGGTGATAAGACCCTCGATGCGCCCGAGCTGGTCGAGATACACGACGACGCGCTCCCCGATCTCGCCTTTGGTGGGAGCATAGAGGGCGAGGCCCCCCGGCGACATATTGCGGGTCTGGCAGGGATATTCGTGCCTGTCGGACAACATGTAGCGTCCGAGCAGGGAGACATCGACACGATTGTGACGGCGGCGCTCATCGGCGCTCGTGCGGAAGCGCGAAAAGACGCTCGTTCGTAATGCTCCGGTACTTGCCATCGCCGCCGTGCCCCAGTTCCCAAATTTAAGCTTAGCTGGGAGCTTGTTAAGGTGAGCTTACCGTGCGGACGAAATGAGGTGGCCCGGGGCTCTGACGGGAGGTTTCGTCAGCCCGTTCGACGTCGCCGGGCGCTTTGGCCAGGCCAGGCGGTTCGCCGGGATAAGGCCTATCCATGTGGGCAAGGTCTTGAAAGACATCACACAAAGGGCGCGCGAGCCCGACGCGCCCAGGCGCCTGAACGGCAGGACGAGAAGTTCCATATCCACCGGATCGCGGTCCGGGGCGGAAACTTCGACGGTCGCGCACGCGGGTTCGGCGCCTAGGCATGCGCTATCTATCAAATCGATCGTCTCAGCCCGGTCGCCCAGGTTCCAGAGCGAGACGAACGATTCTCCGCGCAACTCGCGTCCAAAAAGCGCGCCCAACCCTGTCGTTGAGACCCTGATGGGCGCGCCGCTTTGCATGTCGGTGTCGAGCATGACAATCCAGTCGAGCCATTTGCGCACGGCAACGGGATCGAAGTCACGGCGATCCGGCAGGGCAGCCTCGCCGCGAAGGCGATCCCAGTAGGTAAACACGTCTCGACTGGCCTGGTGTTTCATTTTGAAACGCTTCACGACTCCAGGAGGCAGATCTGTGCCGGACCGAAACGCCCGCACGCCATATCCGGCTCTTCCCGTCGAACACTGCGAGCGCCGTGCCAGCGGAACGTCCTGAGCCCTGTCGGTGGTTTAGCCAGCCACTCGACTGAGCGCTAACGGAATCCTGAAAGTTAAGCCTAACCCTCTGCTTCCGCTGTGGATTGAACGATCTTAATGAAATTCGAGCGAAATTTGCAGGATGCGGCATCGCCGACGTCCGCCTTGCGCTTTGCGTCGTGACGGCTAATTCATGATCCATCGAGTTCCTGCGGCCTGGCCGCATATCCGGCCGGGGGCAGACGTGCGACAGGCGAGGCGCGAGCGCATCTTCAATCTACCTTTCGTGGTGCTGGCTCTGGTCGCCGGCATGGGTGTGCTGCATGCCGTGCGCCTTTATGTCCTGAGCAACGAACAGGACGCCGCCTTTGTGGCGCTGATGGCCTTCGTGCCCGCGCGCCTGACAGCGCAGTTCGACGCGGCAGGGGTGGCGGCTGCATTTCGGGCGCTGGCTTTGCGCGGGGGCGTGGATATCGAATATGCGCGTTATTTCTTCGGCGACGGCGCCGCCCAGCCCTGGAGCGTCCTGACCTATGCGGCGCTGCACGCGGACTGGATGCATTATGGCGTCAATTCCGTCTGGCTCGCGGCCTTCGGGGCGCCGGTGGCGCGTCGGTTTGGCGCCCTGCGCTTCCTCGTTCTTTTCGTTCTGACGGCGCTGGCCGGCGCTGCGGCGCATTTCATCTTTCATCGCTTCGACGCCACACCGGTGATCGGCGCATCGGCGGCCGTCTCCGGCGCGATGGCGGCGAGCATTCGGTTCGTCTTCCAGCCCGGAGCTCCGTTAGGGCAGGCGCTTTCTTTCGACGAGGACGAGACCGCGGCCTATCGGCGGCCCGCTCTCCCGCTGTCGCAAGTGATTCGAGACCGAAGGGCGCTCACCTTCATCGTGTTTTGGTTCGCCATGAACCTGATCTTCGGCATCGGCGCGCAACCGCTTGGCCTCGTGGACTCGGGCGTCGCCTGGGAGGCGCATCTTGGCGGTTTTCTCGCCGGTTTGTTGTGCTTCTCGTGGATTGATCCGCGTCACCCGGAAGACTGGCGACTGCCGCGCCATCAGATCGAGAACGACGGCTCCCAATGGCGCAGTTGAATTGGCGGAATGACGCCTTGCAGTAGCCGAAATTCGCGCTCATCCTATGATGAACGCACAGGCGGCTCCGTCGCCATTGGCGGGAGGAAGATGACATGACGGTCTCGCGGATTCTCGCAAAGAAGGGCCGGGACGTAATCACGACCCAGCCGCATCGCACACTTGGTGAAGTCGCTCGGTTGCTTTCGGAGAAAGGGATCGGCGCGCTCATCATCACGGGGCCGGGCGACGAAGTGCTGGGCATCGTGTCGGAGCGCGACATCGTGCGCGCCGTCGCCAGGCAGGGCGCCACTGCGCTCGATGACGCCGTGTCGCGTCACATGACGGCGAAAGTCGTCACGGCGTCCGAGAACGCCACGGTCAATTCCATGATGGAGCAGATGACGGCCGGCCGGTTCCGGCATGTTCCCATCGTCGAAGGCGGCCGCCTGGTCGGGCTCATCTCCATCGGCGACGTCGTCAAAAGCAGGCTTGAGGAATTTGAAGCCGAGCAACAGGCCTTGAAGGACTATATCGCGACTGCCTGAACGGCTCAGATCGCCGAGACGTCTCCGCCGGTGGGCATCAGGGCGATGTGTTCGGCGATGTCGGGAATGGCGCGCCGCGCCGCGTCGCGTCCCATGGCGATGAGCTCCTCGGCCCGATGGAAGTCGAACAATCCGATCTTGCCCAGGCGTGCGGAAATCATCACGTCGGGCGGGTCGCCCGCGAGGCGCGATCTCGCGATGCGATCCTGGGTGATGTTGAAGGCGTCCATCATGGCGCTGGCGATCCCCGGGGCGCCGCTGTCATGGCTGCCGAATTGGCGCCGCAGGCTCGATGCGCGCCCCCGCATCCCGGTAAAAAACCCGGGCGCGTCCGGCGCCGCGGCCACCTCTGCGGCCTTTTCGCCAATCGTGTGCAGCGTCCGGTCGAAGACCAGCTGGTCGCTGATGACGGTGCCGCGAAAGAGCGTATCCGAAATGATGTTGACGGCGATGACCAGTTCCGCCCCGAGCGCCCGGCAGACCGTCACCGGGACAGGATTGACCAGCGCCCCGTCGAACAGCCAGCGACCTGAAACGTGCACGGGTTCGAATATTCCCGGCAGGGCATAGGAGGCTCGAACCGCGTCGACGAGATGACCGCGGCTGAGCCAAACCTCATGGCCCGATCCCATTTCGGTCGCCACGGCGGCGAAGCCGGTTTTCATGTCTTCGATCCGTGCGTCAGCGAGCGCGTCATTGAGGAGCGCCTTGAGACGCGTCCCGCCGATCAGGCCGGAGCCCGAGAACGACACATCCATGAGGCTGAAAATGCGCCGCCGGCTGAGCGAACGGGCAAAGCTCTCGAGCGCGTCAAGTTTTCCGCCGACATAACACCCGCCCACTACGGCGCCGATGGATGTCCCGGCGACGATGTCGGGCTTAAGACCCTGGGCGGCCAGCTCCCGCAGGACGCCGATGTGCGACCATCCCCGCGCTGCGCCGGCCCCCAAGGCCAAGCCGACGATCGGGCGTCGGCGCGGAGGCTCGACGGGCGTCGGCGCGGCTCCGCCGCCTTCGGATTTCTCGAATGTCTTGCGCGAAAATGACAGCATCGCTCGAGGTCTCCCGAGGCGTAACCCGTGGGCAGCTTGAGTGTTCCAACCCTCGACAAAGCATGCGCCCGAGTTATGGCGAGTTCTTTAACGCGCTTCCGCCTCGACGAAAGTCAGACGTGGTCCCTCGGGAGCCTTGTCCACCCTCCTGTAAAAGCAAGAACGGCGACCGGTATGGCAGGCCTTTCCGTCGCCGCCGGCTTCGACCACCAACAGAATCGCGTCCTGATCGCAATCCGTGCGCATGTCCACCACGGTCTGGATTTGACCGGACGTGTCGCCCTTGCGCCAAAGTTCGTTGCGCGACCGGGACCAGTAATGAGCGATTCCGGTTTCCATGGTCAGCCTCAGAGCGTCAGCATTCATGTAGGCGACCATCAGTATGTCGCCTGACGCCCTTTCGGTGGCGATGCACACGATGAGGCCATCGCGATCGAATTTCGGCGCGAAGGCGTCGCCCTCTTCGAGGTCGTGTTTCGATCCGCGTGGCGCAAAAACGGGGGCGGTCATCTGGCTCGGCCTTTCGCTCTCGGCGCTGACATAATCGTGAAGGGCGCTCTCCGAAAGGCCGCGTCACACTCTTTCTTTCCCATGTCGTTCCGCGAGTTGTCCATGCCTCAGACATCAAGCCTCGCAGCCCGCACAACCGCAACCCGGACGGACGCTGCCCGGCCGGGTTTGCGAGGCGTTCTACGCGCCTGCCTTGCAGGATTTGCGGCTCTGTGGTCGTCGGCGGCGTTTGCGGCTGAGCCGGAATCCTGTCCGCGGCTGATTTCCTGGGGGACGCCGCGCATCCAGTACGCCTCGGCACAGGCCGAACAGGTGCGCCTCGATTTCGTAGGCCATGCGAGTTTCGTCATCGAGACGGCAGGCGGGGTCCGGGTCGCGACGGATTACAATGATTATGTGAAAGCGCCGCCGCCGCTCGACGCCATCACGATGAACAAGGCGCACTCAACGCATTTCACCAATTATCCCGACCCCTCCATCAAGCATGTCCTGCGTGGGTGGAACCCCGATGGCGGCGACGTGACACATGACGTGCGTGTCGGCGACATGCGTATCCGCAACGTGCAAACAAACATACGCGATTGGTCCCGAGGCACCGACTATCTCGGCAATTCCATTTTCGTCTTCGAGAGCGGCCAGATCTGCATCGCGCATCTCGGTCATCTGCATCATGAATTGACGCCCGAACATATCCGTCAGCTGGGACAGATCGACGTTCTGCTGGTGCCGGTCGATGGCAGCTATACGCTCGACATCGACGGCATGATGAACGTCATCGACAAGATCGGCCCGCGCGTGATCGTGCCGATGCATTATTTCAATCGCTCCACGCTCGAGAGCTTTCTCGGACGCGTAAGTGCGCGCTGGGACGTCGAGCGTCGCGATCAACCCAGCCTGCTGCTTGTACGCGACGCCTTGCCGGTGAAGACGAAGGTCATCGTCCTGCCGGGGCGATAACGGGACGGCGCAAAAAAAAGCGCGGCCTTGGGGCCGCGCTTTCGACAGGCTCGTGGGCCTGACCGCGGCCTATTTAAATCCGCGGATCAAGGTATAGAATCGCATTTGTTCGCTCGGGTCGTCACGAAAGATGCCGGTGAACTGCGACGTCACAGTCGAGGAACCCTGTTTCTGGATTCCCCGGATGGACATGCACATATGCTCGGCCTCGATCATCACCGCGATGCCCCTGGGCTTGAGCGTCGAATCGATTGCGTCCGTGATCTGGGCCGTCATCGTCTCCTGCGTTTGCAGGCGGCGGGCGAAGACTTCGACCACGCGGGCAAGTTTCGACAGTCCGACAACGCCTTCGGACGGGTAATAAGCGATGTGCGCCCGGCCGATGAACGGCACCATATGATGTTCGCAGTGTGAGGCGAACGGGATGTCGCGGACGAGAACCATGTCGTCGTAGCCTTCGACTTCCTCGAACACGCGTTCGAGGACTTCGCGCCCGTCTTCCCGGTAGCCGCGGAACAATTCTTCATAGGCCTTGACGACGCGCTTGGGCGTGTCGAGCAATCCCTCCCGGTCCGGATTGTCACCGGCCCATCGGAGCAGCACGCGCACGGCCGCCTCCGCATCCTCCCGGCTCGGCCGGGCTTCGGCTGAGCGAACTGGAGAAGCGGGAGCTAAACGAGACGACAAGGGCTTAACCACGGCATCCATGTGGTGCCTCCTCAGAGTTGCGAACTTTGCTGTTACGATGGCCTGCTGGCGTTGGACCAGTGGGGTTTCGGTCTTTTCGAACGACACGCCAGAAGCCGGACCGCCCGGGCGAAATGCCGCGCGCGTGCAGCGCCTCGTCAGAGCGGCGACGTCCCTATATAAGGGTCTGATCCCGCCGTGTCAGGTCATCGCCATGCTGAACGACATCTACAACCGCCGCATTCTGGAGCTTGCCGGAGACATTCCCCGGCTGGGACGGCTCGAGCGGCCGGACGCCAGCGCGACAGCGCATTCAAAGCTCTGCGGCTCGACCGTGACGGTGGATCTCAACCTGGCGGATGGGAAAATCAGCGATTTCGCCCATGACGTGAAGGCCTGCGCGCTCGGACAGGCGTCGTCCTCCATCATGGCGCGCAATATCGTCGGGTCGACCCCGGACGAATTGCGCGCGCTTCGGGACAGCGTTCGGAAGATGCTGAAGGAGAATGGCGCTGCGCCGACGGGTCGCTGGGAGGACGTCGCCGTGCTTGAGCCCGTGCGGGATTACAAGGCGAGACATGCATCGACGCTGCTTACCTTTGACGCCGTGGTCTCAGCGCTCGACAAAATTGAAGCCGGCACAGCCAAGGCGCCGGCCTCGGCTGCCGGCTGAGGGACCTCGATGGCGCTGTCCCGGCAGGCCGCTCATCTGGCCATCCGCACGTATCAGCTGACGCTTTCGTCTCTGGTCGGGCGGCAGTGCCGACATATGCCAAGCTGCTCGGAATTCACCGACGAGGCGATCCAGACCCATGGCTTCTGGCCGGGAGGCTGGATGGGACTGGCGCGCATCTGCCGGTGCCAGCCCTGGGGCACAGCCGGATACGATCCCGTTCCGCAGGCGTTGCCGGAGGGGGCCAAGCCGCTCACTCCCTGGCGTTACGGTCAGTGGCGCGGGCCGCTGGTCTGCGAGCAGGTTTCCGCCAAGCCGGACGGCGCCGAGAGCTGACTCTGGCCCCTACGAGCGCGCCATCAGCTCGACCGCGAGCGCCTGAATCCGGGCGCGCGAGCCTTCCGGGATGGATTGCAGCGCATCTATGTACTTGCGCCCGGCCTCACACATGCGGACGTCGCCAGGGGGCCGTTCAGGGGCGCGCCCATCCAGCAGCGCGTCGATTTCGGGGCGACTGAGGCCACGACTGGTGAGTTCCTTTTCCAAGAGGTCGAAATCAATGTTCGAGGGCGCGCGGCGCTCGACTTTCTGCCTGCGGCCATCCGCGACCGCGTTCATGGCGGCCAGCGCCATGTCGGCGACAAGGCGACGATTGCTCGCAGCGAAGGCGTAGAAATCGGGGCTCACGTTTCCGTAGAGGAAATCGACGCAAAGCTTTGGGTTCGTTTTTGAAAGAGCGGTCAGCATCTGGGCCTGGATCTCGAATATCCGTGAGAGCGGCGCAGGCGAGGCCCGGGCCGCCAGAATGCCGCGACGCTGCCGCAGGCCGCGGATCATTTCGGCCAGATAATAGTCGACGCTCTCTATCCGGCCCTCGCTTGACGCGCGTTCGGCGAATTCCTCGATCACCCGCTCGTAGTCGGTTCCGAAGTCTCGGCGCATGCGGTCCAGGACCGGCGCGTACTCGCCCGCCTGGGTCAGCGAGATTTCCACCGCCGGCCGGGCGTCCCCTCCGAGCGAGAGCGAAATGTCGGGGATGATCTTGGCCAGCGCGGCTGGACGACTGATCGGACCGCGGTCAGGGCCGCGCCAGCCCAACAGAATGAAAATGAGCGCCGCAAGTCCGAGAAGGACGAGGCGCAGTCCATTCTGTCCGTCGCGAGGTAGAGCGATCATGCGCATACACTCGCTTCTCGACCCGGCGGACACAAGCGCAAAGCAGCGCTTTCAACCGGCGTGGAGCGCGCGCCTCGCAGGGAGGCGCGCGCGATGTTCAGTGATCAGGCGCCGCTGCCGACAATCGAGACGAGCCGCTCGATGGTCTCTTTCGGGGCCGAGACGATCTCGGACACGATTTTCTGCAGTTCCTCGCCGCCCACCGGGTTGATCTCGAGACGCTCCTTCTGGGCGGCCTCGAGGAATTCCGGGTCCTTCATGGTGGCGTCGAATGCGTCGCGAAGGGCCTTGACGCGCTCGGCCGGGACGTCGGGCGTCGTGAACAGGGGACGGCCGATGGCGACCGGGGCGGAGAGGAGGCGCAGGGCGGCGCGGTCCTGCTCGTTCTTGGCGAGGTCGAGCAGCAGGGGAACGTCCGGCAGGTCGGCGGCCTTCTTCAGGCCGATCTGCACCAGAATGTTCATCTTGCCGTCCTTGACCCAATCCGGGCGGGTGAATTTCCACGTCGCCCAGCTGTTGGAGCCGCGTCCGCCGACTTCATTCCGCTCCATCGCAAGGGTCGCGTCGTTTCCGCCCGGGTAGCCGTTCACGATCTTGAACTTGGTGCCCAGCATGGCGTTCATGACCTTCGGATATTGCTCCGAGGTGGTGTTGGCGCCCGTCGCTCCGAGCGCGACTTCCGTCTTTGTGGCGTCCTCGACCGTCTTGACGCCCGTGGAGGCGTTGGTGACCAGCGTGTTGTTGTCGTCGGCCGGATTGCCGATCCAGTTGAACTTGTTGTTGTCGAACTGGATGGTCTTGTCGCCGAGCGCCTGCTGCAGCGTCAGGGACTGGTCGGCGGTGGCCAGGATCGTGCCGTCCTTTGGCGCAACGCGGGCGACGAAGCCGCTGACGACGCGGCCGCCGCCGCCGGGCATGTTGCGGGGCACGATGTTCGGATTGCCGGGGATGTGCTTCGTCATGTAGCGCGCGACGAGCCGGGCGAATGTGTCGTAGCCGCCGCCGGCCGAATAGCCGATCAGGAGTTCGATGTTCTTGCCTTTGTAGAACGACTCAACCGACTGCTGAGCCTGCGCGCTGAAACCGGAACCGACCAGCGCGAGCACGGCCGTAGCAGCCACCATTGTACGCTTCATCAGATGTCTCTCCTCTCGGTCGCAGACAGTGCGACCGTTCCCGTAATGGGCGCGACCTATGACCGGCGGCGCGTGAGGTCAAGACAAATTGGCTCAGATTCAGCTATTTGAACAGAATTGCGGCACGGCGTTCCGCATGCAGAAACAAAGTTTCGGCTCAGCTTGGCGACTTGCATGGGTGCGTCAGCTTGCTATACCGGCCCCGTAAACGCTTACGCCGATTGGTCTCGGCGAGTGAGCACGTCAGGAGACAACATGATTTCGGTGACTTTCCCGGACGGCGCGCAGCGTCAGTTCCCGGCCGGTACGTCCGGCCTCGACATCGCTAAATCCATTTCGCCCTCCCTGGCCAAGCGCACGGTCGCGATGGCGCTCGATGGAGTGGTGACCGATCTGGCCGATCAGATCGTGCAGGATGCGAAAATCGACTTCGTCAATCGCGACGACCCCCGCGCCCTGGAGCTGATCCGGCACGATTGCGCGCATGTGCTCGCCGAGGCGGTTCAGGCGCTGTATCCCGGCACGCAGGTCACCATCGGACCGGTGATCGAGAACGGCTTCTACTATGATTTCTTCCGTAACGAGCCGTTCACGCCGGAGGACTTCGCCGCCATCGAAAAGAAGATGCGGGAGATCATCGCGCGCGACAAAGCCTTCGTGAGGGAGGTTTGGACCCGCGATCAGGCGATCGCCCATTTCGAGAAGGCCGGGGAGGCTTTCAAGGTGGAGCTGGTCCAGACGATCCCGGCCGATCAGGATCTCAAGATCTATCGGCAGGGCGACTGGCTCGATCTGTGTCGCGGCCCGCACATGACGTCGACGGGCAAGATCGGCAACGCCTTCAAATTGATGAAGGTGGCGGGCGCCTATTGGCGCGGCGATTCGACCAAGCCGATGCTGTCGCGCATCTATGCGACGGCCTTCGCGAAGCAGGAGGATCTCGACGCCTATCTGAAGCAGCTGGAGGAGGCCGAGCGACGTGATCATCGGCGCCTCGGTCGCGAGATGGACCTCTTCCATTTCCAGGAAGAGGGGCCGGGAACGGTGTTCTGGCACTCCAAGGGTTGGACGCTGTTCCAGACCCTGATCAGCTACATGCGGCGGCGCCAGCAGGACGCGGGCTATGTCGAGGTCAATACACCCCAGGTGCTCGACCGCGCTCTGTGGGAAACGTCCGGCCATTGGCAGACGTATCGCGAGAACATGTTCATCACGCAGACCGAGGATGATCGCGTCTTCGCGTTGAAGCCCATGAACTGCCCGGGACACGTGCAGATCTTCAAGAACGGGCTGAAGTCCTATCGCGACCTCCCGTTAAAGATCGCAGAGTTCGGCGTGGTGCATCGCTACGAGCCGTCGGGCGCTCTGCACGGCATCATGCGCGTGCGCGCCTTCACGCAGGACGATGCGCACATTTTCTGCACGGAAGAGCAGATCATGGCGGAGGCGATGGAGATCAACGATCTCATCATGTCGATCTACGCGGATTTCGGCTTCACCGACATCGTGCTGAAACTCTCGACGAGGCCCGAAAAGCGCGTCGGCTCGGACGAGGTCTGGGACAAGGCCGAAACGGCGCTCCAGCGTGTCCTCGACAAGGTCGGGGAAAGCGGCATCAAGACCGGCGTCAATCCGGGCGAGGGCGCTTTCTATGGCCCCAAGCTCGAATATACGTTGCGCGATGCGATCGGCCGCGAGTGGCAGTGCGGCACGACACAGGTCGACTTCAACCTGCCGTCGCGTTTCGGGGCTTTCTACATCGGCGCCGACAGCGACAAGACCACGCCGGTGATGATCCATCGCGCGATGTTCGGTTCGCTGGAGCGTTTCACGGGCATTCTGATCGAGCATCATGCCGGCCATCTGCCGCTTTGGCTTTCGCCACTGCAGGTGGTGGTCTGCACGATCACGCAGGAAGCCGATGATTATGCGCTCGAACTGATCGCTGCGGCGCGTAAGCGCGGACTGAAGGTCGAGGGCGACCTGCGCAACGAGAAGATCACCTACAAGGTTCGCGAGCATTCGATGGCGAAGGTTCCGGTCCTGCTCGTGGTCGGAAAGAAGGAAGCGGCTGAAAAGACGGTTTCGATCCGTCGGCTCGGTTCGCAGGCGCAGACGTCCATGACGATGGAAGAGGCCCTCTCGAGCCTCTCCGCCGAGGCTGTGGCGCCCGACGTCGCCCGCGCCGGCTGAAACCGCCGCAATGGCGATTGGCAGGGCGGCGTTCGAAAGGACGTCGCCCTGCAGCCGGCCAATCGGCCGTCGCCTGCGGGAATCTAGAAAGCCTTGAAGGTAATGATCGTGCGCGTGTCTACGATGTGGGGGATGACCTGCACCTTTTCGCCGACGAAATGGCCGATGTCCGTCTCCTTCGAGACGTAGAACTTCGCCAGAATGTCGTAATTGCCCGCAATCGAATAGATTTCTGAGGCAATCTCCGCTTCCGCCAGCGCGCTGGCGACTTCGTACGTGCGGCCCAGCGCGCATTTGATCTCGACGAAGAATGTCTGCATGGCTTCGTATCCTTGCCTATTTGGCTGGGACTTCGATCTCGCGATCGAGATTTGATTGCACGGTGAAAGTCGCCTGATGGGTTTTACCGTCACGGCGCGCAATCACAAAATATTCGCCTTCCGCCAGCACGAGGCTCGGAAAGGCGCCGATCATTTCGCGAATGACGTCGCCGCCGGGCGTCAGGACCGTGAAGCTCGTATTGGCCAGCGCCTCGCCGCCAGGCGTGTGGACAAGCTTCAGGGTCACTACCGAAGCGCGGTGGCGCACCGTTGTTTCCGTCAGCTTGCCCGATTCGATGCGCACTTCCGCGGTCACGACGGAATTGGTGGCGTTGGCCGGCGTGCCGTCGGCGCCCGGGGTCGTTGAAGACACATTTGGATCGAGATAGGTGGAGACGATGCGATAATTGCCCTCCGGAAGGCGGATCATCTCGCCGGGCCTGGCGTTCGGGGCGACGAGTTTCGCCTCCGAGCCGGTTCTTTCGGGCACGTAGACCGCGAGCGTCAGGCGAGACGGGGGAATCGGGTTGTCGCCCAGCGTCGCCACGATCATGAGGGCGCCCGCGTTCAACGGCATGCGCTCGGACACCGTATTGCCATTGATCACGACCCGGCGCGTGGCTGAGGCGAGGCCATAGGCGACATGCACGACATAATCGCCGTCTGGAAGCGTGAATGATGGCGTTGTGTCGGTCGATTCCGCGACGAGCTTATGTTTTTCGTTTTCTGCGCGTTCCTGAAAGACACGCCAGTGAACGCCGCTCACGAGGGTTTGGGAATCGCCGCCGAAAGTAGCTGACAGGAGCAGCGTGCCTTTGCCGCCCTCGGACGAGTAAGATGAAGGAGGGCCGAACAGGCCACGATTCTGCTGTCCCTCCTGTGCCCAGGCGGCCGGCGGGCCGGCAAACGCCTGGACGGCGAGAGAAACGCACAGGGCCAGCATGGCGATAAATCGCCCCGCATGGGGCAGGGCGGTGGTCGGCGTAGTCGATCTCATGATCCCGAGTCCTTGCCGCAAACCGCGCCTCGGGTCAACGCGGTATCGCCGCCTGTCTAGTCCGTCCTGCGTGCGACCGCTTGGGAAACGATGGACGCCAGGTTGGCGAGAGCGAAAGGTTTGAATTCGAATTCGACAACGTGCCTTCCGGCTGGAACCTCGACGCCGCGGAACAGGATGTTGGCGCGCAGGATCGGCCGGGTCTCGTTGTCCACCCGCACCTGCCAGCCGGGATAATAGAGGTCGTGCAGAACCAGGACGCCGGCGCGATCGCTTTCGACGTCGAGCACGATGCGGCTTGCCCCATGCTGGCGAATCTTTACGCGTGACCAAGGAAGCGTTTCGTTCTCGCGCAGGGCGTAGACTTCGCGCAGATCGCCCATGCTTGCGTCGTCGATCAGGACTTCGCGCGTCCGATTGAAATCCGGTACGGCGTTTTCCTCGAGCACCGCTTCCTTGTCGATGGGCTTCACCTGCATGGCCATATAGGCGCGCGGGGCGGGCTCTCCGAGCCGATAGACGAACATGTTGGACCCGGCATAGATCGTCGTCGCGCGCGGCCGCGGCACGTGGCGCGGCAGCTTGTTCAGCGGCCTGTCCAGCACGAGATATTCGAGGCTGAGAAGACCCGCGAGGTTGCAGCGATAGCCGCGGAACGTTCCCGGGAAATGGCGCAGGTTCGGGTCGCCGGCGTTTTCTCCCGGTCCCACCGCGCGGGCGTAATCGGCGATGCGCAAGGGGTTGTAGCCG
Source organism: Beijerinckiaceae bacterium (assembly GCA_019747375.1). Classification (GTDB taxonomy): domain Bacteria; phylum Pseudomonadota; class Alphaproteobacteria; order Rhizobiales; family Beijerinckiaceae; genus Terripilifer. The sequence goes on along the minus strand of JAIEQX010000225.1, from coordinate 8,622 downwards.
AGCGTGTTTTCCAGGCCCAGCACCATGGCGGCATTCTGCCAGGGGCCGCCGAGGCCGAGGATTTCAACGCGGGGGTAGGAGCCGCGCGCATGCGCCTGCCGTATTTCGGCGGCGAGGATTTCCAGACCTTTTCGGTCGGCCGGGGCAAGCCCGTCATAGACCGCGTAACGGGCCTCGGCTTCGGCGTTGAGCGACGAGGCGGCGTTACGCGCCACGAGTTCGACGCCTCCCAGCGCCACAAGGCAAACCGCCGCGATGGCGCGGCCGCGTTCGCCGCGACGATCAGCAAGAAGCATGGCGAGCGCGAGGATCGCGGCGAGGCCCGCTCCGAAGGCGAGTTCGCGCAGGCTTGCAGGCAGTTGGACCTTGGCGTTGGCGAAGGCCAATCCGGTCCCGATCGTAAGGCCGACAAGTGCTACCGTCGCGGTCGCCAGAGCGATCGCCAAAGCAGGGTGCAGGCTTTGAAAAGGGCGAGGCAAGCCTTCCGAAATGTAGCGATGCAGCAAATAGCCGGATGCCGCCGCCAGCGCGACGTTCAGCACGAAAGTGGCGTCGGCCGGGCGGCGATAGAGAGAAAAACCGGGCACATGATCGAAGAACAGCCCGAAGACCGGCGTATAGCGACCCACCGCGTAAAGACCCGCGACGAGTCCCAGAAGGGCGAAATAGCGTAGGCCGCGCCCGAACAGGCGCCCGGCGCCGAAACCGTGCCAAAGGACGAGCAGCATGGGCAGCGTGCCGACAAAAAGATAGTTGACCGTGCGGTCTGTAAAGTCGGCAAGTTCCGTGGCTTCGTAGCCCGGGCCCCAGTAGCTGTAGTTCCAGTTCGTAGAACCGAAGATGTTGCCGATCAGGAACGTGGCGAAATTTGCCGGGTGCAGGGATCCGGCCGCCGCCACGCCATACGGAATGCCGGGACGATTCGAGGCGGCCAGAAACTGGATGGTCAGCAGGCTCGGGATCGCCAATACCGCGACGATGATGACGGTCGCCAGCATGAGAAGCGGCAGTCGCGTCCGGAAGAAGGCCAGCGGCTTCTCCTCGCGGCTCACATGCCATGCGAAGGCCGCAACGAGCGCGAAAGCGAACAGGAAGGCGACCTGGTCGCGGCCGAGGACGAGCAGGGCGCCAAACAAACCGAACGCGACGGCAAAAGCGTAGGACCGCCGCGCCACGGCGATTTCCAGGGTCAGCAGCGCCAGCGGAAAGAACGAATAGGAAATGATGATGCCTGTGTGCTGCAGGCGCGAGGCGGCGGCGCCGCCGAGCATGAAGACCATCCCGGCGAGGACCGCGCCTTCAGGCCGCCATCCGCGCCTGCGAAACAAGCCGATCATGCCGAGGCCGCCGACGAAAAGGTGGCCGAAAATCACGGCGTCGAAAAGCGCCATGGAGGCTTTGGGCGTCAAAAGCGCAAAGAGCACCATCGTGGGGGTGAACAGCAGCGACTGCGGATCGGCAGCGGAGGGATGTCCGCCAAAATGGAATGGGTTCCAGATCGGCAACTCGCCGCGTGCGAAGGATTCCGCCAGGAACCGGAAGAAGGGATAGAACTGATTTTTTGAATCCCAGGGCACCACCGCGCCCGTCCAGAACCAGGCTCCGAGCGCAACAGCCGTGAAGACGGTCAGACCCCCAAGCGCGGCCAGAGTCTGGCGCAGCGTCCACCGCTGTCCACGCGTGGTCTCGACTGTCAGGTTACGGGTCAGGGAGGCGAGGGCGCCCGGTCGTGACGTGAAAGGCCCGGCTAAATCGACTTGCGACATCTCATGCTCACGACACAGGCCTCGGCCAACAGATGGGGAAGCCGCCGGCGGCGGCCGGCCCGGCGACTTCGGTTTCTTTGAGGGAAATCACGCAATAATGGGTGCGTTCGCACTTTTGGCGCGCCCGGTCCCTGCCATCTTCCCCCCTCGAAACGTCCGGCCTGCCTCAGCCTTTCGTTCCGAAACGCTTACGTCAGTCCCGGTTTCGGGCGCTTGCGCGCACGTCGGGATCTTGTCAAAAGCCTTCAAAGTCTAGACGCTCCACGATTAGAAGCAAGGCTGAAGCGGCGCTGCAGGCTTTCCCTCCGAGGCGTCCGGCGACCTTCCCGAATTAGTCGCAAAGGTGAAATGAACCCGGTATGAACGAAACGCTTTCGCTTCTTTCCACGCGCCGCTCGGTCGCCCCCGCCGCCCTCCGCGAGCCGGGCCCGGACGCAGGCCAGATCGAGACGCTTCTGCGGCTCGCCTCGCGGGTTCCCGACCATGGCAAGCTCGCGCCATGGCGGTTCATTATTTTCGCCGGAGAGGCGCGAGACGCGGCCGGCGAGATCATCGCCAGGGCGTTTTCGCAGATGGAGCCGGAGGCTCCGCAGACGCGCATCGACGCCGAGCGCAAGAGGCTGTCGATGGCCCCGCTGGTCGTCGCGGTCGTGTCGCGGGCCTTGAAACATCCGAAAATTCCCGTCTGGGAGCAGGAGCTTTCGGCCGGCGCCGTCTGCATGAACCTGCTGGTCGCCGCCACGGCTATGGGCTTCGACGCATCCTGGCTGACGCAATGGTACAGCTATGATCGTGGCGTGATGTCGCGATTTGGCCTGGCGGAAGATGAGAAGCTCGCAGGGTTCATCCACATCGGGACCGGGGAGGCGAGACCGGAGGATCGGCCGCGCCCGGCGCTCGAGGACATCGTGACGCGCTTTGGCGAAGGGGAGACCGGCCGTTGATCTTTTTCGAACCGCACAAGCGCGACAAGAGCATTTTTCCGTACGATCCGTTCAAGGCGATGATCGTGCCACGGCCGGTCGGCTGGATTTCGACGATGGGACCTGACGGCGAGGTCAATCTCGCGCCCTACAGTTTCTTCAACGCCTTTTCGGGCGCGCCGCCGCTGGTGGGCTTCAGCAGCGAGGGGTTCAAGGATTCCGCGGCGCTGGCGGAGGCGTCGGGCGAATTCGTCTGGAACATGGCGACCTATGATCTGCGCATGGAGATGAACGCAACGTCGGCGCCGCTGCCGCGCGGCTCCAGCGAATTCACCCATGCGGGCCTGGAGATGGCGCCGAGCCGGATCGTCAAGGCGCCCCGGGTCGCGGCCTCGCCGGGCTCGCTCGAATGCAAGGTGACGCAGATCGTGCGCCTTCAGGACATGAACGGAGGCCTGACCGACCGCTATCTCGTGCTGGGCCAGGTCGTCGGCATTCATGTCGACGAAAAATATCTCGTGGACGGGATGATCGACATCGCCGCCATGAAGCCGATCGCGCGTTGCGGCTATCAGGATTATGCGGTTGTCGACAAAGTCTTTGCTGTGAAGCGTCCAGCAGGCGCGGGCAATCAGTCCGGCGGCGGCTGATTGGCGCGGGCGGCGCGGGCCAGGATGCGTTGGGACCTTGTGAGATGCGGGCGGTCGAACATGCGGCCGTCGATGCTGACCGCTCCGGCGTCCGGACGCGCCGCGAAGGCCGCCACGACGGCTTCGGCGCGCGCAAGCGCTTCGCCCGACGGCGTGAAGAGCGTGTTGATCAGCCCCACCTGATCGGGGTGTATCGCGAGTTTTGCCGCAAAGCCGTCCGCCCGGGCGCGCGAGCATTCGTGACGAAGGCCATCGAGATCGCCGAAATCCGCGAAGATCGTGTCAATGGCCGGCACGCCTGCGGCGGCGGCGGCGAAAAGGGTGAGATGGCGCACGAGCGCGAACGGCGCCGACCATTCGCCGCGTTCGTCGCGATTGTCCTCGGCGCCGATGTCGGCGCACAGGTCCTCGGCGCCCCAGGCAAGCGCAGTCAGTCGATGGCTGGCGCGCGCATAGGTCGACAGGCCGAACACGGCGGCGCCGGACTCGGTGACGATCGGCAGGATGCGCGTCGAGCCGTCCGGCAGATCGTTTTCGGCTTCCTGCACGGCGAGCTTCGCCGCCAGGTGCTGCACGTCCATGCCGGAGCGCGACTTGGGCAGCATGACGCCGTGTGGCCGCGCCGGCATGACCACATTGAGATCCGCGTCCGCCAGGCCGGTTTCGAGGCCATTGATCCGCACGAAAATTCTCGGCGCCCCGTCGCGCTGAGACACCTCGCGCACGAACTTGGCCGCAGCGGCGCGCGCCTGATCCTTGTTGGCGAGAATGACGGAATCCTCGAGATCCACGATCAGCGCATCGGCGCCGCATTGCGCCGCGCGCGCCAGCCGGCGGGGCGCGTCAGCGGGAACGAAAAGCAGTGAACGTAGATCCTGATCCATCCGCATAGTCATGGCATCGGCCTGCGCTTCATGAAAGCGTTGCGGCGGCATTCGGCGACCAGCACATCGTGCTGATTGAAAGCCCGATGCAAAAACGTCACGATTCCCGCGTCCGGTCGCGAACTGGAAGGGCGGGCCGCCACAATCTCGGTCTCGCAACGGACTGTGTCGCCTTCGAACAGCGGCGCGGGAAAGCGCACGTCGGTCATGCCCAGGTTCGCGATGGTGGTGCCGACCGAGAGGTCGTTCACGGAGATGCCGACCATCAGGCCGAGCGTGAAAAGCGAATTCATCAGCGGCCGGCCCCATTCCGTCTCGGTCTCGCAGAAATGCGCATCGATGTGCAGGGGCTGCGGATTCAGCGTCAGATTCGAGAACAGCATGTTGTCCATCTGCGTCACCGTCCGCCGCAGCCGGTGCGGATGAACGTCGCCCGGCCTGAAATCTTCGACATAGAAGCCGCCGCGCGGATGGGGAAACGCCTGCGGGGTCGAGCGGGAAACGTCGGTCATGGGGGCTCCAAAAAACTGTATCAATATGAGACAGATCAAGCGCTTAAGTGTCTATTTACTATGTTTGACGATGATCGGCCATCGGTGGGAGAGCAATCCCGCCGGCTTTGAGTGCTTGTTGCGAGCTGTAGGTGTTTTCGATGATCAGTCGTCATTTCTTTGCCTGGGCGCAAAATGTCGCTCCCGGAGAGCGCGCCGAGGGCGTCGCCTCTCTGGTGCAGGATTATCTCCATATGGACCTCGCGCCCGAAGAGCGTCGAGAAGTGGAGGACATTTTCACCGTATTGCTCGACGACCCGTCAATCCTCGTTCGCCGCGCCATGGCGGAAGGGCTCGCGCGTGCGCTCGCCGCCCCGCACCACATCATTCTCGCGCTCGCGCTGGACCAGCCGGACATCGCCGCAGTTGTGCTCGGCCGGTCGCCCCTGCTTTCGGAAATCGAACTGATCGAGTGCGTCCAGCTTGGCGGAGCGGCCGCCCAGATCGCCATTGCGGAACGTCCGGAACTGCCTGCGTCCGTGGCGCAGGCCCTCGTGGACGCCGGTTCCTATGAGGCCGTCATGGCCTTGGCGCTGAATGGGGGCGCCTGCATCAGTACGGACGGACTGCTGTCCATCCTCGCGCGCTTTGGCGATGACGGCGCCATGCGCGAAGCCATCCTGGCGCGTCCCGGCCTACCTGGGCTTGTCCGCATCAATCTGGCGGGTGAAGCGGGCAGGGCGCTGACCGAATTCGCCGTCGGGGCAGGCTGGCTTTCCGCGGAGCGTTGCGACCGCCTGGTTCGCGAGTCCCGTGAAAAGGTCATGGTGACGGTGGCCGCCGACAGCGCCGAGCAGGCCACGGGCGCCCCGCTGAACTTGGCCCGCCATCTTCGGGTTTCCGGCTCGCTCACGCCGGGTCTGTTGCTCCGCGGACTGCTCAGCGCCGACAGGTCGCTGTTCGAGGCCGCTCTTTGTGAATTGTCAGGACTGCCATTCTCGAAGGTCGCGGCCTTGATCGCGCGATCGGAGAGCCAGGGCTTCCACGCTCTGTATCAGCGCGCCGGTCTGCCGGGCTGGCTGCTGCCGGCTTTCCAGGCGGCGCTCGCCGCACAGCGCGAGTTCGATCTCGTGTGCGACGAAGCAAACGGCGCGCGCCTGATGCGGCCGCTCGTCGACCATGTTCTCGACGCCTGCGCCGGCATGACGTCGCCCGAGGCTGGAAAGCTGATTGCGCTTCTTCGCCGTTTCCAGGCTGAAGCGGCGCGCGACGAAGCCCGAAGCTTCACGAGAAATGTGGCGGCGGAGCCGGAGCCGGTGGAGCCGCCCATCGTGATCGACCTGCACATCGAGCGGCGCACGCTTCTGGCGGCTTGACCTCGACCATTGGATCGTTTGCGCATCAGCGATTGAAGGCGGCCCCCCGGGCCGCCTTTTTCTTTGCAACGCCAGACAGTTCCCGATTCGCCGCCGGGCCCTTTCAACGGCCGCCCCGATTCCCTGGCGCCACGTCTGATTCCTCACGATTCTGCGATCCCGGGAACTTTTTGCCGCCGGTCGGGGGAGGCGCGGCCGGCCCGATTTGAGCCCAAAAGCGTACAAAACGGGAATATAAGCTGTAGCTTAGCCATAAACATGTGGCATTAATGCAGCAAGAGGCGGACAAACCTTACGAATTGGCCAAATCTGGCTCGAAAATCCTCCTCAGCGGCCCCGCTCGGGTTATTGTTGGAAACACCGAAGCAGTCGGCACGCAGATGCAGTCGCTTCGGGCTTGAGAGTTTAGGGGAAAGACGGTTCGACCTCGAGGGGCTTGCCCTGACAAGGAATTCGAGGCCGGACTCAACCAGCTCTTGAAACGGGTCTTTCACACTGGAGGTTTGCATATGAAGCTCGGTAAGAGCCTTCTCCTCGGTTCCGCAGCGGCTCTTGTCGCGACTGCTGGCGCCTCGGCCGCCGATCTGCCTTCGCGCAAGGCAGCCCCTGTGGCTTATGTCAAAGTTTGCGACGCTTACGGCGCAGGCTTCTTCTACATCCCCGGCACGGACACCTGCATCAAGGTTGGTGGTCGCGTTCGCGCTGACTACTCCTTCTCGGCTGGCCAGGACATCTACTCCTCGGGCACGATCAGCGGCGTCACCGGCGTCCGCACGAACGTCCTGTCGACGTCCAACAATGCCCAGAACCTGTACGGCTGGGAAGCTCGTGGCCGCGTCGACCTCGACGCTCGCACGCCGACTGCCTGGGGCACGGTCCAGACCGTCCTCGCGCTTCGTCTCGCCCGCACCACCGGCGTTCTCGAGCAGTCGGGCCCCGGCCTGTCGGGCTCCGGCGCTGGCGCGACCCTCGAGGCCGCCTACATCCGCTTCGCCGGCTTCACCTTCGGCGCCGCGCGCGACAACTTCTCGTTCATGCCCAGCACGTTCTACGGCGCTGGTCACTGGTCGTCCTTCGCTAACGGCGCCAAGCAGCTTGCTTACACGGCCGTTCTCGGCGGCGGTCTGAGCGTGACTGTTGCGGTTCAGGACGCGACCGACACGACGGCTGGCGGCGTGACCGCAGCTGGCTTCGGCGTTCCCGCCGGCACCACCTACGCCTACAACAACCTGCCGCAGATCAACGGTCGCATCGACCTTGAGCAGGGCTGGGGCTCCGCCTCGGTCATGGGTGCGGTTGGCCGCGCTGTGGGCGTCAACCCGACCGCCACGTACGACACCGACAAGGTGACGTGGGCGATCGGCGCGGGCCTCAAGGTCAACCTGCCGATGCTCGCCGCCGGCGACGTCCTCTGGTTGAACGCCGCTTACGCGGACGGCATGACCGAGTACACGACCAACTGGACGAGCTTCAAGAGCTCCGACACGCGTCGTAACGTCGGTGGCTTCGTGCTGAACCACCCGTCGTGGATCAACACGACCGACATCCTCGGCAACGCGAAGATCGAGACGCTCAAGTCCTGGAACCTCGCCGCGGTCTTCACGCACTACTGGACCCCGTCGATCCGCCACTCGTTCCTGGCCACCTACGGCCAGATCGACGGCACGACGTCTTCCCGCGCTCTGACCTACGGCACCACGGGCGCCTTCGGCGACGCCACGGTGTGGAACGTCGGCACCCAGCTCGCCTGGCTCCCGGTCCGCAACTTCGAAATCGGCGTGGAAGTTCTCTACGCCCGCGTCGAACAGGACATCCGTCGCACCAACACGGCCATCGGCGCCTTCTGCGCCACCGTGACCTGCGTGACGAAGGAAAAGGAAGGCAACTGGACCGGCCGCATGCGCGTCGAGCGCACGTTCTGATCCAGCCTCCCGGGATCTCCGGATCCCAGGATCGGTTAATCAACAGCCCCGGCGCGAAAGCGTCGGGGTTTCTTCGTTTTGGCTGATATGTCGGGCGATTTCCGCCTCCCGCACCGCTTTCCAGACCGTTTTTCGAGGTTAATGGCCGCGTTTTGGACTGTGACGCGCCAGACACAGGCCGCAGCGAAAGCGCTGCTTTGGGGCTTCGCGGCGGTTTTGGGCGAGACGACTCACCGTCAGCATGCTTAGTGTCGGGAATGCGAACGGGATGACCGGGAGCAACCGGCTCCGGCCCTTCCGGTCGATGTTCGGGTTTTCAGGAGTGGTAAAGGTTATGTCCGGGGGCGTTAGCCCGATGCGGCCAGACCCAAGCCCGTTCCGCTCGTTATTTTTTATGTTTTTGGAGGTCTCACATGAAGCTCGTTAAGAGCCTTCTTCTCGGCTCCGCCACGGCGTTCGTGGCTGCCGCCGGCGCCCAGGCTGCCGATCTGCCGTCCCGCAAAGCCGCTCCCGCATCCTACGTCAAGGTCTGCGACGCCTATGGCGCGGGCTTCTTCTACATTCCCGGCACGGACACCTGCATCAAGATCGGCGGACGTGTTCGCGCTGA
>JAIEQX010000052.1 GCA_019747375.1 Beijerinckiaceae bacterium | reverse complement strand
CCTGGAAAGGGCCGCGATGGACGATTGGTTCAAGCTGCGGCCTGTGGCGACCGCCTCGGACGCACCTGATGCGCCGGTCGCCAAATAGGTTTGCGTTCGCGTCTTCTCAAGTCAGCGCCAAGGGCCACCCGTCAGGGTGGCCCTTTTCAATTGCGGTTCCCAAGGCGCTTTTGCGCGCGCGAATTATGTGAGCCAGATTCCGACCTGATCTTCGGCGCCGTCCTGGCGCGCTCGCGCGTCCGCGAGCGCTTCACTCAATGCGGTGTGCAACTGCTGCGCGTGCCGGGTATCATTGCCGGCCATTTTCTGGCGAGCAATGAAATGCATCATCATTCCACACGCTTCTTCAGCGCGCGTCACGGCTTCGCCAGTCACCAATTCACTGCGGTCGATGTAGATCATATGCGCCTCTTCCATTTTTCGGACGCAAACGCCGGCCGGGCGACAAGGTTTTATCAACCTGAACGCCTGGTTAACAGTGTCTGACCGGTAGGACGGAAAGCGCGCCTGTCCATCGAGCGCCATGACGCGGGGCTTGGTCGATGCGGGGCGAGCAAGATCTCGACGTCGGCGGCAGGCTCTCGCGATGGAGAGCCTGCTGTGAGGATTGCTCTGCATCCATGAGGCGACGGCGTCCCGCAGCGCGCATCAAGCCATATGGCCTCGCCGTGCGTCGAACGCCCGTTCAGATCCCGCACGTTAATGATGATCAGACGGCGCATCGAACCAATTCGTCATCGATCGCATTAGCTCGACTGCAGGAACCATGAGGTGGTGCGATGGCTGATAATTCTGGAAGCAGTGCAATTTTGGGCGTCATTATCGGAGCGGTTCTGGTGATCGGGATCGCCATATTCTTCTTCGGAGGTTTCGGCGGCCAGGGCGGCAAGTCGACGACCGTGAACGTGACGCCACCGGCGGTGTCGACTCCAAAATAATGAAACGCGGAAACACTGGCGCAAGTCGCCAGTGTTTTTCTTCGGGAAAAGTCTAGGCGGGAAGAAGTTCAGTTTCTGCGCCGTGCGCGAAACCTTATTCAAGTCAGAATGCGATTGATGCCTTCGCGAGCGGCGTCTTTTGTAACGAGATCCTGGCCGTCCCCTCGAAAGACCAGCTGAGGAACTTGTTTTTCACGACTTTGTTTCCTCGACGCAAGCCAACGATCTTGCCAAGCTCAGGGAGAGAAAACATGAAGTCAGTCTTCATCGGCGCCATCGCTGCTTTCGCATTCTCGTCGGTCGCCGTCGCACAGACATCGACCACCGTGACGACGTCGCCGGGCGCGGGTTCCAGCTATTACATCGTGCAGGACGCCTCGACGAAACGCTGCACCGTCACCCGCGAGAAACCCACGACGTCAAGCATGACCGTGGTCGGCGGCGACGGCACTGTCTACAAGACCGAGACAGAGGCGCAGTCGGCGATCAAGACCACCAAGGTGTGCACGACGAACTAGCCGCCACATATAACGCCGGCTCGCAACGCGGCGCTCGCACGGGCGCCGCGTTGTCGCCTGATGACAGGCCATTCCGGCGCAGCTGCACACAAGCGGCCAGCCGCAGCCTTGACGACGGAAAAAGAATCCACCAACCTGTTCTGATATACGAACAAAAGTTCGATATTCGAACTCTGGGGGGATCGATGGCCGCCGCGAAGCTGTGGGACTTCGTTGTCGAAGAGCGCGAATATCTCGCCATCGATGGCGTCAGCCTCGGGATGCGGCTATTCCGCCCTTTGGGCGATGGCCCCTTTCCGGCGGTCGTCGAATGCCACGGCGGCGGTTGGTGCGTCGGCGACAGGACCAACAATGACGCAATCAACGAAGCGGTTGCGCGTTGCGGCGTGGTGGTGGCGGCGATCGATTTTCGAATGCCCCCGCAGGCTCCGTATCCGGCTGCGCTGGCTGACGTGAATTTCGCGACACGCTGGCTGAAGTCGAATGCAGAAGAATTGGGTTCGCGCGCCGACATGGTCGGGGTCATGGGATCCTCGAGCGGCGGCCATCTGACGCTGTTGTCCGCTATGCGGCCGGACGATCCCCGCTACGCCTCGATCCGGCGCACGGGCGTCGGTTCCGACGCTTCCGTGCGATACGCCGTCACATTGTGGCCCGTCATCTGCCCGATCGGCCGGTTCGACTATCTGCAGGGCATTCCCAAATCCGATGCGCATCCCGTGTTGACGGAGGGCGTGGCGCGCCACGAGGCTTTCTGGAAGACGCGCGATGCGATGTCGGAAGGCAGTCCGGTGCGCGCGCTCGAACGCGGCGAGGCCATGCGGCTGCCGGATGTGCTCTACATCCAGAACGAGACGGACCAGCTTCACCCGCGCCGCGACATGGATCGCTTCATCGCCGCTTATGGAAAAGCAGGCGGACGCGTCCAGGCCGAAATGTTTGCCGGCGACACCTATGATTTTCTGAGGGCGGACCCGCAGGGCGCCGAGGCGCAGCGCGCGCTCCAGACCATTTGCGGCTTCATCAAGGATCGAGCACGGGGGTCCGCGCCATGACGAGTGTGAAGGATCAGGTCAGCCCCGAGGAATGGCGCACGCGCGTGGAACTGGCGGCGGTCTTTCGTCTCGCAGCTCTGGACGGCTGGGCGGACCTCGCGATGGCGCATGCCTCGGCGCGCGTGCCCGGCGTGAAGGACCAATTCCTGTTCCTGCCGACGCAACTCACCTTTGACGAAATCACCGCGTCATCGCTGCAGAAGATTGATCGCGACGGCAACCTGCTGGCGCCCTCGCCCTACCCGCCGCACAAATTCGCCTATCTGCTGCAGATGCCGACGTATCAGCGGCGACCAGAAGCAAGTTGCATCATCCACCTGCATTCCCACGCGGGCACGGCCGTCTCCATGCAGAAGAACGGCCTGCTGCCGAGCAGCCAATATGCTCTGTGGCTGGGACCGATCTCCTACATGGACTACAGCGGCCATGTCGCGAGCCGCGAGGAGGGCGAGCGCATCGCCGACGCCTTCGGGGACAATCCCCTGCTCATGATGCGCTGCCACGGCACGATGGGCTGGGGCGAGACGGTCGGCCACGCCTACATGCTGACGTGGCTGCTGACGCGCGCATGCGAAAAGCAAATCATGGCGCTGGCGGGACAGAGCGAACTTTATCGTCCGCCCGACGAGGTCATCGCGCGTACGCCGTCGCAGGCGCGCTCGATCACCGCGCCCGACGGACCGTTTGGACGCCAGAACTGGGAAGCCGCCCTGCGTCGCGCCAAAGCGCAATCTCCGGGCTTCGACGCATAGACGGCGCGAGAACCTACGACATCGCTCACAGAGGGCACAGCCATGAAGCAACAGCTGGTCACACGCCGCAATGTCGCGTGCGCATTCGCCGGACTCCTCGCTGGTCTCTGCCTTGCGGCGCAGGGCGCAAGCGCCGAGACCTATCCCGCCAGGGCCGTCAAGCTCGTCGTTCCGTTCAATGCCGGCGGCGCCGCGGATGTGGTGGCACGGCTGATCGGCGAGTCCATCTCGCGGCGGCTCGGGCAAAGCGTGATCGTGGAGAACCGCGCCGGCGCGACAGGCGCAACCGGTTCGCTCGTCGTTTCTCGGTCCCCTCCCGACGGCTACACGATCCTGATGGCGGTCATGTCGTCCCACGCGGTCGTGCCTGCGACCAGGAAGGAACCCGCCTTCGATCCCATCGGCGATTTCACGCCCATCGTGCGCATTGGAAACAGCGTGCAGACCCTCGTCGTGCGCAAGGATTTTCCCGGCTCCAACGTGCAGGACTTCCTGAAATACGCGAAGGCCAATCCCGGCAAGGTGACCTATGCGAGTTCGGGCCTGGCTTCTTTCCCGTGGCTCGGCGCAAAGCTGATCGAGCGCGCGGCCGGGATCGAGATGGTGCATGTGCCTTTCCCGGGCGACGGCCCGGCGATGAATTCGGTGCTGTCCGGCCATGTCGACCTGCTGTTCACGCCGAGCGCAAAGCCCTACGTAGACGGCGGCCTTGTGAAAGTGCTCGGCGTCGCTTCGCTCGAGCGCGTGGCCTCCACGCCGGACTGGCCGACGCTGGACGAAAAGGGACTGGCGGGCTTCACGCTCGTGAGCTGGGTCGGATTCATGGGACCGGCGAACATGCCGAAATCCGTCGTCGACCGTCTGAACAGCGTCGTCAACGAAGCGCTCGAAGAGCCGAACGTGAAGCAACGAATGGAGCAGATCGGCTATTCGGTCGCCGGCGGCAGCCCCGAGTCGTTCCGGAAAGCCGTGCAGGACAACATCGATTCCATCCGCGCGCTCAATCTCAAGGTCGATTAGCCAGTCAGAAGGGAAGGCCGGCCGTGATGCTTTCAGACGCGGCCCGCAACGGCCCCAGAAACTCCGCGTCGAGCGTCACGGCGTCGGGCTCGCGGCGCCAGACGCTGGCGCTGATGGCGGCGAGAACATTGTGCGCGCGATCGTAAACCGGCACGCCGACAGAAAAGAGGCCGATCTCGAGTTGCTGATAGACGCTTGCATAGCCCTGCTGGCGCGCGCGCGCGAGTTCGAGCGCAAGTTCGTCCGGCGCCACGAGAGAAAAGGGCGTCAGCCGTGCAGGCGGCGAGGCCAGGAGTTGCGCGCGCACCTCGTCGGGATCCTGATGCGCGAGCAACACGCGCCCGAGCGCCGTCGCGGTGGCGGGCAGGCGCGTGCCGATCGAGCGCAGAACATGCGGCGTGTCGCCGCCCGGCGTATAGGCGACATAAGCCACGCAGTCGCGATCGAGCACCCCGACCGCGCAGGCGCAGCCCATGTGCTTGCCGGCCTCGTTGATGACCGTCTGCGCATGGCGCCACCAGGGCTGCGAGGCGAGATAGCTGTAACCGAGTTCGAGGATGCGCGGGCTCAGGCGGAACGCCTTTCCACTGCGCTCGACATAGCCGAGCACTTCGAGCGTCAGAACCAGCCGCCTCGCCGCGGCGCGCGTCAGCCCTACGGCCTTGGCGACATCCGCGAGGGTGCGGGTCGGCGTTTCCTCGTTGAAGCAGCAGATCACCTGCAGCCCCTTTTCGAGCGTCTGCACGAACTCGGAACCGGGCAAAGCCTCGCGGAGGTTTGACTTCTGGAACATTCTCATCCATCATTAATTCGAACAAAAGTTCGATAAACGAACAAATCAACCGCGTCAACATCAAAGACGCGGGCATGGAGGAGAGCCGGGGAATGAGCGAGCATGACGAGCGTCGCCAGCGTGGGCTGGATGTGTATCGGCAAATGGGTTGGGGCGAGAACGAGGTCGTCAAGGAGCTCGACCCCGATCTCTGGGCCTATACGACCGACTTCCTCTTCGGAGACATCTGGAGCCGCCCGGGCCTGAGCCTGCGCGAGAGGGAACTGGTGACCCTCGGAGTGCTCATGGCCGCAAAGGCCGACGGCATCGCGCTGCACATGCGCAACGCGCACCATCTCGGCATCAGCTATTCCGAGATCAAGGAAGTCATCCTTCAGAGCACCTACTATCTCGGCATGCCCAAGGGCCTGTTCGCCATGCGCAAGCTGAAGGCCGTGATGGAAGAAACCGGCGGCGCGTTCGACGCACCCTGAGCCCAGGAGCCAGTGATGATTCAATCGACCTCCCGTCGAACCGTCCTGCGCGGCCTCGCTGGCGCGGCGCTCGGAAGCGCCTTGCCGGGCGCGGTTCTGGCGCAGGGCGCCGCACCCGATCGTTTCTTCGCCGGGAAGACCATCCGTCTTCTCGTCGGCACGGGAGCGGGCGCCGGCTATGATCTGATGGGGCGCATGCTCGCCGAACACATGCCGCGCTTCATTCCAGGCGCGCCCAAGATCGTCGTCGAGAACATGGTCGGGGCAGGCAGCCTCGTGATGGCCAATTACCTCGCGAACCGGGCGCCACGCGACGGCACGGTGATGGGCCTCCCGCTCAACAGCATCATTCTCGAGCCGAGCGTGAAGCTGCTGAGCCGCGCAGGAGGGGCGGCGCAATTCGATCTCGCGCAAATGAACTGGATCGGCAGTCCCTGCGAGGAGCCGCCGGTTCTCTGGGTCATGTCGCATACGAAATTCCAGCGCTTCGCCGATTGCCAGGCCGAGAAGATGATCGTCGGCGCGAGCGCGCGCGGCGCCGACAATTTCACGGTCGCGCTGCTCAACAACAAGCTGCTGGGCACGCAGCTCAATATCGTCAGCGGCTATCAGGGCACCAATGATCTCTTTCTCGCGGCCGACCGCGGCGAGATCCAGGGCGGCAACACCGCCTATTCGGCGATCCTGCTCGGACGGCCCGACTGGGTCCGCTCCGGCAAGGTGCGCATTCTCGCGCAATATGGACGCGAGCGGACGGCGGACCTGATGGACGTGCCGACAGGCATCGAGCTTGCGACGACGCCGAACGCAAAGCGCATTCTCGAAGCCCTGAGCTCGAAATTCCGCGCCGCCTATCCCTTCCTCCTGCCCCAGGAAACGCCCGCCCAGCAGGTCGCGACGCTGCGCGCCGCGTTTTCGCAGACGATGGTCGACGCCGAGTTCAAGGCCGCGATCGCGAAACTCGGCTTGAAGCTGAACCCGGTGGATGGAGAAGCGCTGACGGCGCTTGTCCGCGCCGCAAACGACATGCCGGCGGAGCTGATCGAGGAATTTCGTCGCGCCACCGAGGGCTGATCTGGTCAATCGAGGAGCAAGCATTGGACCTGATGAAGAAGGCCGGATCCGTCCCGCGCTATTACGCCGCTCTCGATTTCGAGAAGCTCTGGGAGGCGTTTCCGCCGGCCCCGGACTATTTCGAGACGACTTATCTTCTGTCGCGCGACGCCATGCGGGCCATGCAGGAGAGCCGCTTTCTCGACCAGATGAAGCGCGCCTGGGACATCCCCTTCTACCAGCGGCATTGGGGCGAGGCCGGGCTCGAGGCCGGAGACATCCGCTCGCTCGACGATCTGCGCAAGATTCCGGCCTTCTCGGTTCACGACCTGCGTGACGCGATCGCGCGCAATCCGCCCTGGGGCGATTTCATCGGGCTCGATCCCGACTCCGACGACCCGATGCCGCTCGCGATGCAGACGAGCGGCGGCACCACCGGCCTGCCGCGCCCCATGATCTATTCTCCGCAGGACCGCGAGGTGATGAACATCATCACGGGGCGGCGGCTCTACATGCAGGGTGTGCGCCCCTTCGACCTCGTGCAGGTCACGCTGTCGCTCGGGCTGTCGAACGGAGGCTTTCTCGCGCGCGAGGGCATCTGGAAATATACCGGGGCCGTGCCTGTCATGACCGGTTCAGGCGCGCAAACGCCGACCAGGCGCCAGATCGAGATCATGCTGGCGTGGAAATCGAAACATCTCGTCGGCTTTCCCGCCTATCTGCGCCACATCGGCCACGTGCTGCGCGACGAACAGAATGTGGATCCGCGCAGCCTCGGCCTGCGCAGCCTTATCGTTCATCTGGGCACCGACGACCGCAAGCCGCTCGAGGAGCTCTGGGGAGCCGATGTGTTCGATACCTACGGCACGAACGAATGCGGATCGCTTGCGGCGGAATGCAGCGAGAAGAACGGCATGCACGTGTTCGAGGATGCGTTCTTCCTCGAAATGATCGATCCGGAAAATGGCCGGGACGTCGCGGACGGCGAGCGCGGCGCGATCTATCAGACCACGCTGTTCAAGCATCTCGCGCCGCTGATCCGGTTCAACTCGAACGACGTTTCGGCCTTCAAGACCGGCGCATGCGCGTGTGGCTGCACGCACCGCCGGATCGACCGAATCTTCGGGCGCAGCGACAATATGGTGAAGCTCCGGGGCACGAACATATTTCCGGAGGCGATCGGCGCGCTTGTTTCGGAGACGCGCGAGAGCAATGGCGAATATGTCTGCATCGTCGACCCCGCCCATGGCGGTCAGGACGAGATGACGGTCAAGATCGAAGTCGGCGACGTCGCCGTCCAAGGCGCCATCGTCGAGAAAACGCTGGCGGAGCGGCTCAAGTTGTCGCTTGGCGTGAAGATGAAAGTCGTCGCATGCGAACCGGGATCCCTCAGCGCCCTCACGGGACTGAAGGACAATTCCAAGGTGCGCAGATTGATCGACAACCGGCCGAAGGTTTGAAACAATGAAATTGTTCGATTGCCATTCGCATTGGGCGACCGAGAAGGGCTACCTCTTCCGCACGCCGCAGGAGCGCGCGCAACAGGAGCGCATCTGGCGCACGCCCGCGAAAGTCTTCACGGAGGACGAGCAGGCCGACTATTTCCGGGCCAACGACGTCCGGGTGATCCTCGACATTTCGTGGATCAAGGAACTCTCGCTCGACGAGATGAAGGACTACCACGATTACATTCTCGAGGTGCAGAAGCGGCACTCGGACGTGATCGTCGGACAATGGCTGCAGTTCAATCCGGCGAAGCACGGCGTCGCGGCCGTCGACGAATTCAAGCGCTGCATCGACAAGCAGGCCGGGTTTGTGGGGATTTGCGTCAACGGGCAGGTCACCGGCGTGCCCGCAAACGACCCGCGGTGGGACCCCTTCTATGAAGCCTCGATGCAGGCCGGCGCGCCCGTGATGATCCTGACGGGCCTGACCGGCATCGGCCAGGGACTTCCCGGCGGCAAGGGCATCCTCCTCGACGACGGCCATCCGCGCGCCATCGACCATGTCGCGGCGCGCTACGCCGATCTGAAGATCCTCGCGGCGCGGCCCGCCTGGCCCTGGCAGGAAGAGATGCTCGCCATCCTCCTGCACAAGCCGAACGTTTCCTACGAACTGCACGGCTGGGGTCCGCGCCGGTTCACCGATTCGCTCAAGAAGGCGATCTCGCGCGAGCTGCAGGACCGCGTGATGTTCGGCTGCGACTTCCCGGTCCTGCGCTACGAGAAGGTCGTCGCCGACTGGACGTCCGAGGGCTATTCCGAAGAGGTCTTGAACAAAGTTCTTTGCGCCAACGCCGAGCGCTATTTCGGCATCAAATAACGAACGGGGAGACGACCATGCGCAGGATGAACCGCCGTCAGTTCGGGGTGATGATGACGACTGCCGCGGTAGGGCTCGCGAGCGGCGGCGGCGCACGGGCCGCGTGGCAGCCGAGAAACAATGTGAAGGTGATCGTGCCCTTCGCGGCCGGGGGCGCCACCGACGTGCTGGCGCGCATCGTGGGCGATCGGCTGACCCAGATCTGGGGCCAGCCGGTCATCATCGAGAACGTATCGGGCGCGACGGGCGCCATCGGGGCCACACAGGCCGCCCGCGCCAATCCGGACGGACTCACGCTCTTCGTGGGAACCGGTTCGGTGAACTCGGCCTTGCCGAGCGTCAAGTCGGACCTGAGCTTCGACACATTGCGCGACTTCAAGGCGGTGTCGCTGCTGGCGACATTTCCCAATGTTCTCGTGGTTCGGCCGGGCCTGCCCGTGAAGGATGTTCCCGAACTCATCGCCTACCTCAAGCAACGCAAGGGCGGGGTGAATTTCGCAAGCTCGGGCTTCGGCAGCTCCATCCATCTCGCGGGCGAATTGTTCAAGCTGCAGACCGGAACGCAGATGACGCATGTTCCCTATCGCGGCAGCGCGCCCGCGCTGACGGATCTCCTCGCGGGCCACGTCGATCTGATGTTCGACAATCTCACCAATGTCATGCCGCATATCGAGAGCGGAAAGATCAAGGCGCTCGGCGTGGCGGGCGCGAGCCGCACGCCCTATCTTCCCGCCGTGCCCGCCATTTCAGAATTTGTCCCAGGCTTCGAGGCGACCACCTGGGTGGGATATCTGGCGCCGGCGAAAACGCCGGACGAAATCGTCGACCAGATCGCCGCCGATTGCGACGGCGTGCTGCGCGAACCCGCCATCGTGGAGCGCATCAAGAAGCTCGCGGCCGAGCCTGTCGGCGGTACGCCCGCGCGTTTCGCCCAATATCTGAAGGCTGACGTCGAACGCTGGAAGAAGCTCGTCAAGGACGCCAACCTGCAGGTCGAGTGAGGCGGGCGCATGCCGGAGCGCATCGAGACCATCGCGACGCCGGACGGCGGGATGGAGACTTTCATCGCGGAGCCGCAGGGCGAGGCGCGGCGCCATGTCCTTCTGTACATGGACGTCTGGGGCATACGCGACGAGCTCTATGACATTGCGCGCGGCCTGGCGCGCGATGGACTCGTGTGCCTCCTGCCGGACCTCTATTATCGCGAAGGCAGGGTGCGGCACGATTTCCGAGACGCAGAGGGGCGCGCCCGCACCCTGTTGTCCCTCACTCCTGCCGAACAGGAACATGTGCGCGGACCCATGCGCCGCCTGACGGACGCGATGGTCATGGCCGACACCCGGGCCCTTCTGGGCCGGATGAACGCCACACGGGCGGCCGTTGCGATCGGCTATTGCATGGGCGGCCGTCACGCGCTTGTCGCAGGCGGCACGTTTCCGCATGTCATCCGGGCGGCGGCGTCGCTTCACGGCAGCCATATCGTCGACGCAAGCGCGGACTCGCCGCATATCGTCGCTGCGCGAATCGCCGGCGAGGCCTATTGCGGATTTGCGGAGCGGGACCCGTTCGCCGCCGGGCATGTGGTCGACGCCCTCAGGCGCCAGTTTGCGGAAACAGGCGCCCGTCTCGTCTACCGTGTCCATCGCGGCGCCGAACATGGATATGCCTTGCCCGACCGCGACGTTCATGACGCGGAAGCGACGCGGGCGGACTGGACCGCAATCCATGCAATGATCGACCGCATGGACTGACGTCGGTCCGGCGCCGTCTGCACCTGCTCTCTGCGGGCCAGAGCGAATTATCGCGTTACGGATGCCGGGACCTGATGATTCAGAATGCTATCGACATCTGCAATTTCGATGCAAGCTGGGGCGGCGGCCCGACTGAATGGCGCCGCGTCGCGGCGCTCGCCGCATGTTTCGACGTGAAGGTGATGCAACATCTCGAAGCGCAGATCGGACTTTCGATGTGCGCCGGCGTCACGAACGGATTGGCCGGGGAAGTCACGCTGCCCTGGCGCGATCCATTCTTTTTCAAGCTGATCGCAAACCAGCGGCCGTTCAGAAACGGGACCTATGAGCTTTCCGATCCGCCAGGCTTCGGCTGGGAGTATGATGCCGATTATCTGACGTCCGTCATCGTCACGTGAGATCTGCGCAAGTCTCGCCCGTCCGCAGGGACGTCCGACGCGCGTCGTCACATTCTCTTCTCCGTCAGACGATGGTCTGATCGGGTTGCGAATGGCAGAATTGCGCTATCTCCTCGGCATGTGTGAACCAGACCCTGTCCTCGGCCCGTTCACTGATGTGCTTGAGCGCCCGCCGCAGGGCGCGGAGGCGAAAAGGCTGCCCGCAGACGAAGGGGTGGAGCGCAACGCACATGACAAGCGGCTGGGCCTTGCTTTGCTCGAGCATTTCGTCGAACTGGTCGACAATCATGCGCTCGAACTCGACGCCCGTGTGATCACGGAGCACGTTCGTTCCCATGTCGTTGAGTTCCATCGGATATGGAATCGACATGATGCGTCCGGACCGGCCGGCGATCCAGATCGGCTGATCGTCGACGGGCCAGCCAAGCGTATGCGTGTAGCCGGCTTCGATCAGAAGGTCCGTGGTGACGCGTGATTCTGCGGCGGCCGGTCCCATCCAGCCCGTGGGGCGCTTCCCAAAACTCGCGGCAATGACGTCGGTCGTCTCGGCGATGATTCGCGCTTCATCCTGTTCCCACATGACGTTCAGGAGTTCGCTGTTGGTGCGGCCGTGAGCGACGATCGAATCGCCACGGTCGCGAATGGCCTTGATGACCTGTGGATAGTGCTCGCACACGAGGCTGTTGAGCAGCACTGAGGCCGGAAGGTTCAACTCCTCGAACAGATCGAAAAGCCGCCACACTCCGACGCGCAGGCCATAGTCGCGCCAGGCCGCATTCCTTTGTGTCTGCGGCCCGGCGGTTCGCGTGAACGGGTCGTTCCCTATGCCCGCCATGAAGGCGAAGTGCTCGATGTTCAGTCCCAGGTAAAAGGCGAGGCGCCTTCCGCCCGGCCAGTCGTAGACGGGTCGCTCGCCGATGGGCGAGAACGAATAGCGACCGTGCGAGGGTAGTCTGAGCATTGCCCGCGCCTCCCCATGATGCGTTCAGCGTTGTTCCGGCGTCGGCAGGTTTTCAATATAGGCAAGGCACATGTCCAGGGTGACGACGTCGCCATATTTCTGGTCGATGTCGAAAAGGCTTGCCTCCATCACGGCTTCACTGCGATCCGCCACGCCCTCACGCACGATCATGCACCGGATGTCGCGCATGAATGCGTCTACGGCCGTCGCGCGCACGCAGCCACTCATGCTCGTGCCGCACACAAGCAACGTATCGATGCGCTGAACATTCAGGAAGACTTCGAGGTCCGTGCGGAAGAATGCGCTGGGTCGCCATTTTCTGATGAGCCGGTCGCCGGGCTGCGGGGTCAGCTCGTCGATGATCGCCGCGCCCCGGCTTCCCTCGATCTGGACGCCCCCGAGGGCGTGATGCTTGGTCTTCAGGCGCCAGAGCCCCGCGCTCGAGCCATCGGCTGCGACGAGACCCTGCGTGTAGATCACCGGCGCCTTCGCCTTGCGGGCCGCCGCGGAGAGGCGCCTGATGGGCTCGTAGGTCGACTGAATGGAAGGGTAGAGCGTGGTCGGGGCATCGGCGTCGCAAAAATCATTCTGCATGTCGATCAGCAGGACCGCGGGCCGCTCCCCGAATCCGATGCGCTGGCCGAGCCCCTGACGGGCGTATACTTCGTTCGAGATGTCGTCCAGTTTCGTCGCGGTCATGTGCGGTCCTTCTCTGCTTTGTTTTCGGGGATTTCCGACGCTCAGACGATGATCGGGATGGAGATCGTCTCCCCGGTCTGGGCGCTCGCACGTTTCAGGAGGTCCTCGACGTCCCGACGGCGATCGCTGAATTCATGCGCGGTCGGATCGCGAGGTTTCGGCAGATTGACGGCGACGTCGGCATAAATCTGCCCCGGACGAGCCGTCATGACGAGGATGCGATCCCCGAGCAGAACCGCCTCCTCGACACTGTGGGTGATGAACATCACGGTGAGAGCGAGTTCCTGTGAAAGTCGGCTCAACTCGCGCTGAAGCGACAGGCGCGTCTGAGCGTCCAGGGCAGCGAAAGGCTCGTCCATCAGGAGGATTTTCGGCTCGTTGACCAGCACGCGTGCGAGCGCGGCGCGCTGGCGCATGCCTGCCGACAGTTCGTGGGGATATCGCTCCGCCGCTGAGGCGAGTCCCACGACGTCGAGCATCTCGTCGACCTTGCGCCGCATCTCGTCGCGCGGCATGGCCTTCTCGCGCGGGCCATATTCGATGTTTCTGCGAAGATTGAGCCAGGGGAACAGCGCATATTCCTGAAACACCACGGCCCTGTCGGCGCCCGGTCCCTTGATTGGTTCGCCTTCTATCAGCATGGCGCCGGACGTTTTGCTCTCGAAGCCCGCCAGCATGAACAGCAGCGATGTCTTGCCGCAACCGCTCGGCCCGATCACGGTGACAAAATCACCGCGCGCGATCTCGAGCGAGATGTCCTCGAATGCGACGACTTCCCGTCCCGAATTGTCGAGATAGGTCTTGCCGAGACGATCGCAGGAGATGATCGATGGATCGCTCATTGGCCGACCAGCCCCCTTTGCCAGCGGAGTGAGACGGCCGCCAACTGGACGAGCGCCCAGTCTGACACGAGGCCGAGCAGGCCGACGCTGATGATGGCGGCGACGATGAGGTCGAGGCGATTGACCTGATAGGCCGCCCAAAGCGCGTAACCCAGCCCGCCCTGCACGGCGAGCATTTCCGCCACGATGACAAGCACCCATGAGAGACCAAGCCCGATCCGCAGAGCCGCGAATACGGTCGGCAAGGCGCAGGGCAGAACGACGCGCCAGAGGAGCTTGTGTGGCGGCGTTCCCAGCATGCGTGCGGCGCGGACGAGCGTGCGCGGCGTCTGCCGTGCGCCCGCCGCGATGTTGGTGACGATCGGGAAGAAGGCGCCGAACGCAATCAGTGAAATGGCCGCTGCTTCGTGGATGCCGAAGAAGAAGACCACGAAGGGCACCCAGGCGGTCGTCGGAATGGCCCGGAGAAAGTTGATCACGCCATCGAAAAGGTCGCTGACCAGGGCATACCAGCCCAGCAACAGGCCGAAGCTGGAGCCCAGCGCCGCCGCTATGGCGAAACCGGCGGCCACGCGCCGGATGCTCAGCAGGGCGTAAGCCGTCCAGGTGCCGGAATACCAGGCCAGCGGAATGACCGGCCCGAACACCCATTCGTACCAGCTCTCGACGACCGAGACTGGAGACGGGATGGAGGCCGTCGCGACCCACCCGAGCGATGTCGCCAATTGCCAAACCAGAAGGGCGGCCGCCGGGACGATAAAGCCGCGCCAGAATCGAGCGGCCTTGCGAGCCGGCGGCCTGACCTTCAGGGGCCGGGCGTCCGTCCGCTCGGGCGCGCTCTCAGCCGCCGCCATGCTGGGTCCAGACATCCGCCTCACCGCCGGACGATGGCTTGAGCTTCCTTCGGCGGACCTGTGAGTTCGTCGCGGCTTTTGCCGCTGGCCGCCATCAGCGGGGCGAAATCGATCAGGCTTTCGACTTTCCCGGACGCATCCGTCTTGGTGAAACCGTATTTCGGTCCGAGCTTGGCGGCTTCCACGATCGCCTTGACGTCGATCTTCTCGCTGAAGACCATGTTGCGGAACGAGAGCGCGGCGACGTCCGGGCTGACGCCCGTCACGGCGACCACCAGCTTCTTGAAATAATCCTCGTCGCGCACCTGCTCCATGCTGGCGAGATAGGCCTTGCCGAGGTTGGCCGACAGTTCCTTGTTCTCCAGGATCGCCGTGCTGACGAGCATGCCTGAATTCGCGTTGCCGAGGGAACAGGCTCCGATATCCAGCTTGTCGGGGTAGTAGCCAATGCCTGAAACGACGAGCTGATCCGTCTGCGGCGAGAAGAGCACGACGCCATCGACGTCGCCGCGCCGCAGGGTTTCTGTAGCGGTCGCCCCCACCGAGACATTGATCAGATTGATCGCGCCGATATTCGCGCCGCCTTCGCTCGCGGCGACGAGGAACTGAATGCGCGCCCAGGTTCCCGGCACGACCCCGATCTTCTTTCCCTCGAGGTCGGACCAGCGCGACGCCTGCACGCCCTTGCGCAGGACGATGTTCTGCGCGCCATATTGATTGGCGAACACATAGCGCAGATTGCCGATGTTCTGGTCGGCAATGGTGGCCATCGTGTCGATCCCGCACGTGGCCGCATTGGTTTGCCCGAGGCTCGCGGCGCGCGCCTGTTCGGCATAGGTGAAAAGGATCGACATCTCCACGTCGAAGCCGAAACGCGGCGCGACCGACGCGAGGTTCCAGACCGGGGCGGCGGCGTTTCGCGAGGCCGCTATCTTCACGACCGGGCGGTCGGCGCCGTAGCTGACTCGGGCGAAGGCCAGCGACGAAGCGAGCGCAACTCCACTTCCAACGAGATCGCGTCGCGAGAGCTTGAACTTTTCCATTCCGCGCCCCTGTCAAATTTGGCTTGAAGGTCAGAATTGACCCATGTACCAATTTTGGGATTGGTGGCGGCAGGGCGCTGACTTGTCAATCGCAGTTCGTTGCGCAAGAAGCTGAAATTGTATCTGGCTGGCTGCCGCAAAATTGAGCAGCTCTTCACTCCGATCGGTGAGACGGCGCATTCATGACAACCAAACCGCCTCGAGGCTCGTCGTTTCGCTACGATGAAATTGGACAAAGACTGCGAGCCTTCCGCATCGGATCGACTGACAGCGCGGACCAGATCGCCGCCAAGCTCGGCATCTCCAAGACCGCCCTCTATCGCCTCGAGCGCGGCGGCCTGGCGAAGATCGAAATGCTCGAGCGCCTTGCCGACCTGTTCGGCGTTTCAGTGCCGACCCTGCTGGGCGTGGGCATCGAATATGTTCCGTCCGCGGTCAGCTATTTCGAGAGAGTTCGCCAGATCGAAGAGCAGAGCGATCACATCGTGGCTCTTTCGGCGCCCATATCATTGCGCCTCGCGTCAGACGCCTTCGTCGACATGATCGAGGAGATTCTGACTGAAAACGTCGCCGACGACGCGGCGGATCGCGGTCGAGCCCTCAGCGACATTCCGAAGGTCATGAAGATTCTGCGTGAGCGACGCACCCTGTTCGATCGGCATCGCCCCGCCATCGTGACGATCGTCTCCGGCAAGGAGATCGCGCGCGTGCTGAAGACGGGGCTTGTCGGCCGGGAGGGGCTTCCAAAAAACATCCTCAAGCGGCGCCGCGCGCTCGCCATTCAGGAAATTACGCACCTCAAGGGGCTGCTGGAAAATCCGCCCATCGGCGTGCAGATCGGCGTTCTTCGCGACACGCTTCCGCACGTCGGCTTTCAACTGTTCAGACAACCGGATCGCAAGGTTCTGGTTTCCAGCCCCTTCCGCATCGGCGGCGAGCCGAATATACGCGTCGGCGTCGCCATGATCACCTCGGCCCCGGACGCGCTGTCGTTTCACGACGCCGCCGTCGACGAAATGTGGGGACGAGCGTTGAAAGCCGGAGCGGCGGCGGCCTACGTGTCCGAATTGATCAAGGACGCCACGACCGACGCGTCGTGACGCGCCGATCATTTCGGGCGAGATGGCATATCGGCTGACGGTCTCGAGTTTCGCGCCCGGCGCGCCGCATCACTTGCGGCGCGCGTCAACCGGCTTTGCCGTCATGGCTCACGCGCCCGGATCGCTCAGCGCATTTTCACGTCGAGCCACCAGGCCTCGCCCGAAGGATCGTTCGGCCAATCGACATTGGAGCGAACGCCGTTGATCAGGCGATGCGACCAGAGAAACTGCGCGGGCGCGTCCTCGGCGAGCTTGTCGGCGACCTGTCTCAGGATCTCGCACCGCTTTTCAGGTTCGAATGTCGCCCTGGCCTTCTGAAAGAGCCCGTCGACCTCGGGGTTCGAATATTTGATGCGCGGCGACACGCCGGTTTCGAAATATTGAGACAAAGCGACGGCCGGATCAGCCACTTGACCGCGGCCCATGTAATAGGCCGGCACGCGGCCGTTGCGAACGCTGGACCAGAGGTTCGCCCATTCGGGCGTCCTCAGCGTCACCTTGAAGCCGACCTGCTGGAGCATCTGCGCGATAGCCTCCGAGATCTGCCGGTCGGAGATGTAGCGACCGGTCGAGGAATAGAATTCCACTTCCGGCCCGCCCTTCGCGAAGCCCGCCTCGGCAAGCAGTTCCCGGGCTTTCTTCGGATCGAATTTCGCCGCTGCTTTCGAGCCATCCGTGTAGCAGAACTGATGCGGCCCGAGCGGGCCGTCGAGCGGATCGGCATAGCCGAGCAGCAGACGCTGAATGATCGCGTCCCGGTTGATCGCATGCGCGGCGGCGCGCCGGACGCGCGCGTCGTCCCAAGGCTTCGACGCCGGGCTGAAGGCCACGAACATGATTTCGACGGAGCCGGTCGGCACGATCTTCACGTCCGGCCGGCCCTGCAGGCGCGCGACCAGTTGCGGCGGCACCAGCCGGGCGACCTGAACCTCGTTGTTGAGCAAAGCCGTGACCCTCTGCTCGGCTTCCCGCATCTGGCGATAGACGACGACGTCCGGCGCTTCGGGCCGCTTTTCCGGCCAGGCTTCGTTCTTGCGGATGACGTAACGCTGATCCACGGCGAAGTCTTCGTACTTGTACGGACCCCAACCGAACGGGTGCGTCTTGTAGCCGGCCTTGCCGTGCTTCTCGAACAGTTCGGCGCTGGTGATGGCGAACTGCCCGAAAATGTCCGCCGGCAGCTGAGAACTCGGCGTCTTGGTGTTGATGTCGACGGTCCTGTCGTCCACCGCCACAATGTCTTTCACGGATGCGAACAGGAATCTTTGCTGGCTGTCGGGATCGGTCATGATCCGGTTCCAGGAGTGGACGACATCCCGCGCCGTCGGTCCCGGCCCGCCGTCGCTTCTCTTGAGATCGGTGCGAAGCGTGAATCGCCACGTCTGACCGTCGTTGATGACGTCCCACTTCTCGGCAAGCATTCCCACGAAGGCTTTTTTCTCGTAGTCGAGCCGTCCGAGGCAGCCGTAGACCTGGCACCAGATGAAGTAGAGCTGGGACTCGCTCTCCGCATAGGGATCCATCGTCGTGATGGTCGCGGTCGATGTCACGGTCAGAACGCGGTCGGCGGCCGCGAGCGGCGCCCCATGCAGCAAGAAGACAGCTGCCAGCAGTGATCCGAACCGGCTTCTCACCATGCTCTTGGCCATGAACGCCCCTCCCTTGGCCCCCTGTTCCACAAGGTGGCGCCTTCTCCGATCAGACCCTTCCGGGGCTGGCCTGTCAAGAAAGCCGATGGTGCGAAGACGCTGCACGCCGGCCTGCGTTTCGGGCCCGGAGGCCGCCCGCGAGTCTCGCGAATGTCCGTGCGACGCCAAGGATCGCGCGCCTGCGCGCAACGGAGCTCCGCCTTGACGCAGATTGCGCAATCCGCCACGTTCGAGGCGGCGCTTGCAGCTTTGCGGCTCGCCGCCTCAATGCGATCACGACAGCGATTTTTGCGACGCACACGCAGGCGTCGACCGGGCCGCGTTCGTGTCGACGCTAAAAAAAGAACGCCACACGGGAGGACATGATGGCCCAGAGAGCAGCTGGCCGACGCCGCATCCTATCGCCGGCCCTTGCAGCCCTATTCGTATCCTGCGCCGCCGCGAATGTCGCGCAGGCGGGCTCGCTCGGCGGCCCGCTCGTCCTGTCCGACGAGGGCAGTTTCTTCATCGGCGGCGAAAGCATTTTGTCGGAGACCGCGGACGTGCGTGGAAACGCGCCCGTCAAGGGCACGATCCAGCGGCGGCAGATGTATGTGCAATACCGCATACCCGCCGAAATCAACGGCGCGCCGATCATCATGGTTCATGGCGCCAATCATACCGGCGTGACGTTCGAGACGACGCCCGACGGGCGCGAGGGCTGGGCCACCTATTTCGCCCGCAAGGGGTTCCCGGTCTATGTCGTCGATCAATCGGGTCGCGGCCGATCCAATTTCGATCCGTCGAGCCTGAACAGTGCAAAATTGTCGGGCCGGGTCGATGCGATGCCGTCCATCGCCATCGCGACGCGCGAAAGCGCCTGGATGTCCTATCGGCTCGGCCCCAAATTCGGGACGTTCTGGCCGGACTCACGCTTTCCCCAGCAGGCGCTCGATCAATATTTTTCGCAATCGGCCTCGATGGCCGAGACGACCCTGCCGGGCGCACTCGAAAACACGAGTGAAAACCTGAAACGCCTGCTCGACAGGATCGGCCCCGCCATCCTGCTCACGCATTCGCAATCCGGCGCGCTCGGCCTTGTCGCGGCCAAGGCGCGGCCGGAAAAAATGCGCGCGCTCGTCAGCGTCGAAGGGGATTGCGTGCCCATGTCGGCGGAGGACATCGGCGGGCCGATGAAGCGCTTTCCGATGCTGTCCGTCTGGGGCGATCACACGTTCGGCTTTCCGAGCCGCAACGGCGACGATCGCCGCAACGGATGTTCGACGAGCATCCAGAAACTGCGCGACGGCGGCGCTCGCGCGGACTTCGTCCTGCTTCCCGAACGCGGGATTTCGGGCAACAGCCACATGATGATGCTCGAGACTAACAATCTTCAGATCGCGGATCTCATCATCGACTGGATCAAGGCCAATCAAGCGCCGGTGGCGGTCGGGAAATAACGTCGGCGCGCCGGTCGAAGCCCCCCGCGCGCCGGCCGCTGGGTCGAAGCCGGCCGGTGTCGTGCCGGCTGGCCGACAAGCATGCGTCACCCGATCGTCAAACAATGACTGTAACACGTTCGACCGAGCTCCACCCTGCCTTGACCCGCCGGCGTCCGGGACTCCGTGCGGTCGTCGGGCTGGCTCGCACCGGCGCGGTCAGTTTTCGGCCTGAGCGCAGAAGCTTGAGGACTTTCGCATGAACATCCGTCCAGCCACGTCAGACGAACTGCCCGATGTGCTTCGGCTCTACGCGCAGCCGGCCTTCGACGACGGCGCGGTTCTGGACGACCTGTCGGCGCGGCGCCTGTTTGCGCGCTTTGCGGACTATCCCGACTACACGCTCTATGTCGCGGAAGACAACGGCGTGATCGTGGGATCTTTCGTCATGCTGGTGATGATCAATCTCGGCCATATGGGATCGCCTTCGGCCATTGTGGAGGATGTCGTGGTCGACCCCTCGCTTCAGGGTCGAGGCATCGGCAAGGAACTGATGCAGGCCGCGATAGCCCATGCGCGCGAAAAGGGCTGCTACAAGCTTGTCCTGTCATCCAACGCGCGTCGCGTGAAGGCGCATGCCTTCTACGACAGCCTTGGCTTTGAACGCCATGGCGTGAGCTTCCATGTGAACCTCAAGCGGCCCGCCTGAGTCCAAGGCGCGAACAATCCGATATGACGGCTATTTCGCCGCCGATGATCGACGCGACGAGCTTCGGCCCATCGACGGCGGATTCGACGAGGATGAGGTCGGCCCGTTTTCCGGATGCAATGACGCCGCGGTCATCGAGCCCGAGCGCCCGCGCCGGGTTGCGGGAGACCATGTCCCAGGCCTGCGCCATCTCGCAGGCTCCTCCGGCGGCGAGCAGGAACGGCGCGGCCAGCAGCGACGGATAATAATAGTCCGACGCAAGGATCGAACAGAGCCCGCGCGAGGCCATGTCCTCCGCGCCCGGGCATCCGATATGGCTGTCGCCGCGCAGCACGTTCGGGGCGCCGAAGACCGTGGCCTCGCCAGCGCTTCTTGCTTCAGCCGCAACTTCCTCCGACATGGGGAACTCGGAGATGCGGCATCCCTGACCGCGATAGAACGCGCGGTCCTCGAGGTTTCGGTCGTCATGCGACAAGAGCGGCACGCCGCAGGCGCGCGCCACCGCGGCAAGGCGGACGATCGACGCCGGAACATCGCTTTCCCGGCCGGCGACCCGCTCGACAAGGCTCAGGAAATCGTCCCGTCCGAGGCCTGACCTTTCAACCATTCCGGCTATTTTGGACGCCTTGACGCCGCCGCCGCGCAGAATGCCGCGCATGTGGTCGTTGAAGGCCAAAGCATGGACGAGCCCTGCCTCGAGCCACGCGCGGACCTCCGCTTCCGCCTCGAGATTGAATGTCTCGTGTCGCAGATGGAAGCGCGTGTCGACCTTGAGATCTCTTCTGAGATCGGTCAGCGCGCGCAGAAAGGAGCGGGACGTCTCGATGCTGCGCAGACCCGGCTCCCAGGAGCAGGTGACGCCATGATAGGCGGTCGTGACGCCATTGGCGGCGAGTTGCCGGTCGGTCTCCAGCAGCGCCGTGCGCAGATCGAAGATCACCCCGGGCCGCGGCATGATCTGCCGCTCAAAGGCGTCGCCGTGAATATCGACGATTCCCGGCAGAACCAGGAGTCCGGACGCGTCCAGCGTCGCGCTCGACGCGCAAGACTCGCCGGCGATCACGCCTGCGCCCGAAATGAGGACATCCGCGGACGACCATCCGCTTTCCGTGAGGGTTGCGCCCGAAGTGATCCTCAGCATGGTGAAACTCCATCGTTCCCGCCCGACGTAGGGACGATGCGTGACAGATGAATGACGTTGACGACGCCTTCATCCGGCGACGGGCGTGCACGATTTTCCAACTGTCGTCCGATTGTCGTCTCGGCCCGCTAGTGAGGGAGGGAACGAGGACACCGGCCATGCTGATCATCGACAATCTGACCAAGACATTCGGTTCCGCAACAGCGGTCCGCGGCGTCTCCCTGAATATCGAGCGCGGCGCCTTCGTGGGCGTCATCGGTCGATCCGGCGCCGGAAAGTCGACGCTGCTGCGCATGATGAACCGGCTGACGCAGCCCACGTCGGGCCGCATCCTGTATGGCGGCCGCGACGTGACGGCCCTGTGCGGCGCCGATCTGCGGGAATGGCGACGATCTTGCGCGATGATCTTCCAGCAGTTCAACCTGGTCGGACGGCTCGACGTGATGACAAACGTGCTGACCGGCCGCCTCGCGCATGCTTCGCATCTGCGCTCCCTCTTCAACATCTGGACCGAAGCCGACAAGGGCATCGCCCTGACGGCGCTCGAGCAGTTTGACATGGCGTCATTGGCGGCCCAGCGCGTCGACCAATTGTCCGGCGGACAGCAGCAGCGGGTCGCCATCTGCCGGGCCCTCGTGCAGGAGCCCGACATGATCCTGGCGGATGAGCCGATCGCGTCCCTCGATCCGCGCAACACGAAGGCCGTCATGGATGCGTTGCTTCGCATCAACAAGCACTTCGGCATCACGGTCGTCTGCAATCTGCACTCGCTCGATCTCGCACGCACCTATTGCGACAGGCTTGTCGGAATGGCCGCCGGCCAACTCGTGTTCGACGGCTCGCCCGCCGATCTCACGGAGAGCGTGGCGCGCGAACTTTACGGTCTGGAAGCCGGCGACGTCATGGAAGCGCCCGACGCGGCCGTTCCGGCGCGCGGCGCAGTCGCGGCGGCGGCGTAACGCATCCTTCTGTTTCACCTGACCCGACTGGAGAGATCTATGAACAACCGCAGACATATTCTGGCCGGCGCCGCCGCTCTGGCGATCACGGCTCCGCTGCTCGCCATCGCTCCCGCACAGGCGCAGGACTGGAAGGCGAAATATCCCGAGCTGACCTTCGCGGTCATCCCGGCGGAAAATGCCTCAGGGGTGGTCGAGCGCTATCAGCCGTTCATGGACTATCTGTCCCGCACGATCGGGGTGAAGGTCAATCTGCGCGTCGCCAACGACTATGCTGCGGTGATCGAGGGACAGCGCGCCGGCAATATCCATGTTGCAAGCTACGGCTCGGCGTCCTTCGCGCGCGCCCGGATCATCGGCGTGAAGGTCGACGCCTTTGCGCTCGACGTGAACGGCGACGGCACGACCGGCTATTATTCGGTGTTCTACGTCAAGGCCGACAGTCCATACAGGTCGCTTGAAGATCTCAAGGGAAAGAACCTCGGGCTTGTGGATCCGAACTCGACGTCGGGCAACAATGTGCCGCGCTTCACGCTTGACCAGAAGGGGATCGACCCCGAGGCTTATTTCGGCAAGGTCGTGATGGCGGGCAGCCATGAAAACGCCGTTCTGGCGCTCACCCAGGGGACGGTCGATGTGGCGGCCAACGCCTGGAACGCCGACGACGATTCCTATCTCACGCGCATGCTTTCCAAGAACATGCTGAAGAAGCCGGACGGCTCGCTGATGAAATATTCCGACTTCAGGATCATTTTGAAGTCCGAGCCGATCCTCAATGGTCCGCTGGCCTATCTGAGCGACATGCCCGCAGACCTGAAGGCCACGATCGCCAAGGCCTTTTTCGACGCCGCCAAGTCCGACAAGGCGGCTTTCGATCGACTGTCCGACGGCAAGAACATGCCCTGGGCTCCGGCGAAAACCGAGCAATGGGACAAGATGATCGAACTCGTCAGGTTCGTCGACACGCTTCGCCGCAAGCGTTCATAAGGAGCATAGAGGCCGGGCGTCTTTCGCGCCCGGCCTCGCGCGCGCATGAACACAGCCCTTCAGCATCTGCCGCCGCAGCAATTGCGGCCCCTGCTCGCATCCTACGCCCTCGCGGCGTCGGCTCGGCGTCGGCGCATGGTCGCCGGGCTGACGGTCTTCCTCGCCTGCGTTCTCGTCGCCGGCTGGTGGGTTGGCGTCGATCTGGCGATGTTCATCGACAAGATCGGCGCATTCGGCAGTTATTTCTCAAGATTGTTCCGGCTCGACAGCGGAGCGCTTGCCTGGACGGATCCAGCGGACTGGTTCTGGGGCTGGCGCAAATGGCTGGCGCTCCTCGGCGAGACTCTGCTGATCGCCTATACGGGAACGCTGCTGGGCGCCATGGGAGGCTTTGCGCTCTGCTTTCTCGCCGCCTCCAACCTGACGCCCGCCACGCCGCGATGGCTCGCAAGACGGTTCCTTGAGTTCTGCCGCACGGTTCCGGAGATCGTTTTCGCATTGATCTTCGTGCTCGCCTTCGGTCTCGGTCCGATGGCGGGCGTGCTGGCCCTGATGATTCACACATTCGGGGCGCTCGGTAAGCTCTATACGGAAATCGTCGAGAACATCGACATGAAGCCGGCCGACGGAATTTCCTCGACTGGCGGGACGCGACTCGCCACCATCGCCTATGCGGTCGTGCCGCAAACGCTCTCCGGCATGGTCACCTGCACGCTGCTGCGCCTCGAGATCAATTTCCGGGGAGCCTCGATCATGGGTTTCGTCGGCGCGGGCGGCATCGGGCAGGAGCTGATCAGCGCCGTCCGAAAGTTTTACTACACCGACGTGAGCGCGCTGCTCATCATGATCATTTTCACGGTCTTCATTCTGGACATCATCACGTCGAGAATCCTGCGCCGCCTGAACACGACCGGTTGACGCGATGAACAAGCTTTTCGCCAAGGATCAGATCGCGGAGACCACACGTCGCCATCGCGGCGCGATGGTCATCGGCCGCTCGCGTCGCCGCCAGCAGGCAATGTTCGCGATCGGCGCCCTTGTTCTCCTGTCGTTCGGGCTCGTGCAGGCCGAGGTGTCGCCGACGCGGATCCTCGCCGGCCTCGGACGTCTTGGCGAATTCATCGTGCTGATGATCCCGCCGGACGCCGGATCCAGCACACGCACATATGTCGAGGCGCTTGGCGAAACCCTTTCCATCGCCTTGCTGGGCACCATGCTGGCTGCGCTTGCGGCCCTGCCGCTCGCGATTCTGGCGTCCCGGAACATCCTGCCGATCTGGCTCGTCCGCGTGCTGATGCGCCGCGGATTCGACTCGATCCGCGGCGTCGACACGCTCATCTGGGCCCTGATCTGGATCGGCGTCGTCGGGCTTGGGCCGTTTGCGGGCGTGCTCGCCATCGCCACATCCGATCTCGGCGCCTTCGGGAAGCTGTTTTCCGAAACGCTCGAAACGGCGGATCAAAGGCCTGTCGAAGGCATACGCTCGACCGGCGGCACCGCGCTCCAGGAGTTGCGATACGGCATCCTTCCGCAGGTCCTCCCCCTGATCGCCGGACAGATTCTCTATTACTTCGAATCGAACACGCGATCGGCGACCATTATCGGCATCGTGGGAGCAGGCGGCATCGGGTTGCATCTGTCCGAGCAGATACGCACGCTCGAATGGCAGAAGGTTTCGTTCATCATCGTCCTGGTGCTTGTGACGGTCGCGGTCATCGACTTCATCTCTTCGAAGCTGCGCGCCGCCATCAGCGGGGCCCGGCCTGTCTGACCGCCGTCCGCCTGATCAAAGCCCGTCGCCGACCAGAAATTCGACGCTCTCCGCATTGAAGACCGCCTCGACGATCTGCAGGACGCCGCCCGCCGGCTCGACGTCGACGCCACGGGTCGTCAGAACCGCCGCGCCACATGACAGTCCGAGCCGGAGCGCCTCGGCCTTCGTCGCGGCGCGCGCCCTGATCCGCGTGGATCGACGCTCATAGTCGGGGATCCCATTGGCCGCAAACGTCGCCGTGAAGGAAGACATGTTGGCCGCGAGTCGATCCGGAAAATCCGGAAAGCGATCGCGCGACAGCCAGTGCCTCCCGGTCGAGACAGCGCGTCGCTCCAGGATGTTGACGACATCGATCACCCAGACAGGAGCGTCCGCCGCAAGGCCCAGATCCGACGCCATTGCGCCGGCGTCATGGCTCATCGCAATGTCCAGCACCCGGGAGACGACGACGAGATCCTGCGCCTGGAAATTCTCCCTCAGCCGCACGCGGCGCCCGAGACGATAGGT
>JAIEQX010000305.1 GCA_019747375.1 Beijerinckiaceae bacterium | reverse complement strand
GAGTAGCTCAGTTGGTTAGAGCGCCGGCCTGTCACGCCGGAGGTCGCGGGTTCGAGTCCCGTCTCTCTCGCCACTTTCCCAGTGGATTGATCTGACCGCCATGTCTCGAACGCTCGCGCTTCGACGCGTTGAGCGCGGCGACGCATCTTGCGTTCAGCCTCGCGCCGGCCGCATACGGCAGGTCGTACCGCTTTCCTCATCGCCTGCATCGCCATCCCCTGCATCTCCGGCCGCACGCGGCATTATTTCGAATGGCTGCAGGACGGAGGCTGGACCGTGCGGCGGATCGGGGCCAAGCTCGACCCGGGCGTCCCTCACGCCGGCCGACAGCCGCGCCGACGCGGACCGACGTCGACCGGGATTCTGCAAAACCGGAACGGTCCTCAACGAAAGGCGCCAGCCATGCACCCGATCCATCGTGAATCTCATCTGATCGAGCGCATCGGATGGCTGCGCGCGGCCGTTCTGGGCGCCAATGACGGCATTATTTCAACCGCCAGTCTCGTCGTCGGCGTGGCGGCGGCGGCGTCGGCGCCCGGCGAGGTTCTGGTGGCGGGCGTCGCGGGCCTCGTCGCCGGCGCCATGTCGATGGCGGCGGGCGAATATGTGTCGGTGAGTTCCCAGGCCGATACCGAGAATGCGGATCTGGCGCGCGAGCGCAAGGAACTGGCCGACATGCCTGAAGCCGAACTCGACGAACTGACGGCGATCTATGTCGCGCGCGGCGTCGACGAGGATCTGGCCCGCCAGGTCGCCGTCCAGATGACCGCCAGGGACGCTTTCGCGACCCATGCCCGCGACGAACTCGGCCTGTCGGCGCATGTCGTGGCCCGGCCGGTCGTCGCGGCCCTGACCTCCGCCGCCACTTTTGCGGTGGGGGCGGCGGTGCCGCTCGTCATCGCGGCGCTGGCCCCGCCGGCCAGTCTCGCGGTCGCGGTTTCGGCCGGTTCGCTCGTCTGCCTCGCGGGCCTCGGCGCGCTCGGCGCGTGGGTCGGCGGCGCCGGCATCCTCAAGCCGACCATTCGCGTGTCCTTCTGGGGCGCCTTCGCGATGGCCGCGACGGCGGCGATCGGGGCCGTGGTCGGACACGCCCTCTAGGCCGGATTTCGGTGTGAGATGAAGGCGACGCCTGCCGGGCTGGGCGCGTCTTCCGCCGCCGCCGCGACATGGGCGCGTCCGGCGCGGCTTTTTCCGGACGCCATGGTGGCGGCCGGAGGCGGCGCTTTCCTGTTCGGAAAATCCTTTTCCGGGAGCGGCTTGCCGAACGCGTGCTGTCGCGCTGACCGGGTTTTCGCTGTCGTCGGGCGGGCCTGTTTCGCCGCACGCGTCTTTCCGGTGCGGGCCGGATTCGAATTAACCTTGCGTCATGTCGACATTCCGTTGCGTTTGCAGGTTCTTCAGTGGCTAATATCGCGTCGCTGGGCACAATACGTCGCGCCGGACGTTGGCGTCACGTCTTCGGCCAAGTAAACACAGTATATGTCTGTTTTATACTCGGGGTTGCTTTGGGGTCGCGCTGCGGCAGCGGCTCGATCCGGAAAGGGACCGGTCTGCAATCAGGACGCGAAGTCTGCGCGGCGGGCGAGGCGCCCTGGCCCTGCGCCCGGGCGAGACATCATGTCTGCGCGACGACCCGGACCGGCTCCGTTAAGAAGCGGTCAAACCAAACGAAGGAAACGCAATGATCCGCATCTTGATCCTCGGTTCGACCCTTGCTCTGGCGGGCTGCAACGCTGGCCTCGCGACCCGGGCGGAGCCGCCGGTCATGGATGCGCCCGTGCAATCCGAGGTTGCGATGCCGGCCAGCAATCTGCCGGACCTCGATTGTCGCCCGGCCTCCGGTTCCGGCGGCATTACATGTTAATGCTTTGGTCGGGAAATAATTCTCATATTTTAACTGTGTCTCGGAACCCCCTGTTAAACCGCTGAGGGCATTCTGTTTGTACGACGGAGATGGGCATGACGTGAGCCCAGCGGCATGAAGCCAGTCCGTTGTACTGGTAAAGTCCGGTATGTCCCGCGTAACAGTAACAATGGGACAGAGTAAAATGACGAGTATCCTCACCAACGCTTCCGCCATCACGGCGCTCCAGAATCTCAACGCCACCAACAAATCCATGCAGCAGACCCAGGACCGCATCTCGACCGGTATGCGAGTCTCAAGTGCTTCAGATAACGCCGCTTATTGGTCGATCGCGACGACGATGCGCTCCGACAACGCGGCTCTCTCGACTGTCAAGGATGGCCTTGGAATGGGCGCCGCAACCATCGACGTGGCCTCGGCCGCGATGAAGGCCACGGGCGACGTGGTTTCCGAAATCAAAGCCAAACTCGTCGCCGCCCGCGAGCCCGGCATCGACCGCGCCAAGGTTCAGGCTGAAATCACGCAGCTTCAGGACCAGATGAAGAGCATTGCTGACTCGGCAGTGTTTTCCGGCCAGAACTGGTTGTCTGTCGACTCGGGTGACGCCGGTTACAACGCGACCAAGAGCGTTGTGGCTTCGTTCTCCCGCTCGGGCGGCGCCATCAACATCGGTACGATCGACGTCGATGTCGGCGCGTCGAAGCTTTATGACTCGGCTGACCAGTCGGGCATTATCGACAAGGACCGCACCTCGGGTGGTTCGACGATCGCTCTGGCGGACATCGACATTTCGGCGCTGACGGATTCCGACGCCGACCTGACGACGCTGGATGAGTATATCAACATCGCCGACGCGACTCTCACGGATGTAACGACAGCCGCGAGCGACCTGGGCGCCGCCCAGAATCGCATCAGCATGCAGAAAGACTTCGTGTCCAATCTGATGGATGCGGTCACCAAGGGCGTCGGCCAGCTCGTCGACGCCGACATGAACCAGGAATCGACCCGCCTTCAGGCTCTGCAGGTTCAGCAGCAGCTTGGCGTGCAGTCGCTCTCCATTGCCAACCAGAGCAGCCAGCAGATCCTGTCGCTCTTCCGCTAAGCTACTGAATGAAAAGGGGCCGCACCGTCAGGCGTGGCCCCGTTTCAAGCCCTTGACGAGCCCGGCCGCGCTTCCGCGTCGCCGGGCTTTTCTGTCTTTTTTATCTGTCGCGTTCCGCCGCCACGACGCGGCCAGTGCGGGCGTCGATGACCATGCGCAACTCATAGCCGCGGCGATCGAGGCCCGTCAGACGCCACACATTATTTCCGCCCGTGACGCGGACTACGCGGGCCATCCCGTTGTTTCTGGCTATGCTTATGGCTTCGCCCTCGCCGATGCCGCGCTCGTAACGGCGTGGTTCGACATATCGGGGCTCGTTGTAACGCGGCTCGGGGCTATAGCGCGGCTGGCCGTAATCATAGTATTGCGCCATCGTGGGAGTTCCTGCCGAGACTGCGCCAAGAAGGGCTAGAGCCCCGATAGTCAGAACCTTACGCATTGGAAACTCCTGATGATTTGGTGCGCCTCGCGGGCGGAGTCGCAATAAACTACAACTTTGCAGCAGCCGCCAGAGTTCCCCCGGCGTTTCCCGGGCTGAAACCTCGCAGGGGGCGGGACGCCAAAGAGCCGCGCTTGATTGCCGTACTGAATCGGCGCAAAACAC
The DNA here is from genome assembly GCA_019747375.1 of Beijerinckiaceae bacterium. Lineage (GTDB taxonomy): Bacteria > Pseudomonadota > Alphaproteobacteria > Rhizobiales > Beijerinckiaceae > Terripilifer. The sequence continues at coordinate 21,637 of JAIEQX010000305.1, read as the reverse complement.
GCGTCTAACCCTGTCGTTGGCGTCCATGAACATCGAAGCACAGCTGAACCCGGCGACCGGTGAGCGAACCATCGGCCGGCTGGAGCTATTTTTGGGATTCGCCGAGATGGGGCTGTGCGGTTTCGGCGGCGTCGCAACCATCGCGCGTCACGTCATCGTCGAGAAGCGCCGCTGGATGAGCGAATACGACTATGCCTCCCTGATGGGGATCGGGCAGATCCTGCCGGGCGGCAACATCATCAATATGACGGTCATGCTCGGCGACCGCTTCCAGGGATTGACCGGCGCCGTTGTGGCGCTCTCCGGCCTGATGATCATGCCGATCATCATCCTTCTCGGCCTGACGACGATCTACGAGGCCTTTGCGTCCAATCCGGACGTCCAGGCGGCAACCGTCGGGGCAGGGGCGGCGGCCGCCGGGCTCGTCATCGGCATGGGGCTCAAAATGGGCCGGGCGCTGTCGTTGTCCTGGCTCCACATCGGCTTCGCCATCCTGACCTTCATCGCGATGGGCATTTTGCGCTTCCCCTTCGTGCTGTCGATCCTGGTCCTGGCTCCGCTCTGCATCGCGGCGACGTGGTGGAGCGCCAGAAAGTGACCCAAGACGATGCCATTATCCTCAAGCTCGCCATGACGTTCGGGGCGCTGTCGCTGGTCTCCGTCGGGGGCGCGCCCGCCATGATGCCGGAGATCCACCGCCTGACGGTCGAACTGCACGGCTGGCTCACCAATGCGGAATTCGCCCGCGACTTCGCCATTTCACAGACGGCGCCCGGTCCGAATTTCATGATGATCTCGCTCGTCGGCTGGCGGGTCGCCGGAATGGTCGGGCTGCTGGCTGCGACGCTTGCGGCCATCATCCCTTCGAGCATTCTGGCGATCATCGTCGGACGGCTCTACACGCGCTTCTCGCTGATGGCCTGGTTCCCGGTCGTCAAGGCGGCGCTCCCGCCCATCGTGCTGGGACTGATCGTCGCCAGCGGGGTGGTCACGGCGCGGGCGGCCGTATCGGGCGTCGTCGGCTTCCTGGTCGTCATCGGCTCGGCGACTTTCGTCGCACTGAGTCGCAGAAATCCGCTCTACGCGATCGCGGGAGGCGTTATTGTGGGCATCCTGGCCGGGCGCCTTGGCCTGATCTGAGCCTTCTTCGCCAAAAGTTTCCCCTCGAACGCCACATAACTGCCATGCGCGTGGCCATTGCGTCGCCCTGACATCTTGCGTGCGCCGCTGCGCTGCGATACTCCTCCGCCCGTCTTGAGGATCGTGTCGCCTGGGCGGTAGGCTTGGGGCGCCGGCGCTTTTCCCTCGACCGCCTGGACTTCTCCAGTTCTCGGGTCAGAGCATGTCGAGCCTTCTCAATCAATATCTGCCTCTCGTGGTCTTTCTTGCCGTGGCGGGTGGCATTTCCGGCGCTCTGCTGATCGCGCCTTTCGTGGTGGCCTATTCGAAGCCCGATCCGGAAAAGCTCTCGGCTTATGAGTGCGGCTTCAACGCCTTCGACGACGCGCGCATGAAATTCGACGTGCGCTTCTATCTCGTGTCGCTTCTCTTCATCATCTTCGACCTCGAAGTGGCGTTTCTGTTTCCATGGGCGATCGCCTTCAAGGACGTCGGCCTGTTCGGCTTCTGGTCCATGATGATCTTCCTGGGCGTTCTGACGATCGGCTTCGTCTACGAATGGAAAAAGGGAGCTCTTGAGTGGGACTGATGGACAAATCCCCGCAGACTCTCGTGGCGGACGCTCCGCGCGGCATTCTGGACCCGGCGACCGGCAAGCCGGTCGGGGCCAATGACCCGTTCTTCATCAACGTCAACGATCAGCTTGCCGACCGCGGCTTCCTCGTCGCCTCGACCGATGATCTCATCGCCTGGGCCCGCACCGGTTCTCTGATGTGGATGACCTTCGGCCTGGCCTGCTGCGCGGTCGAAATGATGCAGATGTCGATGCCGCGCTATGACGCCGAGCGGTTCGGCTTCGCGCCCCGCGCCAGTCCGCGCCAATCGGACGTGATGATCGTGGCCGGAACGTTGACCAACAAGATGGCTCCGGCGCTGCGCAAGGTCTACGACCAGATGCCTGAGCCCCGCTACGTCATTTCGATGGGCTCCTGCGCCAACGGCGGCGGCTACTATCACTATTCCTATTCCGTGGTGCGCGGCTGCGACCGCATCGTCCCGGTCGATATCTACGTGCCGGGTTGCCCGCCCTCCGCGGAAGCCCTCCTGTATGGCGTCCTCCTTCTGCAGAAGAAGATACGCCGCACCGCCACGATCGAACGCTGAGGTCGGAAGTGAACGGAACGTCCAGACATACGGGGGCCGGGGCCGGTGCGCGCAATGCGTCGCGCGCGGCTTTCGGCGGCCAGACGGGCTCAGGCTCGCGACTGCGTCCTTCGCGGCGTGAGCTGCGCTCGCTGCTTCGCATGAAAGTGCTTCTCGCTCTGGGGCGGATCAACGATGGCTCTTGAAACCGACCAGGCGGCGGCTGCCCCCGACGCGCCGACACCCGCGACGCCCATGCCCGCCGAGGTCGTGACGGCGGCGCTTGGCGACATCGCGCGTCATGTGGTCACGGCGTTTGACGAAGTCACCGTGACGGTGGACGCTACGCGGATTCTCGAGGCGCTGACGCGTCTGCGCGATGATCCGGCCTGCCTGTATTATTGCTTCATAGACATCACGGCCGTCGATTATCCAGCGCGCGAGCGCCGTTTCGACGTCGTCTATCACTTGCTGTCGCCGCGTCTCAATCATCGCATCCGGATCAAGTGCGAGACCGACGAGATGACTCCCGTGCCGTCCGCGGTCGGCGTCTTTCCGGCAGCCAATTGGTATGAGCGCGAGACCTACGACATGTTCGGTGTCTTCTTCTCGGGCCACCCGGACCTGCGTCGAATGCTCACCGACTATGGCTTTGAGGGCTATCCGCTGCGCAAGGACTTCCCGATGACCGGCTATGTCGAGGTTCGCTACGACGACGAGCAGAAGCGCGTCGTCTATGAGCCGGTGAGACTCAATCAGGAATTCCGGCAGTTCGATTTCCTGTCTCCGTGGGAGGGCGACACGCCCTATATGCTGCCCGGCGACGAGAAGGCAGGGCGCAGCGAATGAACGACCACAACACGCGCAATTTCTCGATCAATTTCGGACCGCAGCATCCCGCCGCTCACGGCGTTCTGCGCCTCGTGCTGGAACTCGACGGTGAAGTCGTCGAGCGCGTCGATCCGCACATCGGCCTGCTGCATCGCGGCACCGAGAAGCTGATGGAAGCGCGCACCTATCTCCAGAACGTGCCCTATTTCGACCGGCTCGACTATGTGGCGCCGATGAACCAGGAGCACGCCTTCTGCCTCGCGATCGAGAAGCTGCTGGGTATCCAGGTTCCCCGTCGCGCGCAGCTGATCCGCGTGCTTTATTCGGAAATCGGCCGCATCCTCTCGCACCTTCTCAACGTCACCACGCAGGCCATGGACGTGGGCGCGCTGACGCCTCCGCTCTGGGGCTTCGAGGAGCGCGAGAAGCTCATGGTCTTCTATGAGCGCGCGTCGGGCTCGCGCATGCACGCCAACTACTTCCGTCCCGGCGGAGTGGCGCGTGATTTGCCGCCGGCCCTCATCGACGACATCGAGGCATTCTGCGACCCCTTCCTGAGGACGGTGGACGACCTGGACGATCTCTTCATCGGCAACCGTATTTTCAAGCAGCGCAACGTCGACATCGGCGTGGTCAGCCTTGAAGAATGCTGGGCCTGGGGCTTTTCCGGCGTCATGGTGCGCGGCTCGGGCGCGGCATGGGATCTGCGCAAGTCGCAGCCCTATGAATGCTACGAGGAAATGGATTTCGACATTCCGGTCGGCAAGAATTGCGACAATTACGACCGGCAGGTCATTCGCATGGAAGAGATGCGCCAGTCGGTTCGCATCATGCGCCAATGCATCGCCAAGCTGCGCGCGCCGGACGGGCAGGGGCCGGTGCAGGTGCGCAACAACAAGGTCGTTCCGCCCTCGCGCGCCGAGATGAAGCGCTCGATGGAAGCGCTCATCCATCACTTCAAGCTCTACACCGAAGGCTTTCACGTGCCGGCCGGCGAAGTTTATGTCGCCGTCGAGGCGCCAAAGGGCGAATTCGGCGTCTATCTTGTCTCGGACGGCACCGACAAGCCGTATCGCTGCAAGATCCGCGCGCCTGGTTTCGCGCATCTGCAGGCGATGGATTTTATGTGCCGCAAGCACATGCTAGCCGACGTCTCGGCCATTCTCGGCTCGCTCGACATCGTGTTCGGGGAGGTTGATCGTTGACCGAAGACGATCCGAAACCCTCCCGTCCGCGCGAAGCGCTGCGCTTCCTGCCGTTGGCGATCATGATTTTTCTCGGCAGCCGGCTGCTGTTTGACCTTCTGGCGCAACGGCCGATGTTCTGGTCGTCGCAGGAAAGTTTCATCGCCATGCTGTGGAGCGGTCTTATCTCCGGCCCGTTCATCCTTTTCGCCCTGATGGTCGCGGCGCAACGCAATACCGGGAAGTAATCCATGTCCGTTCGCAGACTGGCAGACGAGCAACCGGCGAGCTTCGAGTTCAGCCCCGACAACCTGCGCTGGGCGCAGGCGCAAATCGCCAAATACCCGGAAGGCCGGCAGGCCTCCGCCGTGATTCCGCTGCTCTGGCAGGCGCAGAAGCAGCATGACTACTGGCTTCCCAAGCCCGCGATCGAGAAGGTCGCCGATATGCTCGGCATGCCCTATATCCGCGTTCTCGAGATCGCCACCTTCTACACAATGTTCAACCTGTCCCCGGTTGGCCGCAATTTCATTCAGATGTGCGGCACCACGCCCTGCATGTTGCGCGGCTCAGACGACATCAAGGCCGTTCTCAAGCGCCGCGTCGGCGCGGAGCGCGAGGTCAGCCCCGATGGCGCTTTCTCCTGGCTCGAAGTCGAGTGCCTCGGCGCCTGTTGCAACGCTCCGATGGTGCAGATCAACGACGATTATTACGAAGACCTGACCGCCGAAAACTTCGAAAAGCTGCTCGACGATCTCGCCGCCGGTCGCCCTGTCCGCAAGGGCTCCCAGACGGGTCGTGTGACGTCTGAGCCGGCTGGCGGTCTTACGTCGCTGACGAGCCTTTACGGCGTCGACGGCCGTTCGGGGCCGGGCTGCGTGAGCGCCGGCGGCCAAAGCGCGCCCGACCATGCCGCCGCCGCCAGCGAGCATGCGCGTCAGGACCAGAAGCCGGCCGAACCGGCGGCCGCCCGACTGGCACAGGAAGTCGCTGAATCTCCCGGCAAGCCGCGCCAGCCCGTCGCTGAAAGCCCGCGCGAGCGGACCGAAGTTCCGGTTGGCGAGCACGGACAGCGCGCGGATGCGGCGCAACAGCCACGGGTCGGGAGCGTCCAGCAAGGCGTGCCCGCCGATCATCCCGCCAAATCGGCTCCCGCCGACTCCTCGAAGACATCCTGAAGGCCGCGAGACATGCTCGACGACAAGGACCGCATCTTCACAAATCTCTACGGCCTCGGCGACTGGCGCCTGCGCGGCGCGCAGTCGCGCGGAGCATGGGACAACACCAAGGGCCTGATCGAAAAAGGCAAGGACTGGGTCATCGAGGAGATGAAAGCCTCGGGCCTGCGTGGCCGCGGCGGCGCCGGCTTTCCCACCGGCCTGAAGTGGTCATTTATGCCCAAGCCGGATCCGGCGCGTCCGTCCTATCTCGTCGTCAATGCCGACGAGTCCGAGCCGGGCACCTGCAAGGACCGGGAGATCATGCGCAACGATCCGCACCTGCTGATCGAAGGCTGCATGATCGCCTCGTTCGCGATGGGCGCGCACGCCTGCTATATCTATGTGCGTGGCGAATATATTCAGGAGCGCGAGCGCCTGCAGGCGGCGGTGGACGAATGCTACGCAGCCAATCTCGTCGGTCGCAACAACGTCAACGGCTGGCCGTTCGATATCTACGTTCATCACGGCGCCGGCGCCTATATCTGCGGTGAAGAGACGGCGCTGCTCGAAAGCCTTGAGGGCAAGAAGGGCATGCCGCGCCTCAAGCCGCCATTCCCGGCCAATATGGGGCTCTACGGCTGCCCCACAACGGTGAACAACGTCGAGTCGATCGCGGTCGCGCCCACCATCCTGCGTCGCGGCGCCGGCTGGTTTGCGGGCTTCGGCGCCAAGAACAACACAGGCACCAAGCTGTTCTGCGTATCGGGTCACGTCAACACGCCCTGCAACGTCGAAGAGGTGATGTCGCTGCCCTTCCGGGAACTGATCGAGCGTCATTGCGGAGGCATCCGCGGCGGCTGGGACAATCTGCTGGCGGTGATTCCCGGCGGCTCATCGGTGCCTTGCGTGCCCGCGCATGAGATCATCGACGCGGCGATGGACTTCGACACGCTGCGCGGCCTGAAATCGGGCCTCGGCACTGCGGCCGTCATCGTGCTCGACAAGTCAACCGACATCGTGCGGGCGATCACGCGCATCAGCTATTTCTACAAGCACGAAAGCTGCGGCCAGTGCACGCCGTGCCGCGAGGGCACGGGCTGGATGTGGCGCGTGCTGACCCGCATGTGCGAGGGCAGGGCGCAGAAGCGCGAGATCGACATGCTGCTCGAGGTTTCGACGCAGATCGAGGGTCACACGATCTGCGCGCTCGGAGATGCGGCGGCCTGGCCGGTACAGGGACTGATCCGTCATTTCCGCCACGAGATCGAGAAGCGCATCGACGATTATGCGGCCAACCCGCACAGTGAGTCGGTCTTGCCGTACGGGGTTGCGGCGGAGTGATCGCGCAAGCGGTCTGTGAACAAGTTTGAAGCGATTGCCGATCCGGAGAACGGGTCAGAAGCTGGAGAAAGCCAAGTGACGAAGATCATCGTCGACGGCAAAGAAGTGGACGTGCCGGCGGAGTACACGCTCCTCCAGGCCTGCGAGGAAGCGGGCGCGGAAATCCCGCGCTTCTGTTTCCACGAGCGTCTGTCCATCGCCGGCAATTGCCGCATGTGCCTCGTCGAACTGAAAGGGGCCCCGAAGCCGATCGCCTCCTGCGCCTGGTCGGTGAAGGATTGCCGCCCGGGCCCGAACGGCGAGCCGCCCTCGGTCGTCACGCGGTCGCCGACAGTGCGCAAGGCCCGCAATGGCGTGATGGAATTCCTGCTGATCAACCACCCGCTCGATTGCCCGATCTGCGATCAGGGCGGCGAATGCGACTTGCAGGATCAGGCAATGGCCTTCGGCGTCGACACCTCGCGCTACGCCGAGAACAAGCGCGCGGTCGAGGACAAATATATCGGGCCGCTCGTCCGCACCTCGATGAACCGCTGCATCCATTGCACGCGCTGCGTCCGCTTCACCGCGGAAGTCGCCGGCACGGGCGACATGGGCGCCATCGGCCGCGGCGAGGACATGGAGATCACCACTTATCTCGAATCCGCCATGGGATCCGAGTTGCAGGGCAATGTCGCCGATCTCTGCCCGGTCGGCGCGCTGCTGCCAAAGCCCTACGCTTTCAAGGCGCGCCCTTGGGAACTCGCCAAGACCGAGTCGATCGACGTGATGGATGCGCTCGGCTCCGCCATCCGCATCGACGTGCGCGGTCGCGAAGTCATGCGCATCCTGCCGCGCGTCAACGACGACGTGAACGAAGAATGGATCTCCGACAAGACCCGCCAGGTGGTCGACGGCCTGAAGCGCCAGCGTCTGGACCGGCCCTATCTGCGCCGTGACGGCAAGCTCGTCCCGGCGAGCTGGGGCGAGGCCTTCGCGGCGATCGCCGCCCGCGTCAAGGCGACGACGCCGGCGCGCATCGGCGCCATCGCGGGCGATCTCGCCAGCGTCGAGGACATGTTCGCCCTGAAGGCGCTGGTCGGCGCGCTCGGCTCGCAGAACCTCGACTGCCGCCAGGACGGCGTGAAGCTCGATCCCGCCCATGGCCGGGCGTCCTACCTGTTCAATCCCACCATCGCGGGCATCGAACAGGCCGACGCGGTGCTGATCATCGGCTCAAATCCGCGCCGGGAGGCCCCGGTCCTCAATGCCCGGATCCGCAAGCGCTGGCGCATGGGCGGCCTGCCGGTTGCGCTGATCGGGGAGGCGGCCGACCTCACCTACGATTGCCAATATCTCGGCGCCGGTCCCGATACGCTGGCCGACGTCGCCGCTGGCAGGGGCTTCGGCGAAATCCTCGCACGGGCGGAGCGCCCGCTCATCCTTGTGGGGCAGGGCGCGCTGGCGCGTCCCGACGCCCTGGCGATCCTCGCGGCCGCCGCCAAACTCGGCGCCCGCGGCGGCTGGAACGGCCTGGCCGTACTCCATACTGCGGCCTCACGCGTCGGCGGCCTCGACATCGGCTTCACGCCGGCCGCGGGCGGCCCCGACGCTCAGGCGATGGCCGGCGCCGGCGCGCTCGACGTCCTCTTCCTGCTCGGCGCCGACGAGATCGACGTCGCCCCCGGGGCTTTCGTGGTCTACCAGGGTACGCACGGAGACCGCGGCGCGCACCGCGCCGACGTCATCCTGCCGGGCGCTGCCTATACGGAAAAGTCCGGCCTCTACGTCAACACCGAAGGCCGTGTGCAGATGGCCGATCGCGCCAACTTCCCGCCCGGCGACGCGCGCGAGGACTGGGCGATCCTGCGCGCCCTGTCGGACACGCTCGGCGCGCGCCTGCCGTTCGATTCGCTCGGCGCATTGCGTCAGGCGCTGTTCGCCGCGCATCCTCACATGGCGCGAATCGACGCCATCGAGCCCGGCCCCCTGTCGCTCCCGACCACCGTCGGCGAGATGGGCAAGTCAGGCTTTGTCGGCGCCGTGCAGGATTTCTACCTGACCAACCCGATCGCCCGCGCTTCGGCCGTCATGGCCGAATGTTCGGCTCTTGCGAAAGGCCGCCTGCAACAGGCGGCGGAGTGACGATATGAACGGCTTCGAAGACGGCTGGGTGCTGCCGCTGCTGCTGATGCTCGTGAAGAGCGTCGCGCTGATCGTCATCCTGCTCGCGCTGATCGCCTATTATCTTTGGGCGGACCGGAAGATCTGGGCGGCGGTGCAATTGCGCCGCGGCCCCAACGTCGTGGGTCCCTGGGGCCTGCTGCAGAGCTTCGCGGATCTGCTGAAATTCGTCCTGAAGGAGCCGGTCATCCCGGCGGGCGCCAACAAGGGCGTGTTCCTGCTGGCGCCGCTCATCACCGGCGTTCTGGCGCTCGGCGCCTGGGCGGTCATTCCGGTGGCGGACGGCTGGGCGCTGGCCGACATCAATGTCGGCATCCTCTATATTTTCGCCATCTCGTCGCTCGGCGTCTACGGCGTGATCATGGGCGGCTGGGCGTCGAACTCGAAATATCCGTTCCTGTCGGCGCTTCGCTCGGCGGCCCAGATGGTCTCCTACGAAGTCTCGATCGGCTTCGTCATCGTCACCGTGCTGCTCGTCGCCGGCTCCCTGAACCTGACGGAAATCGTGCGCGCGCAGGATACGAAGCTCGGCATGCTGGGCTGGTACTGGCTGCCCCTGTTTCCGATGTTCATCATCTTCTTCATCTCGGCGCTCGCCGAGACGAACCGTCCGCCCTTCGATCTGGTGGAAGCCGAATCGGAACTGGTCGCGGGCTTCATGGTGGAATATTCCTCGACCCCGTATCTGCTGTTCATGCTGGGCGAATATGTCGCCATCATCAGCATGTGCGCCCTGATGACGATCCTGTTCGCGGGCGGCTGGCTGTCCCCCATCCCGTTTGCGCCCTTTACCTGGGTGCCCGGCGTGGTCTGGTTCATCCTCAAGGTCACGGTCTTCTTCTTCATGATCGCGCTGGTGAAGGCCTTCGTGCCCCGCTATCGCTACGACCAGCTGATGCGTCTCGGCTGGAAAGTCTTCCTGCCGATCTCGCTCGCCATGGTGGTGATTGTCGCCGGCGTGCTCCAGTTCACGGGCTGGGGCAACTGAGTGTCGCCCGGAGAGCATCCGGGCCTTGTGGGCGCCTTGCTGGGGCTTTGCCTTGGCGTGGTCGAATATGTGATCGTGTTGCGCATGATCGGCGTGGCGGTGAGCCGCGAAGCCAAGCGCAACCCGGATGATGTCGATTTTGAAGGTTTCGGGGCGCGCTTGCGTCCGGTGCGCATTGCGCTCCTTGTCGGGGCCTTCGCTGTCCTGCCCGCGGTCGGCTATGTCGCCGGGCGGACGCTGATGAGATGAGGTGGTTCGAATGAAACTCGACCGAGCAGCGAAGGCGCTCTTCCTGAAGGAATTCGTCGGGGCCATTGGCCTTTCGATGCGCTATTTCTTCAAGCCGAAGGCGACCATCAACTACCCGCACGAAAAAAATCCGATTTCGCCGCGTTTCCGGGGCGAACATGCGTTGCGTCGCTATCCCAATGGCGAGGAACGCTGCATCGCCTGCAAGCTCTGCGAGGCGATCTGTCCCGCCCAGGCCATCACCATCGAGGCCGGCCCCCGCCGCAATGACGGCACCCGCCGCACGACGCGTTACGACATCGACATGGTGAAGTGCATCTATTGCGGCTATTGCCAGGAGGCCTGCCCGGTCGACGCCATCGTCGAGGGACCGAACCAGGAGTTCGCGGTCGAAACCCGCGAGGAGCTCTATTACGACAAACAGCGCCTGCTCGAGAATGGCGCCCGTTGGGAACGTGAAATCGCGCGCAACATTGCGCTGGACGCGCCTTACCGGTGAGATGACGGCGGGATCAGCCTGCCGATGAATTGACGCAAGCCCCGGAGCCTGTCAGGGCAGGGGGCGCGAGAGATGAAAAACCAGAGACCCCGGCGCAGCCAGCGTTCGGGACAACGAGGTTGATGCCATGAACGCCGCCGCGGCCTTCTTCTACATATTCTCGACCGTGATGATCGGGTCGGCCTTCATGGTCATTTCGGCGCGCAATCCCGTTCATTCGGTGTTGTTCCTGATCCTCGCCTTCGTCAACGCGGCCGGGCTGTTCCTGCTTCTGGGCGCCGAGTTCCTCGCGATGATCATCGTCATCGTTTATGTCGGCGCCGTGGCGGTCCTTTTCCTCTTCGTCGTAATGATGCTGGACGTCGACTTCGCCGAACTCAAACAGGGCTTCCTGCAATATCTCCCGGTCGGAGCGCTGATCGGCGTCGCGGTTCTGATCGAACTCGTTCTGGTCGTCGGCGCCTGGACGATGGCGCCTGCCGCCATCGGGGCCGCCGGCTCTCCGGTGCAGCCTGACATTTCAAACACGCTGGCGCTGGGTCGCGTGCTCTACACCAAGCACGTCTACTTCTTCCAGGCGGCAGGCCTTGTGCTGCTGACCGCCATGATCGGCGCGATCGTGCTGACGCTGCGTCACAAGCCCGATGTGAAGCGCCAGGACATCGGCGAGCAGAACGCCCGCGACAAGTCAGATGTGAAACTCAAGAAAGTGCCCTCGCGGGCCGGCGTATGAGGAGCTGGTCATGATCATCGGTCTCAACCAATATCTGATCGTCGCGGCCATGCTTTTCACGCTGGGCGTTGCAGGCATCATCCTGAACCGCAAGAACATCATCGTCATCCTGATGTCGGTCGAATTGATCCTCCTGTCGGTGAACATCAACCTGGTGGCGTTCTCGACCTTCCTGGGCGATCTCACCGGTCAGGTTTTCTCGCTCTTCATCCTGACGGTTGCGGCGGCGGAAGCCGCGATCGGCCTCGCGGTCCTCGTCACCTATTTCCGCAACCGCGGCTCGATCGCGGTTGAAGACATCAACATGATGAAGGGCTGAGCGGAAGCATGTACACCGCCATCGTCTTCCTGCCGCTTCTCGGCTTCCTGATCGTCGGCCTTTTTGGCCGCCAGCTCGGCCCACGCCCGTCCGAACTCGTCACCACCGGGCTGCTCTTCGTGGCGGCTGCGCTGTCCTGGGTGACGCTGATCAGCGTCGGCTACGGCAACGCGCCCCTGACCGTGCCGGTGCTGGGCAACTGGATGACCTCGGGCTCGCTTCGCGTCGACTGGGCCCTGCGGGTCGACACCCTGACGGCGGTCATGCTGGTGGTGGTCAACAGCGTCTCGGCGCTCGTCCATCTCTATTCCATCGGCTACATGCATGAGGATCCGGCGCGGCCGCGTTTCTTCGCCTATCTGTCGCTGTTCACCTTCGCGATGCTGATGCTGGTGACGTCTGACAATCTGGTGCAGATGTTCTTCGGCTGGGAAGGCGTGGGGCTCGCCTCCTACCTGCTCATCGGTTTCTGGTACGAAAAGCCGTCCGCCAATGCAGCTGCGATGAAAGCCTTCGTGGTCAACCGCGTCGGCGACTTCGGCTTTGCGCTCGGCATCTTCCTGGTCTTCGCGCTGACGGGCTCGGTCGCCTTTGACCAGATTTTCGCCACGGCTCCCGGCCTCGCCAACAAGCCCATCCACGTCTTTGGCCTCAACGTGGACGCCATGACGATCACCTGCCTGCTGCTGTTCATGGGCGCCATGGGCAAGTCGGCGCAGTTCCTGCTTCACACATGGCTGCCCGACGCAATGGAAGGACCGACGCCGGTCTCCGCGCTCATCCATGCGGCTACCATGGTGACTGCCGGCGTGTTCATGGTGGCGCGCCTGTCGCCGCTGTTCGAGCAGGCTCCGGTCGCGCTCACCTTCGTGACCATCGTGGGCGCCACTACGGCCTTCTTCGCCGCCACAGTCGGTCTGGTGCAAAACGACATCAAGCGCGTGATCGCCTATTCGACCTGTTCGCAGCTTGGCTACATGTTCGTCGCGCTCGGCGTCGGCGGTTATTCTCTGGCTATTTTCCACCTGTTTACGCACGCCTTCTTCAAGGCGCTGCTGTTCCTGGGCGCGGGTTCGGTCATTCACGCCATGCACCACGAGCAGGACATGCGCCGCATGGGCGGATTGCGGAAGGATATTCCCTTCACCTTCTGGATGATGACGATCGGCACGCTGGCCCTGACAGGCTTCCCCCTGACGGCCGGCTATTTCTCGAAGGACGCCATCATAGAGGCGTCCTACGCCGCGAGCGCCCATTCGTCGGCCGCCATCTACGGCTTCCTGATGACGCTGATCGCCGCTGGGCTGACCTCGTTCTACTCCTGGCGCCTGGTGTTCATGACCTTCTTTGGTCATCGGGCCGCCGCCGGCCACGCCGATCACGGCCACGATGCGCACGCAGCGCCCGTGCACGTCGACCATGCCCGCACCGACAAGCACAAGCACGCCAGCGCGCATGATCACGGCCACGATCATCATGGCGCGCATGCGCCGCATGAATCGCCAGCCGTGATGTTGATCCCGCTCGGCGTGCTGGCCGTCGGCGCTCTCCTTGCCGGTCTCGTTTTTTCGGGCGCCTTCATCGGCCATGGCTACGACGCCTTCTGGAAGGGCTCTCTCTTCACCGGCGCCAACAACCATATTCTGCACGACATGCACGACGTGCCGGCGATCGCGGTCTATGGCGCGACCGTCATGATGGCTTTGGGCTTCCTCGGGGCTCTCTACGTGTATGTGCTGGCGCCCGGTACGGCGCAGCGGATCGCCTCGCGTCACAACCTCGTCTACAAGTTCCTGCTCAACAAATGGTACTTCGACGAGCTCTACGATTTCCTGTTCGTGCGTCCCGCCTTCTGGCTCGGCCGCGTCTTCTGGAAGGGCGGGGATGGCAAGATCATCGACGGCATGGGCCCTGACGGGATTGCGGCCCGGGTCGTCGACGTGACGAACCGCGTCGTGCGCCTGCAGACCGGTTACGTCTATCACTACGCCTTCGCGATGCTCATTGGCGTGGCGGCGTTCATCACCTGGTATCTGGTCGGCGGGGTTCGCTGATGTTCGGCTTCGGCATTCTCTCAGGCCTCATCTTCCTGCCGCTCGTCGGCGCGGCCTTCATTCTGGCGCTGCGCGGCGACGACGAACCGACGCGTAACAACGCGCGCTGGGCCGCCTTGGTGACGACCGTCATCGTCTTCATCCTGTCGCTGGTCGCCTGGTCGCGCTTCGAGCCCGGCAATCCCGGCTTCCAGCTCGTGGAACAGAAGGACTGGCTCGGCTCTGCGGTTCTCTACAAGCTCGGCGTCGACGGCATTTCAATGCCGTTCGTCTTGCTGACGACCTTCCTGATGCCGTTCTGCATTCTCGCCTCGTGGCAGTCGATCGCGACCCGCGTGCGCGAATACATGATCTGCTTCCTTGTGCTCGAGACGCTGATGATAGGCGTTTTCTGCGCGCTTGATCTCGTGCTGTTCTACCTGTTTTTCGAGGGCGGCCTGATCCCGATGTTCCTCATCATCGGCATCTGGGGCGGCAAGCGCCGCATTTACGCGAGCTTCAAGTTCTTCCTCTATACGCTGCTTGGCTCGCTGCTGATGCTGCTCGCCATCATGGCCATGTACGGCGTCGCCGGCACGACCGACATCACGGTGCTGCTGCAGACGAAGTTCGGCGCCTCGATGCAGAAATGGTTGTGGCTCGCCTTCTTCGCCTCCTTCGCGGTCAAGATGCCGATGTGGCCGGTTCACACCTGGCTTCCCGACGCGCACGTCGAGGCGCCGACGGCGGGATCGGTCATCCTGGCGGGCATTCTGTTGAAGATGGGCGGCTATGGCTTCCTGCGCTTCTCCATTCCGATGTTCCCCGACGCGTCGCAATATTTCGCACCGCTGGTCTTCACGCTCTCGATCATCGCCATCGTCTACACTTCGCTGGTCGCGCTGGTTCAGGACGACATGAAGAAGCTGATCGCCTATTCGTCCGTCGCCCACATGGGCTTCGTCACCATGGGCATTTTCGCGATGAACCAGCAGGGCGTGCAGGGCGCGGTCTTCCAGATGGTGTCTCACGGGCTCGTCTCGGGCGCGCTCTTTCTCTGCGTCGGCGTGGTCTATGACCGCATGCACACGCGCGAGATCGCCGCTTATGGCGGACTTGCGCGGCGCATGCCGCTCTTCGCCGTCGCCCTGATGGTCTTCACAATGGCGAATGTCGGCCTGCCTGGCACATCCGGCTTCGTCGGCGAATTCCTGACGCTGATCGGCGCCTTCAACGCCAACAGCTGGGTGGCGCTGTTCGCCACCACGGGCGTTATCCTGTCCGCCGCCTACGCGCTCTATCTCTACCGGCGCGTGATTTTCGGCGTGCTCGACAAGCCCAATCTGATGAACATCAAGGATCTGTCGGCCCGCGAGATCGTCCTGCTCGCGCCGCTGCTGGTTCTCACGATCTACTACGGCGTCCAGCCGGGTCCGATCCTCGACGCCTGCGCCGCCTCCGTGACGCTGCTCGTCAAGAATCTCGACGCGGCGCTCGCGATCACCAAAACCGCCGCAGTCGCGCTGCACTGAGGAACTGAGTTCATGCCGCCCATTTCCTTCGCGCTCGCCCACACGCTGCCGGAACTCATTCTGGCCGTCGGGGCGCTCGTTCTTCTCATGCTTGGCGCCTTCCGGGCCGGCCGGACGGACTGGATCATTTCCGAACTCGCCATCGGCCTGCTCGGCGTGGCGCTGATCACCTTGTTCTTCCCGCTGCAGGGCGTGGCGATCGTATGGGACGGGGCGTTCATCGACGACGCCTTCGCGCGCTTCATGAAGGCGCTCGCGCTGATCGGCGCGCTGGTCAGCATCCTGCTGTCGCGCGAATACATGGCGCGCGAGAAGATCGACCAGTTCGAGTTCCCGGTGCTGATCGTTCTCGCCACGCTCGGCATGCTGATGCTGATCTCGGCCCAAAGCCTGATCGCGCTCTATCTCGGCCTCGAACTGATGAGCCTCGCGCTTTATGTGGTCGCCGCCTTCCATCGCGACAACATCCGCGCCTCCGAGGCGGGCCTGAAATATTTCGTCCTTGGAGCCCTTTCGTCGGGCATGCTGCTCTATGGCTGTTCGCTGATCTACGGCTTCGCCGGAACGGTCTCGTTCACCGGGATCGCCGAGGCGCTGCGCGGCGACGTCTCGATCGGCGTCGTGTTCGGCCTTGTGTTCGTGCTGGCGGGCCTCGCCTTCAAGATGTCGCTCGCGCCGTTCCACATGTGGACGCCCGACGTCTACGAGGGCGCGCCCACGCCCGTCACGGCTTTCTTCGCCTCCGCGCCCAAAATGGCCGCCGTTGCGATCATGCTGCGCATCATCATCACGGCCTTCCCGGGCATCACGACGCAGTGGCAGCAGATCATCGTCTTCGTGTCGATCCTGTCGATGGCGATCGGGTCCTTCGCGGCCATTGGCCAGACCAACCTGAAGCGCCTGATGGCCTATTCGTCCATCGGCCACATGGGGTTCGCCATGGTGGGCCTCGTCGCCGGCACCGAACTTGGCGTCCGCGGCGTGCTGATCTATATGGCGATCTACCTCGCCATGACGCTCGGCACATTCGCCGCCATCCTGTCGATGCGCGTCGGCGACCGCTATGTGGAGACCATCGACGACCTGAAGGGACTCGGCCGCAACAACGGCTGGATGGCCTTTTTCCTCGCCATGATGATGTTCTCGCTGGCCGGCATCCCGCCGCTCGCTGGCTTCTTCGCAAAATGGTACGTTTTCCTCGCGGCCATCCAG
This sequence comes from Beijerinckiaceae bacterium, assembly GCA_019747375.1. Taxonomy (GTDB): domain Bacteria; phylum Pseudomonadota; class Alphaproteobacteria; order Rhizobiales; family Beijerinckiaceae; genus Terripilifer. The sequence goes on along the minus strand of JAIEQX010000305.1, from coordinate 5,131 downwards.
GGCGGTTTCTACTGGCTGTCGGTCATCGGCGTGCTGATGAGCGTGGTCTCGACCTTCTATTACCTGCGCATCGTCAAGGTGATTTACTTCGACGAGCCCGCCGCCGCCTTCTCGCCGGTCAATCGCGAGGTGACGGGCGTGCTCGTTCTGTCGAGTCTCGCGATCCTGCTGTTCTGGGTCTATCCGAGCCCGATCGTCAACGCGGCCAGCGCCGCTGCGAAGTCGCTCTTCTGAGCGCCCTGTCCGGCGAAATGCTGAAGAGCCCGGGTCACATCTCGGGAACCCGCCTCGAACGGCTGGCCAGCCTCGACTCGACCAACGAGGAGGCCGTGCGCCGCGCCCGCGCCGGTGATCCCGGCGGGCTTTGGATCGTCGCAGACGCCCAGACCAGCGGCCGAGGCCGCCATGGTCGTGTCTGGACGTCTCCCCACGGCAATCTGGCCGCGAGCCTGCTGCTGATCGACCCGGCGCCTTCCGCGAGCGCGCCGCAGCTCGGCTTTGTGGCAGGCGTGGCGCTCGCCTCCGCCGTCGCGGACCTGATGCCCGGACGGCGCGCCCCGCAGCTGAAATGGCCCAACGATCTGGTAGCTCACGGCGCCAAACTGTCGGGTCTCCTGCTCGAAGCCAGCCAAATTTCCGGAGGCCGTCTGGCCTGCGTGATCGGCTTCGGCGTGAATGTGCTGGCGCATCCTGATGGATTGCCCTATGCCGCCACGAGCCTGCGCGCACTCGGGTGCGACGCCACGGCGACGGATTTGATGGAAAACCTGCGCAAGCAGATGGCCTTGTGGCTGGAACGCTGGCAGGGTGGGACGAATTTCGAAGCGGTGCGGACCGCCTGGCTCTCGCATGCGGCGGGGCTCGGACGCGAAATCCGCGTCGTCTCCGGGTCGCGCGAGGTGGAAGGCGTTTTCCGCACCCTCGACGCGACGGGGCAATTGATCATGGATACGAAGGCCGGGCCGGAGATGATCGCGGCGGGAGAAGTGTTTCTTCCGCGTACCGCGACCGGTGATGTGGCCGCAGGGCGGGAAATGTGAATATGGCTATGGCTGATGGTGAACTGGTCCTCGTTCCGCTGGGCGGACTGGGCGAAATAGGCATGAACGCGATGCTCTACGGCTTCGGGCCGAAGGGACATCGCAAATGGATCCTCATCGATCTCGGCATCGCGTTCGCGGGCCCGGAACTCGCCGGCATCGACGTGCTGATGCCCGACCTCACCTTCATCGAGAAGATGAAGAAGGATCTGCTCGGTCTTGTGATCACGCATGCGCATGAAGACCACATCGGCGCCGTTGCAGATCTCTGGCCGCGGCTCGGCTGTCCCGTCTACGCGACGCGCTTCGCCACCGGGCTGCTTGAGACCAAGCGCCTGAACGAACCCGGCGCCCCGAAAGTGCCGCTGCATGTCGTGGAGGCCGGCAAGGCGTTCCAGCTCGGTCCGTTCTCGATCGAATATGTGCCGATGGCCCATTCCATCCCCGAAAGCTGCGGCCTCGCGATCCGCACGCCGGCCGGCCTCGTCATGCACACCGGCGACTGGAAGATCGACGAAACCCCGCTGGTCGGCTGGGCCACAAACGAGAAGCGCCTGCGCGAAATCGGCGAGGAGGGCGTGCTCGCGCTTGTCTGCGACTCGACCAACATCCTGCGCGAAGGCCAGAGCCCGTCAGAAACCGACGTGGCGCAGGGCCTCGCCAAGCTCGTCGCCGAGGCGCCGGGCCGCGTCGTCGTCACTACATTCGCGTCCAATGTCGCGCGCCTTCGCGCCGTCGCGGACGCCGCACAGGCCGCCGGCCGCACGGTCGTCGTCGTTGGACGCGCCATGGAGCGCGTCGTTCAAGTGGCGCGCGAATGCGGCTATCTCGATGGGGTGCCGACCTTCCTCTCCGCCGAGGCCTTCGGCTATCTGGCGCGCGAGCAGACCGTGATTCTCGCCACAGGCTCGCAGGGCGAATCCCGCGCCGCGCTGGCGCGCATCGCCGCCAACGAACATCCCGAAGTCACGCTGTCGCCCGGCGACCGCGTGATCTTCTCTTCGCGCACGATCCCGGGCAATGAAAAGGGCGTCGGCCAGATCATCAATGGCCTGACCGCGCAGGGCGTCGAAGTGGTCACCGACCGTGACGGCCTCGTCCATGTGTCGGGCCATCCGCGCCGCGCCGAAGTCGCCAAGATGTACGACTGGATTCGCCCGCAGATCGCCATTCCGGCGCATGGCGAAGAAGTCCATCTCGCCGAACATGCGCGCTTCGCCCGCGAACATGGCGCGAAGAAGGTCGTGACCGCACGCAATGGCGATATGGTCTTGCTCGGCCCCGGCGACGCCGGCGTTATCGATCAGGTTCAGCATGGCCGCATGTGCAAGGACGGCAACGTCCTCGTGTCGATGAACGACGACGCCATTCGCGCCCGCGTGGCTTTGGCCTTTGCGGGCATCGTCTCGGTGGCGCTGGCCATCAACGTCAAGGGCGATCTCGTCGGCGACCCGGATGTCATGCTGACCGGTCTGCCGGGCAAGACGCGGGACGGACGCGCCATGGACGAGGTGGTGGACGAAGCCATCTTCGGCACGATCGACCATCTGCCCCGCGCCAAGCGTCGTGACGCCGACGCCACGGCGCAATCGGTGGAACGCGCCATCCGAAACACCTTGCGCCAGGTCTGGGGCAAGAAGCCCGTGGTGCACGTGCTGGTGGTCGAGGTATAGTTTCGGTCTTTGAGGAGAGATCGATGATCGGACGTCTGAACCACGTCGCCATTGCGGTGAAAGATCTCGAAAAGGCGACGGCGCTTTATCGGGACACCCTCGGGGCTCACGTTTCGCAGCCGCTGCCGCAGCCGGCGCATGGCGTCACGGTCGTGTTCATCGAATTGCCGAACACCAAGATCGAACTGCTGGAGCCGCTCGGCGAGAACTCGCCGATTCTCAAGTTCCTGGAGAAGAACCCGGACGGCGGCATGCATCATGTCTGCTACGAGGTGGATGACATCCTTGTCGCGCGCGACCGGCTCAAGGCCGGGGGCGCGCGCGTGCTGGGCGATGGTGAGCCGAAGACCGGCGCCCATGGCAAGCCCGTGCTTTTCCTGCACCCGAAGGACTTCAGTGGGACGCTGGTCGAGCTCGAGCAGGTCTGAGGACTATTTCGGCCGTCCGCTCTGCGCGATCAATTGATCCTCGAGCTTGCCGAGCAGCTTCATTGTCGCCAACGCATCAGCCACCGAACAATTCGGTTGTCTCCGGCCTTCGATGGCGGCGATGAACTCGCGGTCCTGGTTCTCGAATCCGTTCATGGATTTCGCCACGCCCGCGAGATCGACCTTCTTGCCAAATCCATCCGTCAGATCGTCGTAAAACGACACCCACGTGCCCTTGTCGCAGATGTAGCGATAGGGCGAACCAATCGGACCTTCGTCGTTGAACGAAAGGGAAAGCACGCATATCGCGCCCGACGGCGTTTTCATGATGACGCCCATGTCCATCGCGATGCCGAGATCCGGGTCATAGGGACCCTGCAGCGCGAAGGCTTCCGAAACCTGCTCGCCGGTCTGGTAGGAAAAAAGGTCGACCGTGTGGCAAGCATGATGCCAGAGCAGGTGGTCCACCCACGAGCGCGCCTGTCCCAATGCGTTCATGTTTGTGCGGCGGAAGAAATGAGTGTGCGCCTGCATTTGCTGTAGACGGATCTCGCCGGCCCGGAACTTCCTGTTCAGATATTGATGGCTCGGATTGAAGCGTCGAACATGGCCGGCCATCGCGGTGACGCCGGTCTCCTTCTGGGTCCTTACGATGCTCTCGGCATCCGCCACGCTGTCACACATGGGGATCTCGATCAGCACGTGCTTGCCTGCGCGCATTGCGAGTTCGGCCTGAGCCGCATGGATCTGGGTCGGGCCGGTGATGATGACGGCGTCGACGTCCGTCCGGTTCACGGCGCGCTCGAAATCCGTGAGCGCTGTCGGCACGGCGAACTCGGCCGCCGCCTTGTCGGCCCCCTCCTGCGTACGGCTTTGGATCACGGTGACGGCGGAACCCTCGATCTCCCGGATGGCCTTGAGATGGGCATGCGCCATCGCGCCGTTGCCGCTGATGCAAAACTTCATCGGATTTGCTCTCCTCGTGTATCGTCTGTCACTCAGCCGCGATGGCGGTGGCCACGTCGCTGTTTGCCAGCAACATCACCGCGCCGCCTGTGTTGGAGATCGGGACGTGATAGGTGCTGTGGACCTTGCTCACGCGCCCGCCCAGCGCGCCCCGCATTGCGATCCAGCACATCAGCTCCACGCCTTGCGAACCGGCGAGTTCGACGATCTGCTTGTTGGAGTAGCGCGTGAGCGCGACCGGATCGTCGACGATTTTCTCCATGCAGAGCTGGTCGAAATCCTTGTTGATGAAGCCGGCGCGCGTGCCGTCCAGCTGGTGCGAGAGCCCGCCCGTCGCCACGACGACGATCTTCTCGTCGCCCTTCCAGCTTTCGAGCGCGCGCCCGACCGCTTTACCGAGTTTCCAGCAGCGAAGCGCGGTAGGCAGGGGGTGCTGCACTGAATTTATGGTGATGGGCACCGTGCGAACCGGCCACGCGGCGCCGGCGTCCGGATACATCAGCTTCATCGGCAGCGTGAAGGCATGATCGACGAGATGCTCCTGGCACATGGTGACGTCGAATTCGTCAGCCACAAGGCTGTCGATGATATGCCATGAGAGCTCGGCATGGCCCGGGAAGGGCGGCAAGACCGGAATCCCCCAGCCCTCGTCGGCGTTGGAATAGCTTTCAGCCGCCCCGACCGCGAAAGTCAGCATCTTGTCGAGGAAATGGCCGAGACCGTGATCATTGTAGATGACGACGGCGACATCCGGCTTCTCACGCTCGAGCCATGCATGGACCGGGTCGAACGCGTCGAAGAACGGCTTCCAGTATGGGTCCTGCTGCAACCCCTTCACGATGGCGCCGCCGATGGACGGAACGTGAGATGTAGCGAGGCCGCCGATGATTCTGGCCATGTCAGACTCCCTGCGCCGCGAGGTGGTCCTTGAACTGCGCGAGCGACATGCCAGTCTGCTGTGCGCCGATGTCCTGCACGCTGAGCCCGAAGATGCCGGCGAACTTCGCCAGATAATAAACGTTGC
>JAIEQX010000057.1 GCA_019747375.1 Beijerinckiaceae bacterium | reverse complement strand
GGCAGCAGGACCCGCACGGCAACTGGTTCTCACGCCATGTCTTTCCGGAAAAGACCACCGAGCTGAAGATCGAGGTCGACCTGACCGCCGAAATGGTGGTGATCAATCCGTTCGACTTCTTCGTCGAGCCCTATGCCGAAAATTTTCCGTTCGCCTACCCGGAAGAGGAGCGCGCGGAACTCGCCGCCTATCTCGAGGCCGAACCGACCGGACCGAAATTCGAAGCCTATCTCAACGCGATCTCGCGTTCGGAAATGCGCAGCGTGGATTTCCTCGTCGGCCTCAATGCGCGCCTGGCGCAGGAAATCCGCTACGTCATCCGGATGGAGCCGGGCGTCCAGACGCCCGAGGAGACCCTCGCACTCGGCTCCGGCTCCTGCCGCGATTCGGCCTGGCTGCTCGTCCATCTGCTGCGACGGCTCGGGCTGGCGGCGCGGTTCGTGTCCGGCTATCTCATTCAGCTGAAGGCGGATGTCGACCCGGTCTCCGGGCCGAAGGGAACGGACCACGATTTCACCGACCTGCACGCCTGGGCGGAAGTCTATATTCCGGGCGCCGGCTGGATCGGCATGGATGCGACATCCGGCCTGCTCTGCGGCGAGGGCCATCTGCCGCTGGCCGCGACGCCGCATTATCGTTCGGCCGCGCCGATATCCGGCATCGTCGACCCCGCCAATGTGACTTTCGGCTTCGAGATGCGCGTGGAGCGCATTCGCGAAGAGCCGCGCGTGACCCTGCCCTTCTCGGACGAAGCGTGGTCGCGGCTCGATGCGCTCGGCCACCATGTCGACCGCGATCTGGTCGCCAATGACGTGCGCCTGACGATGGGCGGCGAGCCGACCTTCGTGTCGATCGACGACTTCGAATCCGCCGAATGGAACACGGCCGCCGTCGGCCCGACGAAGCGGGCCTTTGCGGATTCCCTGGTGCGGCGCCTGCGCGAACGTTTTGCGCCCGGGGGCTTCCTGCATTACGGCCAGGGCAAGTGGTATCCCGGCGAGACGCTGCCGCGCTGGGCCTTCGGCCTCTATTGGCGCAAGGACGGGAAGCCGATCTGGCGCAATCCCGACCTCATCGCGGACGAGACCGGAAAGGGACCGTTTCGCGACAAGATCGCGGCCATTACGGACGCCGAGAACCTGATGCGCGAGACCGCGACGCGGCTCGGGATCGAGCCGGACTTCGCGCTGCCGGCATATGAAGACCCGGCGCACTGGATGATCAAGGAAGGCGACCTTCCGATCAACGTCGATCCGGGCGACCCCAAGATCGACGACCCGGAAGCACGCGCCCGCATGGTGCGGGTGTTCGAGCGCGGCCTGTCAAAGCCGACCGGCTATGTGCTGCCGGTGCAGCGCTGGAACGCGAAAGCGGTTGCGAGCGGCGATCGTCGCTGGCGCAGCGAAAAATGGGACATCCGGCGCGGCAAGCTGATGCTGGTGCCGGGCGACTCGCCGGCTGGCTATCGCCTGCCGCTCGGCTCCCTGCCGCATATCGAGAAGGACGCCTATCCCTATATCATGCCGCAGGATCCGACGGAGCCGCGTGAGCCCCTGCCCGATCCCGAGGCGCTGGCGCTGGTCTACAGCACGTCGCCGACGGACGTGCAGAAGCAGGACCGCGTCGAGCAGGTGGCGATCGAAGGCGCCGTGCGCACCGCGCTGGCCATCGAACCGCGCGACGGCATTCTCTGCGTGTTCATGCCGCCCGTCGAAAAGCTCGAGGATTATCTCGAACTTCTGGCCGCCATCGAGGCGAGCGCCGAAGCCACCGGGATGCCGGTGCATATCGAAGGCTATGGTCCGCCGCAGGACCCGCGAATCGAAGTCGTGAAGGTGACGCCCGATCCCGGCGTCATCGAGGTCAACATCCACCCCGCTGCGAGCTGGAGCGAAGCCGTCGCCAACACGGTGGCGATCTACGAAGAGGCGCGTGAAACGCGGCTCGGCACGGACAAATATCTGACCGACGGGCGCCACACGGGCACGGGCGGCGGCAATCATGTCGTGCTCGGCGGCGCGACGCCGCAGGATTCGCCCTTCCTGCGCAGGCCCGACCTGCTGAAGAGCCTGGTGCTCTACTGGCAGCGGCATCCATCTCTGTCCTACATGTTCTCGGGCATGTTCATCGGCCCGACCAGCCAGGCGCCTCGTATCGACGAGGGCCGTCATGACGGGCTCTACGAACTCGAGATCGCGCTGGCGCAGGTGCCGCGTCCGGGCGAAGGCAATATCCCGCTCTGGCTGGTCGACCGCCTGTTCCGCAATCTCCTGGTCGACGTCACGGGCAACACGCATCGCGCCGAAATCTGCATCGACAAATTGTTCTCGCCGGATGGTCCGACGGGCCGGCTCGGCCTTGTCGAATTTCGCTCCTTCGAGATGCCCCCGGATGCGCGGATGTCGCTGGCTCAGCAATTGTTGCTGCGCGCCCTGATCGCGTGGTTCTGGAAGGAGCCGCAACATGGCGAATTCGTCCGCTGGGGCACAACGCTGCATGACCGCTTCATGCTGCCGCATTTCGTCTGGGAGGATTTTTCGGGCGTATTGGCGGACCTTCGCCGCGCCGGCTACGATTTCGATCCGCTCTGGTTCGAGGCGCAGCGCGAGTTCCGTTTTCCAATCTACGGCGAAGTGGAGCATGGCGGCGTCACGATGGAATTCCGGCAGGCGCTGGAACCCTGGCATGTGCTGGGCGAAGAAGGCGCGATCGGCGGCACCGTGCGCTTCGTCGATTCATCGGTCGAGAGGCTGCAGGTGCTTGTGAAGGGCTTCGTGCCCGGCCGTCATGCCGTGACCTGCAATGGCCGTCGCGTGCCCCTGACGTCCACGGGACGTTCCGGCGAGGCGGTGGCCGCCGTGCGGTACAAGGCCTGGCAGCCGGCCTCGGGCCTTCACCCCAAGATTCCCGTGCATGCGCCGCTGACCTTCGATCTGGTCGACATCTGGAACGGGCGGGCGCTCGGCGGATGCGTCTATCATGTGGCCCACCCGGGAGGACGCAACTACGATACTTTCCCCGTGAATTCGTATGAGGCGCAGGCAAGACGCCTCGCGCGGTTCCAGAATCACGGTCATACTCCCGGCACGATCGAGCTCGCGCGCGAAGAGACGGCGGATGAATTTCCGCTGACGCTCGATCTGAGGAGGTCCGTTGTCTGGTGAGGTCTCCGTTGCCTGTTGATTTGATGGATAGCGCACGCAAGCCGCCCCGCCGGGGCGCGGCTTCGGTGCGACGTGTGCAGGACTGGACTGCGGGCTACGAGGCCCTGCCGGGAATCCATGACGAATTTCTCGACGCCAATGGAGCGCCGCGCGCGCATTGGCTGCGTTTTCTCGGCGCCCTGTCGCGCATGGAAGACGAGCAGATCGACAGCCGTTTCGCGGCGGCCGACAGGCATATTCGCGATCTTGGCGTGTCCTACCGCGTCTATGGCGAGACCAATGAGCGCTCCTGGCCGCTGAGCCATGTGCCGCTCCTCATTCCCGAACATGAATGGCGCGACATCGCCGCCGGCGTGACGCAACGCGCCGAACTGATGGAGAAGATTCTCTCCGACCTTTACGGCGACGCCACTCTGGTGAGCGAGGGCGCCCTGCCGGCCGCAGCCGTGACGGGCAGCGCCGATTTCATGCGGCCCATGAAAGGCGTGAAGCCGCCGGGCGGCCGCTGGCTGCGCCTCTATGCCGCCGACATCGGACGCGGTCCCGACGGCAAGTGGTGGGTGCTGAACGACCGTGCGCAGGCGCCCTCCGGTTCCGGTTATGCGCTGGAAAACCGGCTGGTTCTGTCGCGCGCCTTCCCGAACCTCTATCGCGAGATGAACGTCGAGCGGCTGGCGCCGTTCTTCCGCGAGTTCCGGCGCGGGCTGACGAGTTCGGCCCAACGCATGGAGCCGCGCATCTGCCTGCTGACGCCCGGCCCCTACAGCCAGACCTATTTCGAACAGGCCTATCTCGCGCGATATCTCGGCATCCTGCTGGTCGAAGGCGACGATCTCGTCGTTCAGGATGGACAGGTGCACGTGCGCACCATAGCCGGGCTCAAACGCGCCGACGTCATCTGGCGCCGCGTCGACGCCGACTGGTGCGATCCGCTGGAGGCGAATTCCTCATCGCGTCTCGGCGTGCCCGGATTGATGCAGGCCATCCGCAACGGCGCAGTGACGGTCGCCAACATGCCCGGCACGGGGCTTGTGGAATCGCGCGCGCTGCTGGGTTTCATGCCGGCGCTCTGCCGGCGGCTGATGGGCGAGGATCTGCGCCTGCCGAATGTCGCGACATGGTGGTGCGGACAGGCCGCCGAGCGCGACGACGTGCTGGAGCGCCTCGACAAACTGGCGATCAGCGGCGCCTTTACGGATCTTGCGATGCGCAGCGACGGGCGCAAGACCTTGCTGGGCGCCGACCTCGACGAAGACGCCCGCCGACGGCTGCGCGAAACCATTGAATTGCGCGGCATCGACTATGTGGGACAGGAAGTGGTCGAACTGTCGACCACGCCGGTTTGGGAAAACGGGCGGCTCTCGCCCCGCCCCTTCGTGCTGCGCGTGTTCGCGGCCGCGACCGAGGACGGCTGGCAGGTCCTGCCCGGCGGTTTCTGCCGTGTGTCGGAAAGCGGCGACACCCGCGCCGTATCGATGGGCGAGGGCGTGCAATCGGCGGACGTCTGGGTGCTGGCCGACAAGCCTGTCGAGATGAGCACGCTGCTGCCCTCCACCGACAGCGTGAAAATCCGCCGCCTGCTGGGAAATCTGCCGAGCCGAGCCGCCGACAATCTGTTCTGGCTTGGCCGCTATCTCGAGCGGGCGGAGGCGACGCTGAGGCTGGTGCGATGCCTTTGTAGCCGCGTGATGGATCCCGATTCCGCCAGCGGCGGCTCACGGCAGTCGATCGAGCGGCTGGAACGGCTGCTGATTGGCTGGGGTGCGGTGTCGGACGAAGTCGAGGATGGCACCACGGCGGAGATCGCGGCGGCCGCGCTGCACGAGCTGGCGCATCATGGCTCGGCCATTGCGCTCGCCAATGCTTCGCGCCGCGCGGCTTCCGTGATCCGCGAGCGCCTGTCGCCGGACGCGTGGCAATTGCTCAACGCGCTCGAAACCAATCTTTCGTCGAAAGCCCCGAAGCCGATCTCGGAGACGGAAGCCTTCGACCATGCGGATTCGGCGCTCCGCATCATCGCGGCGCTGTCCGGCCTCGTGCAGGAAAACGTCAACCGCGTCGCAGGCTGGCGCTTTCTCGACATGGGCCGCCGCGTCGAACGCGGCATCAACACCTGTCGCTTCGCCCGTCAGTTCGCCGACAAGGACGCCACCGCCGACAATCTCGACGTGCTGCTTGACCTGATCGACTCGCAGATTACCTACCGGTCGCGCTATCTCGTCGGCGTGGCGCTTGCGCCAGTGCGCGACATGGTGCTGCTCGATACGTTCAACCCGCGCTCCGTCGGCTTCCAGGCCGAGCGCATCGAAGAACATCTCGCCACGCTGCCGCTGTTGCGGGAGGACGGCATTCTCGAAACGCCGCGCCGGCTCAGCGTCAAGCTCGTCTCCGACCTTTCGGTCGAGGACGCCGAACAGATCGATCCGGCCAAGATACTTGCATTCGAGCAGCGTCTGATGAGCCTCGCCGAGGCCATTGCAGAGCGCTACTTCCTGCAGGGACCGGGGAGCGGACGCGCCGACAGATTGATGGACCTCGCGTGATTTACGACATCCGCCATGTCACCACCTATCGCTACGAACGCCCGGCCGGCGTGTCGCGCTGCACATTGCGTCTGTTGCCATGCGATGATGGCGGCCAGCGTGTGTTCGACAGCGGGCTCGATGTCGCGCCCGCTCCGGCCCAGCTTGTCGAGCGGGTCAATTTCTTCGGAACGCGCGTCGTCACAGTCACGATCGAGACGACGCATCGCGAATTACGCATCACTGCCCTGTCGCGCGTCGAAGTCGAGCGTGAGGCGGCCCCGGCCGGACCGCTGACGCCGGCCTGGGAAGACGTGCGCAACGAGGCTTTTGAGTCGTCCTCGCTCGCGGCGGACGCGCCGGCGCATTACCTTTATCCCAGCCGTCTGGCGCCCCTGCACGAACCCGTGACGGCCTATGCGCGCGAAAGTTTTCGTCCGGGCCGTCCGATCGTCGAGGCCGCGGCCGAACTGATGCGCCGCATCCGCATGGATTTCACCTACGATCCGGACGCCACCGAAGTCTCGACGCCGCTGTCGGAAGCATTCGAAGCGCGTGAAGGCGTGTGCCAGGATTTCGCCCACATCATGATCGCGGGCTTGCGTGGGATCGGTCTGCCGGCCGGCTATGTGAGCGGCTATATCCGCACCTTGCCGCCGCCGGGCAAGCCGAGGCTCGTCGGCGCAGACGCTTCGCACGCCTGGGTGTCGCTGTGGTGCGGGCCGATGTTCGGATGGCTCGATTTCGACCCGACGAATGCGATCATGATCGGCAATGACCATATCGTCATAGCGCGCGGCCGCGACTATGCAGACGTGTCGCCGATCAGCGGCGTGATCCGCGGCTCCGGCGCGCAGAAGCTGACCGTCAGCGTCGATGTCGCGCCGAGCCAGCGCATGGCGGGCGATCCGCCGGTGCGCTCGCGCGAACTCGTCTGAAAACCTACGCCTCGATCTCGACCCTGACGCTGCGGCCTTCTTCTTCGGCGGCGCGGCGGATGGCTTCCTGCGCGGCGTCGACTTCGCGCTGGCGGTTCCACATGGCGTGATAGACGCCATTGGCGGCGAGCAGTTCCTCGTGGCGTCCGCGTTCGACGATCTCGCCCTTGTCGAGGACGAGGATTTCATCCGCGTTGACGATGGTGGACAGGCGATGCGCGATGACGAGCGTCGTGCGTCCTTCGACGACGCGATCGAGCGCCACCTGGATCTCGCGCTCCGTGAACGTGTCGAGCGCGGACGTGGCCTCGTCGAGGATCAGGAGCGGCGGGCTCTTCAGGATGGTGCGCGCGATGGCGACACGCTGTTTTTCGCCGCCTGACAGCTTCAATCCGCGTTCGCCGACCTGCGCCTTGTAGCCCTGCGGCACGCTCTTGATGAAATCGTCGATCTGGGCGAAGCGCGCCGCTTCTTCGACCTCCGCGTCGGTCGCGTCCCAGCGGCCGTAGCGGATGTTGTACGCAATGGTGTCGTTGAACAACACAGTGTCCTGCGGGACCATGCCGATGGCGTCGCGCAACGAATGCTGGGTGACGTCGGTGATGTCCTGGCCGTCGATCAGGATGCGGCCCTTCTGCGGCTGGTAGAAGCGGAAGAGGAGACGCGAAATGGTCGACTTGCCGGCGCCGGAAGGACCCACGATGGCCAGGGTCTTGCCGGCAGGAACCTCGAAGCTGACGCCCTTCAGGATCGGACGGTCCGGATTGTAAGCGAAATGCACGTTCTCGAATTTCACCGAAGCGCGCTCGACGACCAGCGGCTTCGCGTCCGGCTTGTCCTCGATCTCGGGATTCTGATTGAGGATGTGGAACATCATCTCGATGTCGATGACGGCCTGCTTGATCTCGCGATAGACCATGCCCATGAAATTGAGCGGCTGGTAAAGCTGGATCATCATGGCGTTGATCAGCACGAAATCGCCGATCGTGTTGGTGCCGTTGCGGATGCCCTGGATGCACAGGATCATCACCACCATCAGGCCGATCGAGAAGATGAAGCCCTGGCCGGAGTTGAGCACCGCCAGGGAGACGTAGCTCGACACGCTGTTGCGCTCGTAGCGCTCCATCGAACGATCGTAGCGCGCGGCCTCGCGACCTTCGGCGCCGAAATATTTCACGGTCTCATAGTTGAGCAGCGAGTCGATCGCCTTGGTGTTGGCGTCCGTGTCGCTCTCGTTCATGTTGCGGCGGATGGCGATGCGCCAGTCGGTCGCGATGGTGGTGAACTTCAGATAGGCGATGATCATGATGATGATCGTCACCGCGTAGCGCCAGTCGAACGAATAGAAGAACACGCCGAGAATCAGCGCGAACTCAACCACGGTCGGCGCGCCGGTCAGCATGCTCATGCGGACAATCTGCTGGATCGCCTCCCGCCCGCGCTCGAGCACCCGCGTCAGGCCGCCGGTCTTGCGTTCAAGATGGAAGCGCAGGGACAGCCGATGGAGGTGAACGAAGACCTCATTGGCGATGCGCCGTACGGCGTTCATCGCCACGGCGGCGAAAAGCGCGTCGCGGGCCTGCGTGAAGAACTGCATGAAGGAGCGCAGCAGCGCGTACACGATCGTCATGGCGATCGGGCCGGCCAGAATCAGCGGCAGCGACACATCCGCGCCGCCGGGCTCCGTCAGCATGTCAGTCGCCCATTTGAACGAATAGGGCACCGCGATCGTGACGAGCTTGGCGAGAATGAGCAGGACGGTCGCGCCGACGACGCGCGCCTTCAGGTCGGCCCGGTCCTTGGGCCAGATATAGGGCCAGAGATGCTTGACGACCGTCGAAAGCGACGCCTCGGAATCGATCGGCATCTGGGCGGGAGCAGCGGCGGGGTTGGTTTTATGGTGCGGGGTCATGTGCTCTTGCGGCCGGGCGCCGCGCCCGGACTGGCGCGTTCGCGCGTCTTATACGCCGTTTGTCTGAGCTGCGCACCCCGGCGCGTCAATTGGGAGCAGCGGGGAGCACCAGGATCTGCTTCGGATAGATCAGCGAGGGATTGCGGATCTGCTGGTTGTTGGCCGTGTAGATCTGGGTGTAGCGCATGCCGCTGCCCAGCATCTTGCGGCTGATGCGCCACAGGCTGTCGCCGCGAAGCACGGTCACGGTCTGGAGATCGGCCACAACCGCGTCGGGGCCTTTCGCGCCCGCCACGGGCGCGGCCGGATCGGTCGAGGCCATGCGGCGGCCGGCCGGGTAATCGAACGGCACTTCGGCGCGCGAGATGACCTTGCCGTCCGACCCGACCTGATCGGCGCGAACCGCATAGGCGCCGGGGGCCATGCCGCGTGCGATCTTCAGCGACCAGGCGCCATTCTCGCCGGCCTGCACGGTCGCGACGACGGCGTCGTTGAGATAGAGCTGTACCGTTGCGCCCGGCATGGCCGAACCGGTGGCGTAGAAGCCGCCGGTGTCTTCCGCCTCGACAGTTCGAATGGCGAGGCTGCGGGCGATGGCGGGCGGCGGGGCCGGCTTGGTTTCGGACAGGATGCGGGTCGCCGCGCCAGGTTCGGCCAGCGCCACGACGACATCACCCTTGCCGTCTGACGGAATCGCGACAGCGACGCTCTGGTCGGTCGCGCCAGGCGCCTGCGCGCCGCTCTGCAGACTGAGAAGATGCTCGCCCTTGCCGAGCGCCGGCGGCACCATCGCGAACTGGCCGTTGGCGTCGCTGCGGGTCTCGGCGATCACATTTCCCCGGTCGAGCAGACGGATCGAGGTGTCGGGAGCGCCGCGCCCGGCAATGACCGTGTCTCCGGACGGCTCCACCCGGACGACGTCGAAGGTGGTGGCGGACTTGCCATCAGACTTGCCATCGGCCTTGCCTTCCGGGACGGCGGCTGGAGCAGGCGTCGCGGCCGGGCTCGGCCCGCCCCTGGCGGGAGCGGAATCGATGTTCATGGCTGTGGGAGCGGGTCCGGACGTTCCCGGAGGCGTCGCGGTGCGACCGCCGATTTCGAGCGTGCGCCAGGCCAGGAAGGCGATCACGGCGACCGCGACGGCGGTCCCGATCCCGAACAACCACTTCTTCGACAAGCCAAACATTTTTTTACACTCGCGGGGAACCCTGGCCCCAATCTAATCCGAGGCTTAGTCGAAAGCCAGTGCGGCGGCCGCTTGACCCGGCTCCGCGAGGCGGCGAAAAGCAGACATGACTAAGATTCTTAATGTTTGTGTCTATTGCGGCTCAGCTCCGGGCGTCGACCCTGTCTATATCGAAAGCGCGGTCGCGCTGGGCCGGGCGCTGGCCGAGGCGGGAATCGGGCTCGTGTACGGCGGCGGCAATCGCGGCCTGATGGGCGCGGTCGCGCATTCCGTGCTCGAGGCCGGCGGTCACGTCACCGGCATCATTCCGGGCTTTCTGAGAACGCGCGAGAACATGCTCGAGGACGCGCAGGAGCTCGTCATCGTCGACGACATGCACACCCGCAAGCGGATCATGTTCGAGCGCGCCGACGCTTTCGTGGCGCTTCCGGGCGGGGTCGGAACGCTCGAAGAACTGGTCGAACAGCTGACGTGGGTGCAGCTCGGCCAGCATGGCAAGCCGGTGCTGATCGCCGATGTGGGCGGCTTCTGGAAGCCCCTGCTCTCGCTCTTCGCCCACATGCGCGAGCACGGCTTCATCCGGCAGGAGTTCGAGGTGCGCTATCTCGTGTCGGAGAAAATCGCCGACGTCGTGCCCATGCTGCAGAAAGCGGCCGAGATGGCCGAGCGCGCCGGCCTCGACAAATCGTCGCTGGACCCGCGTCTCTAATCCACAGCGAAGTGCTGAAATTCTATGGCGCAAGATTGAGATGCGGTCCTAGATGAAAGCCATTCGTCAGGAGAAGCTCTCATGATTCTGCATCGGTCGATCTTCCGTGCGTTTCTGCCGCTGGCCATTGCGACGGCCGTCGCCGCGCCCGGGACCGCATTCGCCCAGAAAGCCAAGCCCGCCCCGAAGGGTTCGGTTGTGGTCACAAACGCCCGCAGCGCCACGCTGGTCGAACTCGCGCTGGTTTCGCGGAACAAGAAAGTCGAGCCCGTCATTGTCGCGCGCGGCCTCGCGGCAGGCACGGCGTCCCGCGCGGCGCTGCCGAAGAACGGCGGCTGCATCTATGACGTCGACGGCGTGTTCGACGACGAGACGACCGTCGAGATCGCCGGCCTCAACCTCTGCAAGGACGGCAATCTGCGGCTCGTGGAATAAGCCGGGCGCTCAGGCGCCCGCCTTCATGAGCTTGTAGTTGATGGCGTCGAGCAGCGCCTGGAACGAGGCGTCGATGATGTTGGCGGAAACGCCCACCGTCGACCAGCGCTCGCCCTGCGAATCGCCGAATTCGATCAGCACGCGGGTCACCGCGTCGGTGCCACCCTGGAAAACGCGGACCCGATAGTCCAGCAGCTCCAGGTCATCGATGAAACGCTGGTACTTTCCGAGATCCTTGCGCAGCGCCAGATCGAGCGCGTTGACCGGGCCATTGCCCTCCGCCGCCGAAATCAACGTCTCGCCATCGACCGAGACCTTCACCACCGCCTCGGAGACGCTGACGAGTTCGCCCAGGGCATTGTGCCTGCGCTCGGTGTCGACGCGGAAGCGTTCGACCTCGAAATAGTCCGGCGCGGTGCCCAGGATCTTGCGGGCCAGCAGTTCGAACGAGGCGTCGGCGCCTTCATAAGCGTAGCCTAGCGATTCTTTTTCCTTCACCTCTTCGAGAAGGCGGAGAACCCGCGGGTCGTCCCTGGACACCAGGACGCCAAGCCGGTCGAGTTCAGACAAGATATTCGACTTGCCGGCCTGGTCCGAGACCAGGACCTTACGCTGGTTGCCGACGCTCTCCGGCGTCACATGCTCGTATGTGCGCGGGTCCTTCAGCACAGCCGACGCGTGGATGCCGGCCTTGGTGGCGAAGGCCGACGCGCCGACGTAGGGCGCATGGCGGTTCGGCGCACGGTTGAGCAATTCGTCCAGCGTGTGGCTGACTTTCGTCAGGGTCCCGAGCTTTCCGGCGTCGACCCCGATCTCGAAAGCATCCGCGTAATCGCGCTTCAGCAGCAGAGTCGGGATGATGGTGACCAGATTGGCGTTGCCGCAACGTTCCCCGAGGCCGTTCAGCGTGCCCTGGATGTGGCGCACGCCGGCGCGCACCGCCGCGAAGGAATTGGCGACTGCGTTGCCGGTGTCGTCATGCGCGTGGATGCCGAGATGCGAGCCGGGCACGACCCTGGCCACCGCCGTCACGATGGCTTCGATTTCGTGGGGAAGCGTGCCGCCATTGGTGTCGCACAGCACGATCCAGCGCGCGCCAGCGTCATAGGCGGCCTTGGCGCATCGGAGCGCGTAATCCGGATTGGCCTTGTAGCCATCGAAGAAATGCTCGCAGTCGAGGATCGCCTCGCGTCCGGCGGCGCGCACATGTTCGATCGAATCCGTGATGCCTTCGACATTCTCGTCGAGCGTGCAGCCGAGCGCGACATGAACGTGATAGTCCCACGTCTTGGCCACGAAGGTGATGGTGTCGGCCTTGGCCTCCAGCAGCATCGCGACGCCCGGATCATTCCCGGCCGAACGCCCTGCCCGCTTTGTCATGCCGAAGGCGGCGAATTTCGCCGACATCTTCGGCTTGCGCGAGAAGAACTCGGTGTCGAGCGGATTGGCGCCCGGATAGCCGCCCTCGATATAGTCGATGCCGATCCCGTCGAGCAGCGCCGCGATGTTGCGCTTGTCCTCCAGCGAGAAATCGACGCCCGTGGTCTGGGCGCCATCGCGCAGGGTGGTGTCGAAGAGAGTGAGGCGTTCACGGGTCATGGTTTGGTTCCGGGCGCCGGGGCTGCGGCGAGTTGCTTCATCATGGTGGTGTTGCCGAGCCATTCGTCGCCGACGATGCGCGTGTTGCGACTGGTCGGCACATAGCCTCGGCCGGCGAAGAACGGCTCGGCGGTGTCGCTGGCGTCGACCGTGAGTTTGACCCCGCCGCGCGCCGTGGCCAGGCGTTCGAGCGCGTCGCACAGAAGCGTGCCGACTCCCATCCGGGCCGCGGACGGCAGGACATAGAGCAGGTCGATTTCCTCGACGCCGCGCAGAGACGCGAAGCCGACCGGCTCGCCCTCGATGGTGGCGACGAGGGTCAGCCTCTCGGCGAGACGCGCAGCAAAGGCCGCCTCGTCGTCGGCAAGGCCGGCCCAGGCGGCGCGCTGGGCGTCGGTGTAGTCCTCGGCCGCCAAATCTTCGACGCTGGCCTGAAAGAGCGCGGCCAGCGCGGGCGCGTCCGCGGCGAGAAATGGTCGGAGCGCGGGGGAGTCGCTCACAGCTTCACCTCCCATTGGGTGATCAGTTCGCCATTGGCGTCCTTGCCGTCCTTCAGCTGGATCCCGAGGCCCGTCAGCTCGTCGCGGATGCGGTCGGACTCGGCGAAGTTCTTGGCCTTGCGAGCCTGGATCCGGGCGTTGACCAGGCGCTGCACGTACAGTTCGTCGATCGCCGCGGAGGCCGGCCGCCAACCGATCCACTCCGGCATGGACTTGCCGAACAAGCCCAGCATCTGGCCGCACGAGGCGAGCCGCGCGCCCGCCAGCGCGACGCCGTCATTGGCTTCCGCGTAGAGACGGCGCAACGCCGTAATGGCTTCCGGCATGTTCAGGTCGTCGCACAGCGCCGCCATGAAATCGGGCGGGATCATCGCCGACGAGGCGGCGAATTGCTTGGCCACCGGATACATGCGGTCGAGCTCTTTCTTGCTCTCGCGCAGCGACGCCACCGTCCAGTCGATGGGCTGGCGGTAGTGGGTCTTGAGCATGTTGAAGCGTATGACTTCGCCCGGCCAATCGGCCAGCGCATCGCGAATGGTGATGAAATTGCCGAGGCTCTTCGACATTTTCTCGCCTTCGACCTGCAGGAAGCCGTTGTGCATCCAGACCGACGCCATGATCGAATGGCCAAAGGCGCAGCGAGACTGGGCGATCTCGTTCTCATGGTGCGGAAACACAAGGTCGATGCCGCCGCCGTGAATGTCGAAGGTCTCGCCGAGGTGCTTCCAGCTCATGGCCGAGCATTCGATGTGCCAGCCCGGACGTCCCCTGCCCCACGGACTGTCCCAGCCGGGCTCGCTGTCCTTCGAGGGCTTCCACAGCACGAAGTCCATGTCGTCGCGCTTGTAGCTGGCGACGTCGACGCGCGCGCCGGCCAGCATCTCATCCAGCGGACGACGCGACAGGCGGCCGTAATCCGGCATGGACGGCACCGAGAACAGCACATGGCCGTCGGCCTCATAGGCGTTGCCGGCTACGATGAGGCGCTTGATGATCTCGATCATCTCGGCGATGTGGTCAGTGGCGCGGGGCTCGAAATCCGGCGGGGCGCAGCCGAGGGCGGCGACGTCCTTGTGGAAGATCGTTGCAGTCTCTTCGGTCAGTTCGCGGATGGAGACGCCGCGTTCGGCGGCGCGCGCATTGATCTTGTCGTCCACGTCCGTGATGTTGCGGACGTACACGACCTTGTCGTCGCCATAGAGATGGCGCAGCAGCCGGTTGAGGACGTCGAAGACGATGATCGGACGCGCGTTTCCGATATGGGCGAGGTCGTAGACCGTCGGTCCGCAGACGTAGAGCCTGACCCGAGCCGGATCGATCGGCGTGAAGTCTTCCTTCTGGCGCGTCAGCGTATTGTAAAGCCGCAACGCTTTGTGGTGAGACATGGGTTCCCCTTCGAGCCTGCTGGCCGGGGGCTGTGCTTCGTCTATCGAAGGTCTTTGAACAAGACGGCTCCAGCCAGCAGATGAGCTAGCTGATAATAATCGACCGGATCTGGCGGGCGTGGCGCGTCATGACATCAACATGCGCGAGAGGCGCCACCGCGTCAAGGGGCGCGAGCCGCGTCGGCGGCCAGACCGAGACTTAACAAAATCTTTAGGAGATGTGGCGAATATGCGGCGACCGTAGAGTCAACCGTCGTGTCAAACCACCGGCTGGCCTCACGGATCCGTCCCGTTCGTCAAGGCCTGATGATGCGCTTCACCTCGTTCAGTCATCTGCTTCCGCGTCTGTTCCTGCCGATCGCCGGCGGCCTTATCGCGCTTTCGCTCGTGCGTGGCCCCGCTCTGGCTGAGAACACGTTCGTGGTCTCGGCGAACGACGGCTACGGCATCGGCGAGTGTCTGGCCCCGGGCTCCAGCTGTGGCCGCATCGTCGCCGACGCCTGGTGCGAAGCGCATGGCGCGGGACGTTCGATCTCGTTCGGCCTGGCGGAGGACGTGACCGGTTCGATCACCCCCGCCTCGCTCCGCCGCAAGCCCGACGCCTTCATCGTCACCTGCGCCAAATAAGACTCCGCGCCGCGACCCGGTCGCGAAACCGGCGCGTCTTCAGCGTCAGTCGGTGATCCAGTCCGAGCACCTGGGCGCCTCGCCGGCGGTTCCCCAAGGCATGATCGGCACGCTGGAAGTCGAGTTCTTCGGCGAGCCTTCGATCAGCCGGTCCGAATAGACCATGTAGACCAGCACGTTTCGCTTCGTGTCGCAGCCCCGCACGATCTGCATCTTCTTGAACAGCAGGGAGCGGCGCTCGCGGATCACGACATCGCCCTGCTCGGTCTTTTCCTTGAACGAGATGGGACCGAACTGGCGGCATGCCAGCGAGACGTCCGAGACTTCCTCGGCGAGACCGAAGGCGCCGGAAATGCCGCCCTTCTCGGGCACCGTGTACCAGCAGGCGACGCCCTGCACGACCGGATCATCCACCCCGTAGGTGGCGAGCTTGTCATTGGGGGTCAGCCATTTGAACACCGTCGACTTGCGGAAAATCAGATCCGGACCGTCTGCGGCAGCCGGGGCCGCCATGGACGACAGGCAAATAATCGCTCCGGCCAGCAGGGTGGGCAGTTTCGATCCGAACATGCTGAGATCCTTCCTCTTCTCCCGCCAATATGGGCGTCATCGCGCGTCCGCAACAGATGCCCGGGCGCCGCGCTCGCGAAACTTTGCCTTGATCCTGCCAACAAACGCGCAGAAGACGAAAACGGATGCGGCGATCCCGGCACAGTTATTTCGCGGCCGAGCGGCTGCGACTCAGCTATAAAGCGGACCGGTTCACGCCTGCCCGGCAGGTTCGAGAGGATTTCATGAAGCGGACCGCGTCCCTGGGCCCTTCCCTTAAGCCCGTCTGGAACAGCGTTCGCCGGGTCGCGTCCGCTCTCGTCGTCTGCGGCGCAATGGTCGTTTCAATCGGCGATTCCGTCGCTCAGTCGGTGGATTGCGCGAGGCTCGGAGCGCAACTTGCGGCGCTCACCCGAAGCGGCGGCGGCGATCCGGCCCGCGCCCAGCAGTTTCAGCGCGCCGCGCAGCGCCAACAATCCGAACTCGACCGCACCGTAGCCTATGCGCGATCCATCGGCTGCGGGCGACGACAGTTCCTGTTCTTCGGAGAGGCCGCCCCGGCGCAATGCGCTCCGCTCGAGCAACAGATATCGCGCATGCAGGTGAATCTCGACCAGCTGCGCGGACAGGCCCAGCGCGCGGGCGGGGCCAATGACGCCCAGCGCCGCGACCTGTCTGAGCGCTACGACGCCTATTGCCGCGGCGCCGGACAGCAGCAGGCGGGCGGCCGTGGTCTTTTCGACACGCTGTTTGGCGGCAATACCCGCGAAATCCCGCTCGAAGACAATCCGGAGCAATTGCCGCCCGAGGACGGCGGCGCCCGCGGAGGGTCGCTGGCTGTCTGCGTGCGAACCTGCGACGGCGGCTTCTTCCCGGTGTCTTATTCGGCCGGCCGGGGACGTTCGGGAGAACTTGGCGAACTCTGCAAGGCGCTCTGCCCGAATGCCGATACCGAGCTTTTCACCATGGGCATGGGACGCGAGATCGACACCGCCGTCTCGCCCGACGGACGCCCCTATACGGCTCTGCCGAACGCCGGTCGGTACAAGACAAAATATGACCCGTCCTGCACCTGCAAACCATCCGGACAGACATGGGCGCAGGCCCTCGGCAATGCCGAAAAGCTGCTTGGCCGCGAAAGCCGCCGCGACCTGATCGTCACGCCCGAGCGCGCCGCCGAATTGTCGCGGGCGCCAGCGCCGCGGGCGGCGCGGCCGGATCCCAAGCGCGGCCTCAAGGAGCAGAAGGTCGAAGAACAGATCGCGGCCGAGGCCGCCTCCGGCGCCCAGGCGCCGACCGCAACGGGCGAATCCGCCGGCATAGCCATAGGACGCACGACCGCCAGTTCCAACTTCTCGCTGGCGGACGGCCCGACACGCGAAGCGACAGGCCCCGATGGCGTCAAGCGGCGGGTGCGGATAGTCGGGCCACAGCTCTGAGACGCCCCATGAGCGGCAGAAGCGCCGCAAGCTCGGGCCCCTGATCGCGGCCTGTCAGGGCGAGGCGGAGGGGATGGAACAGGGCCTTGCCCTTGCGCCCCGTCTGCTGCTTCAGCACGCTCGTCCAGGCTGACCATGTCGTGGCGTCCCATGGTTCCTGCGGCAGGCTTTCAGCCGCGAGCCTGCAGAAGTCCGCGTCCTCGCGCACGGCTTCGATCTCGCCCTCGACCACGCGCCACCAGTCCAGCACATCCTGCATCTGGGTGAGGTTGCCGCGCACCGCGAGCCAGAAAGGCTCGGCCCTGGCGCCGGCGATGTCAAAATGCGCCAGCCGCTCGCGCACCGCCTCGAACGGTAGCCCATGCAGGGTGCGGGCCGACAAGGCGGCAAGTTCCGCCTCGTCGAAGCGCGCGGCGTTACGCGACACATGCGAAAGGTCGAAGGCCGCATTCAACTCGTCCAGCGAGGCGACGGGGTGAACCGAGTCCGAGGAACCGGTCAGCACGGCGAGCGCGGCGTCCGCCAAGGACTCGACGCCGGCGTCGCGCAGGCCACCGATCGACAGGGCGCCCGAGCGCTTGGACAGCCCCTCGCCGCTGGCCGACGTCAGCAGGTTGTGATGACCGAAGATCGGGGCCGACCCCACCCCCGCCAGCGCCTCGAAAATCTGGATCTGAACCGCCGTGTTGGTGACGTGATCCTCGCCGCGAATGACATGCGTGATGCCGAGATCGACGTCATCGACCACGGAGGGCAACGTATAGAGATAGCTGCCATCCTCGCGGATCAGCACAGGGTCGGACAGGGACGCCGCCTCGATGTGGCAGTCGCCGCGCACGAGGTCGTTCCAGCGCATGGTGCGATGCGCGAGCTTGAAGCGCCAATGCGGGCGACGGCCGGCGCCCTCCAGTTCGGCGCGTTCCTCCGGGGTCAGTTTGAGCGCGGCCCGATCGTAGATTGGAGGCTGGCCGCGCCCGACCTGGCGCTTGCGGCGTCGATCGAGCTCCTCGGCGGTCTCGTAGCAGGGGTAGAGCAGGCCTTCGGCCTTCAGGCGCCCGGCGGCGGCGTCGTAGAGCGCGAAGCGCTGCGACTGCCGCACCACAAGATCGGGCATGATGCCCAGCCAGGCGAGATCGACCTCGATCGCCTGAGCATATTCTTCCCTGGACCGCTCCAGGTCGGTGTCGTCGAACCGAAGCACGAAGACGCCCTGCTTTTTCCTGGCGAAGAGCCAGTTGAAAAAGGCGGTGCGCGCATTGCCGATATGTATGCGCCCGGTCGGCGACGGGGCGAAGCGGACATGAGGGATCATGGCGTGACTCTTAGTCCGGTTTACAGCAAATCTGAAGCGCGTTGGCGCTGCTTATTCCTCGAAACGCTCGGCGCCGCCGAGGGGCTTCTTCGGCGCAAGATCGGCATCCGGCAAGCGCGCCGGCGCCCCCGGGTCGCGGAAGCGATTGACGATCGGGTAGCGCCGGTCGCGGCCGAAATTCTTCTTGGTCACCTTCACGCCCGGCGCCGACTGGCGGCGCTTGTATTCGGCGAGGTAAAGCAGCCGCTCGATCTTGCGAACGATTTCGATATCGTGCCCGCGCGCCACGATGTCGGACACGCGCATCTCATGTTCCACAAGAGATTCAAGTATGTCGTCCAGCACCTTGTAGGGCGGCAGGGAATCCTCGTCCTTCTGGTCTTCGCGGAGTTCGGCGGACGGCGGCTTGGCGATGATGTTGGGTGGGATCACCACGCCGTCGGGCCCGAGGGCGCAGCTCGGCTTCCAGCGATTGCGAAGTTCGCAAAGACGGAAAACCTGAAGCTTGTAGAGATCCTTGATGGGATTGAAGCCGCCGTTCATGTCGCCATAAATGGTGGCGTAGCCGACCGACATTTCGGACTTGTTGCCGGTGGTCACCAGCATCGGCCCGAATTTGTTCGACACTGACATGAGCAGCGTGCAGCGCACGCGGCTCTGCAGGTTCTCCTCGGTGGTGTCGCGCGGTCGTCCGGCGAAGAGGGGCGCCAGCACGCTTTCCACGCCTTCGACCGCGTCGGCGATCGGCAGCACGTCGTAGCGAACCCCGAGCGCATCGGCGCACAGCTTTGCGTCCCCGAGCGACTCCTGCGAGGTGAAACGGTACGGCAGCATGATGCAATGGACGCGCTCCGGGCCGAGCGCATCGGCGGCGAGCGCCGCGCAGAGGGCGGAATCGACGCCGCCCGACAGGCCCATGACGACGCCCGGAAAGCGGTTTTTCTCGACATAATCCCGCAGGCCCACCACGCAGGCCATATAATCCGCCTCGTCGTCCGACGGCAGGATCGCGCGCGGGCCGTCCTGGCAGACCCACGCGCCATGAGCGCGCTCGAAGACACAGGTCTCGACCAGGCTTTCGAACGCCGGCAGTTGCACCGCCAGATGACGGTCCGCATTGATCACGAAGGAGCCGCCGTCGAAGACCAGTTCGTCCTGACCGGCCATCATGTTGAGATAGGCCATCGGGAGGCCTGTCTCGACAATGCGCGAGAGCGCCACCTGGAGCCGCTCCTCCGACTTGCCCCGCCAATAGGGCGAGCCGTTGGGAACCAGCAAGATTTCGGCGCCTGTTTCGGCCAGGCACTCGCAGACTTCCTCGTCCCAGATATCCTCGCAGATCGCCACCCCGAGCCGGACGCCCCTGAACACGATGGGCCCCGGCAGCGGCCCCCTGGCGAAAACGCGCTTTTCGTCGAAAACACCATAATTGGGCAGGTCGACCTTGAACCGCACAGCCTCGATGCGCCCGCCCGCGAGAAGCGCGTAGGCATTGTAGACGAGACCGTCCTCCACCCATGGCAGGCCCACGAGAGCGGCGGGGCCGCCATCGGCCGTCTCCCGCGCCAGATCCTCCAGAGCGGCGCGGCAGGCTTCCTGAAACGCCGGCTTCAAGACCAGATCCTCGGGCGTGTAGCCCGACAGATGCATTTCGGGAAACATGACGAGATCCGCACCCTTGCGGGCCGCCTCGCTGCGGGCCGCGCGGATCGATGCGGCGTTGCCTTCGATATCGCCGACCGTGCAGCCGATCTGTGCGAGAGCGATAACGAGACGGTCAGCCGGGGAGGACATTGCGGGTGCGATCATAGAGGCCATGTATCGCGGTCCGGCGGGCGCGGCAATGGCGTACGGCGGCTGCGCCGGCGCCGCATCGACCGGCGGACCGGCCGGCCCGCGTCAGAAAAAGCGCGCTGCGCCCAGATAGAGCCAGACCAGCACGGCTGAAGCCTGGACGCAGAGGCAGGCCGAGGAGGCCATGTCCTTGATGGCCTTGATCTGCGGGTGAATCGCCGGGGTGACGTGATCGCAGAGTTTCTCGATGGCGGTGTTGAGGAACTCGACGCAGAGCACGGCCACGACGGACAGAACGAGGGCCAGACGCTCCGGGCCGGTCGTTCCAAGCCAAAGCGCCAGCGGAATGGCGACGATCAGCAGGACGAACTCCTGCTGAATGGCGCGCTCGGTCCTCAGCCCGTATGAGAAGCCCCGACAGGAATTCAAAAACGCCTTGTAGATGCGCAGCAAGAGCTTCCCCCGCCCCGCCCGGCGCGACGCCGGACCCTGCGCCTCTGATGGCACAGGACCGGCGGGTCGCCAAGCCGGGGGCGAAGCCGTGGCTCAGACTATTCGGCTGCGCGCTCCACGACGGGCTTGCTGGCGCGGTCGGCCTTCAGCAATTCCGACACCAAGAACGCCACCTCGATCGCCTGTTCGGCATTGAGGCGCGGGTCGCAATGCGTGTGGTAGCGATCGTGCAGTTCCGTTTCGAGAATCTTGCGGGCGCCGCCGGTGCATTCGGTGACGTTCTTGCCGGTCATTTCCAGATGAACCCCGCCCGCATAAGTGCCTTCGGCCTGATGGATCGAGAAGAACGAGCGAATTTCACTCATGATCCGCTCGAACGGCCGCGTCTTGTAGCCGCTGGCGCTGATGGTGTTGCCATGCATCGGGTCGCACGACCAGACCACCGTGCGGCCCTCCTTCTCCACGGCGCGGATCAGGCCCGGCAGGTGGTCGCCGACCTTCTCGGAGCCGAAGCGGCAAATCAGCGTCAGGCGTCCGGCCTCGTCAGCCGGATTCAGGACGTCGATCAGGCGCAGCAGGTCGTCGGCCTTGAGCGAGGGACCGCACTTCAGCCCGATGGGGTTTTTCACGCCCCGGCAATATTCGATATGGGCGTGATCGAACTGGCGCGTGCGGTCGCCGATCCAGAGCATGTGGCCGGAGGTCGCGTAATGGTCGCCGGTCGTCGAGTCGACGCGGGTCAGCGCCTGCTCGAAGCCGAGGAGCAGGGCTTCGTGCGAGGTGTAGAAATCCGTCTGCCGGAGTTCCTGATGGGCCTCGGAATCGAGCCCGATGGCGCGCATGAAGCCGAGCGTCTCGGTGATGCGGTCGGCGACTTCCTGGTAACGGCCCGATTGTGGACTGTCCTTGACGAAGCCGAGCATCCAGCGATGCGCGTTCTCGAGGTTGGCGTAGCCGCCGGTCGCGAAGGCGCGCAGCAGGTTGAGCGTCGCAGCCGACTGACGATAGGCCTCGATCTGGCGACGCGGATCGGGGGTGCGGCCCTGCTCGGTGAATTCGGTGTCGTTGATGATGTCGCCGCGATAGATCGGCAGTTCGACGCCCCCGATCGTTTCCGTCGGATTGGTGCGCGGCTTGGCGAATTGGCCGGCGACGCGGCCGACCTTGACCACCGGCGAGGCGGCGGCGAAGGTCATGACGACCGCCATCTGCAGGAACACGCGGAAGAAGTCGCGAATATTGTCAGCCGAATGCTCGGCAAAGGATTCGGCGCAATCACCGCCCTGCAGCAGGAACGATTCGCCCGCCGACACTTTGGCCAGAGCCTTCTTGAGCTTGCGCGCTTCGCCCGCGAAGACAAGCGGCGGAAAGCCGCTCAACTGGCGCTCGACGTCGCCCAGAGCGGCCGCATCGGGATAAAACGGAGCCTGCTCGATCGGCTTCGCGCGCCAAGAGTCAGGTGTCCAACGATCCACGGCCATCATATTCGCTCCTGTTTCCAGCGCGTTCGGACCGTCCGGCCCTCCCCTGCCGACGCAATCCTCGACGCGCGAGCGGCTTATACAACAGGGAGTCGCGAGGAGATAAGCTTTTTCGCCTCGACCATGGTCGCACAGGACGCGGAGCAGGCATGCAAGACGCCGGCCTCACGCCTCTGCGATGGCGGCCCCCGGCCCGGCGTCCAGCACCTCGCGCTCATAGCGGGCGGAGCGGGTGCGCATGGTGACGAGTTCCTCTGCGGCCGTCGGGTGCACCGCCATGGTGGCGTCGAAGTCGGCCTTTTTGGCCCCGAGCTTGACAGAGATGCCCAGCAGTTGGGCCATCTCGCCGGCGTCATGGCCGAGGATGTGGACGCCAAGCACCTGATCGGTTTCACCGTCGACCACGATCTTCATCAGGGTCTTTTCCTGCCGGCCCGACAATGTCGCCTTCATGGGCCGGAAGCTCGCCGAATAGATATCGACGATGTTGAAAATCTTGCGGGCTTCCTGTTCGCTCAGCCCCACAGTCCCGATCTCGGGCGTAGTGAAGACCGCCGTCGGGATGCCGGCGTGGACCACCGCCACGTCCTTGCCGCCGAAGACGTTGTCGGCGAAGGCATGGCCCTCGCGGATCGCCACGGGGGTGAGATTGACGCGATTGGTGACGTCGCCCACCGCATAGATGGAGGGTACGTTCGTGCGTGCGAAGGCGTCCACCTTGACGGCGCCGAGCGCATCCGTCTCCACGCCCGCAGCTTCGAGGCCGAGGCCCTTGGTGTGCGGTCGGCGGCCCGTCGCGACCAGGATCTGATCGAAGACGCCCGTCTCGCCATTGCTGAACGACACGCGCCGACCATCCGTCGTCTGGGCGATCCCGGTCGGGAGCGCGCCCGCCAGGATGCGGATGCCCGCATGCGCAAGTTCGGTGCGAAGCCCTTCACGCAGATCATCATCGAAACCGCGCAAGACGTTCTCGCCACGGAAGATAATCGTGACGTTCGAGCCGAGCCGCGCAAACAGGCTGGCGAATTCCACTCCGATATAGCCGCCGCCGATGACGAGCAGACGCTTGGGAAATTCCGGCAGGTCGAACAATTCGTTCGAGCTGATGGCGAGTTCGAGCCCGGGGATGGAGGGCTCAAGAACCGGCGTGCCGCCGGTGGCCACGAGAATGGTCCCGGCGGTGACGCGACGGTCTTGGCTGACGAGACGCACCGTGTTGGCGTCCATGATCTCGGCGCGGCTCTGGACGATCTCGACGCCGGCCTTGCCCAGATTGTTCGCATAAATCTGCGACAGCCGGGAGATCTCACGCTCCTTGGCCTCGACAAGCCTGGTCCAGTCGAAGGTCGGCTTCTCAGGAATTGTCCAGCCGTATCCTTCCGCATCGGCGAAATCGTCGGCGAATCGGCTGGCGTAGACATAGAGCTTCTTGGGCACGCAGCCGCGGATCACGCAGGTGCCGCCCATGCGATATTCTTCGGCAAGCATGACCCTCGCGCCGTGGCCCGCCGCGATGCGGGCGGCGCGCACGCCGCCCGAGCCGCCGCCGATTACGAAGAGATCGACGTCATAAGAGCTCATGTCTCATTCCCGCATTCATGCGACAGGCGGCATCCCGATCGTGCTGGTCGCGGGCAGGACCTCAGAGGTCGTGCCCCTTCTTTTTCATCTCGGCGCGCACGCGGTCCATCATCTCGACCGAGAGCGTCCGGTTCCAGGCGTCGAGCGCGCTGACGACCCTGTTGAGGATCAGGGGCTGCATTTCCGTGTAGCGCTTGCCGGCGTTGGTCTTCAGGAAGGCCAGCGTCTCGCGCAGTTCGGATTCGCTCATGCTCGTCGCCACCAGGCGGGCGGAATAGTCGACCATTTCGGCGGTGCGCTTGGTGAATTCCGGCGTGATGGTCTGCTGCATGACGGCGTTGAGGTCGGCGGCGATTTCCGGGCGCGTGCGGGTCAGATTGCCGGAAAGCTGCTTCAGCATTTCCGGGATGAACGGGTCGAAGGTCTGCGAGATGCCCGCGATGGTCACGACCTCTCGCGCCATGGCGAACTGGCTATCGGAGACCGGCGGCGTCTGGGGAAAATAGGACGGCGCGGTTGGCTGCTTCTGCGCCATGGCGGGAAGCGGCAGGACGGCGAGGACGGCGATCGCGGCGGCGCCCGACACAATTTTGAAGTTCACGGCATTTCTCCTGCGGGAATATGGGGCTTCAAGCGATGTCGCCTATCACCTCGACGCCCTGCTCGTCGGCGACGATGATCGCCTTGGCAAGGCCGATAAACAATCCATGCTCGACGACTCCCGGGATCGCATTCAGCCCCCGGGCGAGTTTCTCAGGATCGGGAATGGCTCCAAACGAACAGTCGAGGATGGCATGGCCGCCATCCGTGACCAAAAAGTGACCATCGGGGGCCCGGCGCGGCGCGACCGTCCCCGAGCATCCGGCGTCAGCGGCAAGCCGCGCGACATGGCGGCGCGTCGATTCCAGTCCGAAACGGTCGACCTCCACCGGCAAAGGAAAACGCCCCAGCGTGTCGACCTGTTTGGAGCGGTCGGTGACGACAATCATCCGGGCCGACGCGGCCGCGACGATCTTCTCGCGCAGCAAAGCCGCTCCCCCGCCCTTGATGAGGCGCAGCGCCGGATCGAATTCGTCAGCGCCGTCAATGGTCAGGTCGAGCTCCGGCGTTTCGTCGAGCGTCGAGAGCGGAATGGAGAGCGCCAGGGCCTGTTCGCGGGTGCGCTCGGACGTCGGGACCGCGATGACGCGCAGCCCCTGCCCCACCTGCGCGCCCAGCAAGGCGACGAAATGGGCGGCGGTCGAGCCTGTTCCAAGCCCGATCCGCATGCCGTCGCGCACGAGTTCCAGCGCGCGAGCGGCCGCGAGGCGTTTGGCGGCGTCGGCTTTGTCGGACATGGGCGCTCCCGGCGGGGTCTGAACTCCGCGAGGCGATTAGCGGCTAATAGGCTGAAAGGCAAATCCGCCGCGCGCGACGCCCTTATTTGGCCTGGGGGGTGCAGACCACCTGATCGTTCAGCACATAGCAGATCGCCATGGTGCCTGTACG
>JAIEQX010000076.1 GCA_019747375.1 Beijerinckiaceae bacterium | reverse complement strand
CGGTCGACGCCCCTCCAGAGGCCGAAAGTTCCTGTCGCATGGCATGCCAAGACATATCCGTAGGAGTGGAAGTCGAATTTTCCGGCCTCAGCGCCCGAGAGGCGGCGCAGGCTTTAAGCCGTGCGCTGGGTGGCGTCCTGCATGAAGAAGACGCCCATGCGTTCGCTCTTGCGGGCAGCCGCATCGGCGACCTGACGATCGAATTGGACCTGCGACACGTCCATCCGCATCGATCAGCTCCCGGCCTCAAAACAATGCCGGCTGGTTGGCCAGCGGCCCTGTTGGGCTCGCTCGCAAAGCCGGTCGTGCCACGCGAGGCCATTTTTCCTCCCCGTCCCTCAAACCGCCTTCATGAGATAGATCTGGCGATTGCGGCGCTCCGCGAGGCAGGCGCGCGAGGCGACGGCGTCACAGCCTTCGACACACTCGGGCTGCATTTCAACATAGCCGCCCGCAGCCTCAACATCGCCGCCATTCGCGCCACCACCCTGGCCTACGCAAGGCTTGACCCGTTGTTGCGCGCAGACATAGCCAGGGGCCGCACGCGTCTCGCCAGACGTCTCGCTTCGCCATATCCTGACGCCTACAGGCTTGTGCTCGAACGCGCGCCTCCGGATCAGGACGTCGCTGAATTCATCGATGACTATCTGGCCCATAACCCTACGCGTCACCGCGCTCTGGATCTTCTTCCGCTTCTTCTTCATCTCGATGCGGACCGGGTGAGGAGCCGGCTGCCGTTTGAAAAAATTGCGCCGCGCCCGGTCTATCACTGGCGATTGCCTGTGGCGCATGTCGGCGTCGCCGGTTGGGGTTTGCTGGAAGACTGGGGACGCTGGCTAGCGGTTGAAGCCGAAGCGCGACGCATTCTCGGCGAGGGCGCCACGGCGAAGCCCGCCGCCTGAAGCGCAAATGAACGGATTTCGGATTTCCGAGTTGAGACCGGCCCGCGCGACGATCCATGTCGTATCCAGGGCGCAGGTTCAGCGGAGTACGAAAATGACCCAGGTCGAATTGATCAAGGAACATATGGAAGTGAAGTCATCCGACTGCATGCACGTCGGATTTGTCGACCACATGGAAGGGCGCGACAAGATCAAGCTCACGAAGAACGACCCGACGCACGAACCCCATCACCATTTCATTCCGCTCGACTGGGTTGATCACATCGACGAGCACGTTCATCTGTCGAAGACCGAAGCCGAGGTGAAGGCCAATTGGAGCCACAAGCCGACTTGATCTGATCACTACAGCCAAGGCGGGGCCGGCTCAGGTCGGCGCCGCCGTTTCAATGCAATTGAGCGCGCATGGTTCGGAAACACGCCCGTAGGGCCGACTGCGCAACCTGAAGCGAGTCAGCGTCTGAACCCTTTCCTCCCAGACCTGCTGCGCTGCGCAGAACCATCTCTTCGAGTGCGTCGGCCCACGGCCCATCCTCGTGATTGCGCAACGCCGCCACCTCGTCGAGAACGATTTCCAGCGCTCCTACCAGCGCCTGAGTAAGCGGTCGCAAGGATTGCTCATGCGCCGTCGAGATGATGTGTTTCGCCATTGTCGTCCGCCCTGCCTCGCTTCCAGGGCTTATCGTGCACAAACCAAGCGTAACCGAAACTGTTTTCCCGCCGAAAACTTAACGGGACCGGACGCATAGGCGTGAACTTCGCCGGAAACCCTCTGCTCGCTCCGGGTTGGCGCGCCTTACATGGGTCTGCTTTCCGGCTCCGTCTCTTCGATCGTCGCGCTGACCGCTTCGAGGGAGGCCCCTTCGCTGATGCGCCGGCTGATGTCCCGCAACCGTGTCAGTTGCTGAACGATGGTGGGCACGTGATCGAGCCCCTCCATAAGTTTCCAGACATAGACGAGGATGGCGAAAATATCGCCGGTATCGAGGTCCGGCATGACGGTTGCGCGAAGCAGAACGGCAATGAAGACGAATATCGAAAGAACCTCGATGATCGTCCAGTTGATCGCGGCGGCGTCGGAAAGCTTGACCCGCCATTTCCTCACCTCGGAAAAATGCGTCCTGATCTCGGGCGCGTCGATGGTTTCGATGAAACCCACTTCCTTCTCAAGCTGATTGTTCAGGCTGTGATTGAGATGCGTCGTCACCCGCACGTAGACTCGATTGACGATGAAAACCGGGATGAACAGCAGCGACACGAGCGCCCCGATGACAAGATCGTACCAGAGCAGAATGACGGCCGAACCGACGATCCCGATCAGGGCGGTGATCACAACAGGAACGTCGATCTCAAAAAATGTCACGAACTCCCGAGACATGGCTGAGCGCGCGGCGACGCTGGTCGAGCCGACGCCGGCGCGTCTCTGCCGGAGAATGGTGGCTTCTACAATGGTGTTGTAGATCGTCGTATAGAGCCGGGTGTCGTACATCTGCCGGATGCAGCCGATGGTCGCGCGCAGCGACCAGGCGATCACGATGGGCAGCGCCTGATAGAAATTATGCGCGATCAACCCGTCGATGGCGAGCCCGGTCGCCCAGGGATACGACAATTCCAGCAGGTCTTCCGTAAAGGTCAGGCCATAGGTCAGGCCGATGCGGGCGCTGAACGGGCGAACGGCGGACAACGCCGTCACGGGACGGGGCTTCTTGGCGATCTTAACCTTGCGGGTCATTGAGTTGCTGCCTCTCGTAGCGGCCCGGACTATGCAACGGCTCACGCCGCGATAGCCACCCCGAATTGGCCGCGCCCGTATCTCGCCTCATTCGCCCGGCAAATGTGGCTTCTTTGCACATGCGCTCCGGCGTATAGAAGCGCCTGCTGGAGGAAAATGATCATGGTTGATGCGAGCTTTGGCAGGCGCAACAGGACGGCGACCCGTTGGGGCGCCCTCGCGTGCGCCGTTTCGCTTCTCGCGCCCGGCGCGCCCGCATGGGCGCAACGCGAGAAAGCTCCGGTTCCCGACACGTCGGTGGTCCGCGAACTCGTCAACAGACACGCGCGGCTGCACGGCTTGCCCGATACGCTTGCGCACCGCATCGTCATGCGCGAGAGCCGGTACAATCCTCGCGCCACTGGCCGCGGACATTACGGTCTCATGCAGATCAGCCTGCCGACGGCGCGCCAGATGGGCTACACGGGCGCCGCCGCCGGGCTGCTCGAGGCGGAGACAAATCTCCGATACGGCATGCCCTATCTCGCCAATGCTTGGATCGTATCGGGAAACAACGAAGCACGGGCGGTCAGCCTGTATTCGCGCGGCTATTATTACGAAGCCAAGCGCAAGGGCCTGCTGCGCCAACTCCGTACGGGCGCCACGAGCCTCCCGATGCTGGACGCCGCCAGGACTCAATAGGCCGGCGACCGCTGCGCACGTCCGACCTTCGGCGTGTGGACATACGAGCGTCCCTCGCCACGCCCGTTCTCTCTCATGCTAACAAGGTCCCAAGGACAGGCCGATCTCGGCCAGACCGCATCGCAAGGACGAGAAGACGGGCATGCAGCAACGAGCGATGCTGATGATGACGGGGCTGCTCTGGTTCGGCCTGTCGCATGCGCAGGCCCAGGCGCTTGCGCCGAAGGACGCCGGGTCGGCTGAGATGCGCGCGGCGCCCGCGCAGCCGGCGGAGGTCGCAACCCCTGCCTATCGATCGCTGCCAAAGCCCGAGATGCGCCGACGCCTGACGCGTTGCGCGACAGAATGGCAGAAGCTGAAAAGAGATGGGAAAGATGCGGGGCTTATCTGGCGGGACTTCGCCGAAACCTGCACGTCGGTTCCCTAGCGGCCTCGCAAACCGACAGCCGCATCGCCTTCGAAGCCTACGCGATTTGGGCCCGGCCGCGATACCGCGTGAAACGTCGAGGCCGAACAAACCCGGGCATGAACGACACACGCCTCCCTGATCCGCATACGGACGAGAGAGGCGTGCTTCGACGCATCGGCCTGTGCGCCGGACCCGTGTCGGTCCGCCGCTGATAAAATCCGAGCCGTATGGCCCCGAACGGATGACCGCCAGAAACGATCATCAAACGCACGGAGCCGCATGTTGCGACCGAGACAGCCGTTAGATCAGGCCTGTTCCGCAGACGGAGCAGCAACCTTCGGCTTGCGCGGCGACTTCTTGGCGGCCGTCTTGCGGACGGCCTTCTTGGCGACCGCCTTCTTGGCGACTGCTTTGCGAGCGGTCTTCTTCACTGCGCCCTTCTTGACGGCAGTCTTGCGGACGGCCTTCTTGGCGACAGCCTTGCGGGCAGTCTTCTTCACGGCGCCCTTCTTGGCGGCGGTCTTGCGAACCGCCTTCTTGGCTACGGTCTTCTTCGTAGCTTTCTTCGCAGCGGTCTTGCGAACCGCCTTCTTGGCTACGGTCTTCTTCGTAGCTTTTTTGGCAGCGGTCTTCTTCGCTGCCGGCTTACGCTTCGTTGTTGCCTTCGCCATCTGAGGTCCCCTCTGATTTGTCTGTCGGCGATAGAGAAAAAGTGCAGCCGACATCAGGCCTGCTTAGCGTACCTTTGTTAATCACTCGTGCAAGTGTCTGTTCGTCTCATCATGCGCTGCAAGACGCGCGACAACGCCTGAATGCATGTTCATCGATGCGACCGAAACGCCTTTCGCACGGCGCTTTCGAACCACTCGCGGGCTCCGCTGCATGTGTGCGAAATGGGTCTTGAAAGGCCCGCGCCGTCCGCGCGCAAAGCGCGTTGCAGCGAGCCATGAGAGGCTCGCGACTTTTCGGCGCCAATCAAGAAACGACGAATTTGCAGACACATTCGCAAATTTGTTGCAATCGGAAATTCCATCGGAGCACGGATCGGGACGGCCTTGTTGTCAAGCTGAGAATCCGCTCGGCCGGGGTTTTCAACACCCGCCAGCAAGCGTCGTCGGACGCCGCCCCAACAGTCTTCACGGGTGTCGCGACATGCGCTCGAACGGCTTCAGGGCCTCGGAAAAAAAAAACGGTGAATGACGATTTTTTTTGCTGCAAGAACGAAAAAAAGCGCCGCGGAAGCCGCGGCGCTCATCAGATTCGCGCAACCGGAGAGAATCGGTTGCGTCTTCAAACTCGGTTTTTCAGATCCCGAGCTTCTGTTTCAGCACGTCGTTGACGGCTTGCGGATTGGCTTTGCCACCCGTCTGTTTCATCACCTGGCCGACAAACCAACCCAGCATGGTGGGCTTCGCCTGCGCCTGCGCGACCTTGTCGGGATTGGCGGCGATGATCGCATCGACAGCCTGTTCGATGGCGCCCGTGTCGGTCACCTGCTTCATGCCGCGCGTTTCAACGAGAGCCGAAGGATCGCCGCCTTCGGTCCAGACGATCTCGAAAAGATCCTTGGCGATCTTGCCCGAAATGGTCCCGGTCGTAATCAGATCGACGATGGAGCCGAGCTGCGCGGCCGATACGGGCGATGTCGCAATCGTCTTGCCTTCCTTGTTGAGCCGGCCGAACAATTCGTTGATCACCCAGTTCGCCGCGATCTTGGCGTCGCGTCCTTTTGCTACGGCCTCGAAATAATCCGCGGACTCGCGCTCCATCACCAACACGCCGGCGTCATAAGACGGGATGCCATAATCGGCGATGAAGCGAGAGCGCTTCTCGTCCGGCAATTCAGGAAGACCGCTCGCCAGCGCATCGACATAGGCCTGATCGAATTCGAGCGGCAGCAGATCCGGATCAGGGAAATAGCGGTAGTCGTGCGCCTCCTCCTTTGATCGCATCGACCGCGTTTCCCCGCGCGCCGGATCGAACAGGCGAGTTTCCTGGCTGATCGAACCGCCGTCTTCCAGGATGCCGATCTGGCGGCGCGCCTCGACGTCCACGGCCTGTCCGATGAAGCGGATGGAATTGACGTTCTTGATCTCGCAGCGCGTTCCCAACGGCTCACCGGGGCGGCGCACCGAAACGTTTACGTCGGCGCGCAGACTGCCCTCCTCCATGTTGCCGTCGCAGGTGCCGAGGTATCGCAGGATCGTGCGCAGCTTCGTCACATAGGCGCGCGCCTCTTCCGCCGATCTGATGTCGGGCTTGGAGACGATTTCCATCAGCGCAACGCCGGATCGGTTGAGGTCGACGTAGCTCTCCGTCGCTGACTGGTCATGCAGCGACTTGCCGGCGTCCTGCTCCAGATGCAGGCGCTCGATGCCCACGACGATCTGCTCGCTCGCCGTGACATCGACGATGACCTCGCCCTCGCCCACGATGGGGCTCTTGAACTGGCTGATCTGATAACCCTGCGGAAGATCCGGATAGAAATAGTTCTTCCGATCGAACACCGAGCGGTGGTTGATCTGCGCCTTGAGGCCAAGCCCCGTGCGGATGGCCTGCTTCACGCACTCTTCGTTGATCACCGGCAGCATGCCGGGCATCGCCGCATCCACCAGCGACACATGGCTGTTGGGCTCGCCGCCGAATTCCGTTGAGGCGCCGGAAAACAACTTCGATTTCGAGGTGACCTGGGCATGGATTTCCATGCCGACGACAATTTCCCAGTCGCCGGTTGCGCCTTTGACCAGCTTGGAGGGTTTGGCGTGGGTGTTCATGGCCGGGGTTCCAGATGTTGACGATCCACGCGCAGCAGATGAAGCCTGCTGCGTCTCGCCCCGGTTTTTAAAGCTCCGGCTCATCTGGAACAAGGGGCCGGCGAGGATGCCGGCACAAGGCGCTCAATTGCGCGTCAGTTCCTGCAGGCTGAACCAACCCTGGGGGTCGGTCCAGACCGCCGTCACCTGCCAGCCAGCTCCCTCGGCGACCTCTCGAAAACCGTCGATCGTATACTTGTAGGAATTCTCCGTGTGGATGCGTTCGCCCTCCGTAAAGGTGAACGTACGCCCCAGAACATGAACGTCCTGCCGCCTTCGGCTGACGAGGTGCATCTCGATCCGGCCCTCGTCGCCGTTCCAGACGGCTTCGTGACGAAACGCGCGACGCTCGAAATCAGCGCCGAGTTCCCGATTGATGCGCGTGAGAAGATTGAGATTGAATGCCGCCGTGCTGCCGGCCGCGTCATTATAGGCCGGGATCAGCACCGACAAATCCTTGCGCAGATCGACGCCAACGATCAGGCGGCCGCTCCCGATCTGGCGTCCGAACTGCTCAAGCAATGCGCGCGCGTCCTCGGGGGTGAAATTGCCGATCGTGGAACCTGGAAAAAATCCAAGGCGCGGCGCTTCCACGAGATTTTCGGGCAGACGCACATCCGCTCCGAAATCGCCCACGATTGGAAAGACGCGGAGCATGGGAAACTTGGCCGCGAGACGCTCCCGGGCTTCCCTCAACGCATCGCCGGAAACGTCGATCGGCACATAGGCGGCGAGATCCACGAGTTCCGACAACAGGATCTCGGTCTTACGACTGGAGCCCGACCCGAACTCGATCAGCACCGTGCCGGCGACCGTGCGCTCGGCAATCCGCGCCGCGCTTTCGGCGATCAAGGCCGCCTCGGTGCGGGTCGGATAATACTCGGGCTCCCGCGTGATGCGCTCAAAGATTTCGCTGCCGGCGGCGTCGTAGAAGAACCGGCACGGCAACGACTTTTTGGTCTTGCCCAGCCCTTCGATCACCGCTTCGGCGAATTCGGCGTCGTGCTCGCGATTGTCGAGGTGCGTTTCATGGGTCATCGGGCATCCTCCGCGAGACGCAGCCCGAGGAACTGCCAACGCTGCCATGGATAAAAGAAGTTGCGATAAGTCGCTCGGCTGTGGTGATCGGGCGTCACGCAAGACGCGCCGCGCAGCACCTGCTGGCTCACCATGAACTTGCCATTATATTCGCCGATCGCGCCTTCCGGCGGACGATAGCCGGGATAAGGCGAATAGGACGATTGGGTCCATTGCCAGACATCGCCGAACATTTGTTGGAGGCCATCGCCCTGCGCCCGCATCGGCCGAAGATTGCCCGTCCCCAGCGTGTTGCCGACGGGCTCAACATCTTGAGCCGCAATCTCCCACTCAGCCTCCGTCGGCAGGCGCTTGCCCGCCCAGCGCGCATAGGCGTCGGCTTCGAAATAACTGACGTGACACACAGGCGCGGCCTCATCCACCGGTTGCATGCCATCGAAGCCCATCTGCGACCACTGGCCGTCCTGTTGTTCCCAGTAAAGGGGCGCGTCCCACTCTTCGCGCGTCACCTGCGCCCAGCCGTCCGCCAGCCAGAGCGTCGCCTCGCGATAGCCGCCCGCGGCCATGAATTCCAGCCACTCGCCATTGGTCACCAGCCGGTTGGCGAGCCGAAACGGCCGCACCAGAACCTCGTGGCGGGGGCTCTCATTGTCCCACGAAAAGCCGGAGCCCCCGTGTCCGATTTCCGAAATGCCGCCTTCGAATGATGACCAGGTGAGCGGCGCAGCAGCTTCCGTGCGCGACGGCTCTGACCGATCGCGATAGGCGGGCCTCAAGGGACCGACTGCGAACAGGCTGAGGATATCGGTCATCAGCAGTTCCTGATGCTGCTGCTCATGATTGATGCCGATCTCGATGAGGTCGGCGATGTCGCCGCGCGATGCAATCCCGTCTGTAAACAGACCACGCAAAGCCTGGTCGACATGACGTCGATAGGCCGCGACATCCTCTGCTGTCGGCCGGGTCATCAACCCGCGATGCTGACGCGGCTGACGCCTGCCCTGCGTTTCATAATAAGAATTGAAGCAGTAGTTGAACCGGTCGTCGAACACCTTGTAGCCGGGTACGTGAGCCTCAAGAATGAACCTCTCGAAGAACCATGTGGTATGCGCGAGATGCCATTTTGTCGGGCTGGCGTCATCCATCGGCTGCACACACATGTCCTCGGCGCTCAGCGGAGCGGCAAGATCACGAGAAAGGGTGCGGGTCTCAAAAAGGCGGGCCTGGAGGTCGTTCGCGTGAGATAAAGAAGGACCTTCGCGGAATGGGGCGCTCGTCGTCATTTAATTCTCCCGGACCGCGGATTCGCGACAAAACGCTTTCGCCGCCGCCGTGGTTCCTGAAATCAGTCGGACCCGCGCCTAATAATGACACGAGCCACATAGCCGCAGAGTGCGCCCCCCGCTGCGAATGCCAGAGCCACCATCACGTTTGCGAGAGGCTGCGCCCCCTCGTCGCCGCGCAAGGATTGCACCACGACTAGAACGCCAAGCAAAAGGCAGATGATCCACGACAGCCATTTTAGCGCCTGCAGGCAGCCTGCCAGAATGGCCGTCGAAAGCGGACCCATTATCCCCACCAGGCCTGCGGCAGCGCGATGCGGCCTGCGGACTGCTCGATAATCTCCGCCACGGAGAACAGCGTCTCTTCCTCGAATGGACGGCCGATCAACTGCAGGCCGAGCGGCAATCCCTGTGCTGACAATCCGCCGGGGACCGCGATGCCCGGGAGGCCCGCCATGTTCACCGTCACGGTGAAGACGTCGTTGAGATACATTTCGACCGGATCGGCAGATCCCTTCTCGCCGATGCCAAATGCAGCGGACGGCGTGGCGGGCGTCAGGATTGCATCGACTCCATCCGCATAGGCGATCTCGAAGTCACGTTTGATCAACGTGCGGATTTTCTGGGCGCGCACATAATAAGCGTCGTAGTAACCGGCCGAGAGCACATAGGTGCCGATCATGATGCGACGCCTCACCTCTGGGCCGAAGCCAGCGGCGCGCGTGTTCTCATACATGCCGGCGATATCCTTGCCGGGCACGCGAAGGCCGTAGCGTACGCCATCGTAGCGCGCGAGATTGGATGAGGCTTCAGCAGGCGCCACAATATAATATGCCGGCAACGCCGTCTTTGTGTGCGGCAGCGAGATGTCAACGATCTCGGCGCCGGCTGCGCGCAGCCATTCAATGCCTTGCGCCCAGAGTTTTTCGATCTCAGCCGGCATTCCGTCGATGCGGTATTCCTTCGGAATGCCGATCTTCTTGCCCTTGATGGAACGCCCTATCGCGGCTTCGTAATCCGGCACGGCCATGTCGACGCTCGTCGAGTCCTTGGCGTCATGTCCGGCCATCGAGCGCAGGAGGATCGCCGTATCCCGCACCGTGCGGGCGATCGGGCCGGCCTGGTCGAGCGACGATGCGAAGGCCGCCACGCCCCAGCGTGAACACCGCCCGTAGGTGGGCTTGATCCCCACCGTGCCGGTGAAGGCGGCTGGCTGCCGGATCGAACCGCCGGTGTCGGTGGCGGTGGCGCCGAGACACAGATGCGCAGCGACAGCCGAGGCCGAGCCGCCGGAAGAACCGCCCGGCACGAGCAGGCCTTTCTTGTCGCCCGCCAGAGCGGCGCGCCCCTTGGCCTCGTCCCAGTTGGGCGGGAGCCAGGGCGATGCGACGGGCCCGTAATAGGACGTCTCGTTCGACGATCCCATGGCGAATTCGTCCATGTTCAGCTTGCCGAGCATGACCGCGCCGTCGCGCCACAACTGGCTCGTCACGGTCGATTCATAAGCCGGCTCGAAGCTGTCGAGCACATGGCTGCAGGCCTGCATGTGCACGCCGCGGGTCGCGTAGAGGTCCTTGATGCCGAGCGGAATGCCTTCGAGCGGACCAGCTGCCCCAGACGCGATGCGCGCGTCGGACTGCTTGGCCATGTCGAGCGCCTTCTCGGGCGTTTCCTTCACAAAAGCGTTGAGCGCCCGCGCTTTCTCGATGGCGGCGACATGCGCCTGCGTGAGATCGACGGCGGAAATCTTCTTTGCCGCGAGTGCGTCGCGCGCTTCGGCGAGAGTGAGATGCGTGAGATCGGTCATGGGTCTCGTTCTGCGATGGCGGAGAAGCAATGCTTATTCGACGACTTTCGGCACAAGGAAAAAGTGATCCTCGGACGATGGCGAATTTTGCGTGATGACGTCGGCGCCCGCGTGATCGGTGACTTCATCGGCGCGCAGCGGCAATCGCATCGGGATGACGGATGTCATCGGCTCGACACCGGACACGTCGATGGCGTTGAGATCTTCGACAAACGCAAGGATCGCATTCAGCTCATTTTGAAGATGCGGCACTTCATCCTCCCGCACGGCGATGCGTGCGAGATGGGCGATGCGGCGAACGGTAGCCTGATCGACGGACATGATCTCTCCCGGAGCGGTGTCGGGCAGTGAAACTCCGCTGCCTATAGCACCGCGGGCTTTGTCCACGCAAACCAGCTGCGCACAGATACGTGATCCCGAGACCCGTTTTGGACTTCAGGCGTTTTGGCCTCACGTCCTGATCGAAAAGCGAAAACGGGAATCCCTATGGCTGCAACTGCGAAAAAGACGGATCCGGCCCTCTGGCGGAAGGTGAAAGCGCAAGTCACGCGCGGAACGAAAGGCGGACGCGCCGGCCAGTGGTCGGCGCGAAAGGCCCAGATCGCAGTGGCCGAATACAAGGCCAGGGGCGGCGGCTATTCGGGCGCAAAGAAGCCAGACAATCATTTGGCTAAATGGACGAAAGAGGATTGGGGGACGGCCTCGGGTCGGAAAAGCCGCGAAACGGGGGAGCGCTATCTGCCCCGCAAGGCGCGGGCTAGCCTGAGCAAGGAAGAATACGCCGCGACCACCCGAAAAAAGCGCGCCGATACAAGGAAGGGACAGCAATTCTCGGCCCAGCCAAAGAAGACCGCAAAGAAGACAGCTGCGGCGCGCAAGTCGGCCTCCTCCAGGCAGGCGACCCGCGCGGAACTTTACGCGCGCGCGCAACGCGCCGGGATCGTGGGCCGATCGCGCATGACGCGGGCGCAGTTGCAGTCCGCGCTCAACCGCAAGCGCGCCTGACTTTGGGAGGAAGCACAGATGAGCGACACCATGGATCGCCAGAAGGTCTGGACCGATTTTCGCGACGCCGTGAACATGGCGCCGGCGAAACTCGAAGCATGGCTGAAGACGCCAGAGAGCAGCGAAGTCGGATGGTCGGGGGACGGCGAGAAGGAAAGCGTCGGACACCATTCCGGCCGCCGCATCGTCGAAATTCTGCGAACCAGACGAGCCGAACTCGACGACGAGGACTACAGTCACATGCGCAAGGTCGTCGGATATGTGCATCGCCATCTGGCGCAACGGCCGGACGGCGACATCAGCGAAACGCGCTGGCGCTATTCGCTGATGAATTGGGGGCACGATCCCGAAAAGGACTGACGCGCGGGCTTAGAAACTCATCGGCGCGCCGACATCGGCGATCCGCACTTGCGTAGGTGAGCCCGCCAGAGCCTCCGCGAACGCCTTCGGCGTTCCGGACAGCATCGGGAAGGTCCCGAAATGGATTGGCACGACGACGTCGAAATGAAAGAAGCGCTTCACCGCCAGAGCTGCGGTTTCAGGGCCCATCGTGAACCGGTCGCCGATCGGAACCAGCCCGATTTTGGGCCGGTGCATTTCCTCGATCAGGGCCATGTCGCCGAAAATATCCGTGTCGCCCATATGATAAAGTGTCGGAGCGTTCGGCGCCTTGATCACGACGCCATTCGGGTTGCCGAGATAGATCGACCGACCGTCACGCGTGATCCCGGATGAGTGCAGCGCCTGCGTAAAACTGACGCTGAAGCCGCCGCAATCGACTGTGCCGCCGGTGTTTCCGGGGTTGATGTTTTCCGCGCCCTGCCCGCTCAGATACATGCAGATCTCGAAGTTCGAAATGATCTGCGCGTTCGTGCGCTGCGCGATCGCGGCCGCGTCCCCGATATGATCGTCATGGCCATGCGTCACCACGATGTGGGTCACGCCCGCCGTCGCCTGCTCGATGCTGCCGGAGAAGGTCGGATTGCCCGTGAGAAACGGATCAATCAGAACAATGGAAGAGCCGAGTTCGAGGCGGAAGGCTGAATGGCTGAGCCAGGTGAGTTTCATGATGTCGCTCCGGTGTGTTTCGGAAAATGATGCGCAAGCTTTGATCCGGCAACCCCTTCCAAAGCTCACCTCATGGCGCATGGACGCGCTTCATGCTAACGCCATGGCCATGGCTACCGAAATTCTCGACCTCCCTGCCCTCGCCGCGAGACTGCCGCGTCATGCCCGACTTTTCGGGCTCGACCTCGGCACGAAAACCATCGGCATCGCCATGTCGGATGTCGAGCGCCGTATCGCGACTCCGCTCGAAACGATCAGGCGGGTAAAGTTCTCGATCGACGTGAAGCGCCTTGTCGAACTCGCGCAGTCATTCGACATCAAGGGTCTGGTGGTCGGCCTGCCGCTGAACATGGACGGCACGGAGGGACCGCGATCACAGGCGACCCGATCATTCGTCCGGAACCTGGCCATTCATACCGATCTGCCGGTGACCTTCTGGGACGAACGACTTTCAACCGCTGCCGTCACACGGTCTTTGATTGAACAGGATGCGACGCGCGCCAAGCGAGCGCAGGTCGTCGATCGCATGGCGGCAGCCTATATCCTGCAAGGACTTCTGGATCGCATGGCTGTCATGGCGCGTGAAAACGACCCTTCGCCGGGAAGCGAAGGGCCCTTCTACACTTAGGCTGGCGGCCTAGTGGGTGCGGCCCATGCGCTGACCGCCGCCAAATCCGACATAGCGACCGCCGCCATAAACAGCCCCGCCGCGATACCCGCCGCCCCTGTAAAACCCGGCCCGGACCGCTCCCGGTCGGTTGTAGATCACGCGGTGGCCGTAACCGGGTCCTCGACCGTAATAGACGCGATGCCGATACCGCGGGTAATAGGCTGGCCCG
Organism: Beijerinckiaceae bacterium; assembly: GCA_019747375.1. GTDB lineage: Bacteria > Pseudomonadota > Alphaproteobacteria > Rhizobiales > Beijerinckiaceae > Terripilifer. The sequence continues at coordinate 11,043 of JAIEQX010000076.1, read as the reverse complement.
TATCCGTATGAATAGGCCGGATAATAGCCGTATCCGCCGTAAGGATAGCCATAGCCGTAATCATAATATGAGTTGGACGCGATGGCGGCCCCTAGGCCCGCGGCGAAAATGCCCAGCGCAGCGGCAGGGAATGCATGATTGCGATGATAGCGTCTGACAGCCACGCGGCGATGGCGGACCACGTGGCGACCTGCGCGCGGACCCCGCTTGCGATACGCGACATCGCTCGTCACGGAAGGCAGCGCCACCGTTTGAGCGGGCGCCACGCTCAGCGGCGCGGCCGTGACGGAACTCGCCGACATGATCAGGGCTGATCCCAGAATGGCCGAACCGGCGGCGGCCGTGAGCAGGTGGTTCTTGAATGAGAACATGACGATCTCCCTTCGTTAGGCGCTAAATCGACCAAGCTTGCCACAGGTTCCACTCCGGCGGTGCAATACCAGTCAAGTCAGGGCGTTAGCGGGGCCTCGACCGGACGTTTTCCGCTCCCCGAAGGCTTTTCCCGGCAAATTCCGAAAGCGACGGCGCTTTCTGAGTGAAATGCGCCTGAGCTTATGTCATGGTTAAGCTCAACCTGCGCGGCGTCGTTGACGCTCGACATGAGGCTCTGCGATGAAGGCACGCGCGACTCCCCCGGCGCCTGCGGACTTACATTCAGGCAAGGTCACGCAACTGCACCCTCGCGAGCCTGACCGCGAAGGATCTAGGACAGCCAATACGGCTCAACAGTCGTCCACCGACACGGCTCGGATCGAGGCCGCTGCTTACATCGCTCAGATGACGCTGGAGCTGGAACGCCTCGCCGCAACGGCGGACCTGGAGTTGCTCGCCTACTTCCTCGCCATGGCGCGTGCAGAGGCGGAAGCCAACACTCACCCGCCAGACGAGCGCTCCTGAACATCGCCCGCCGATGTCAGAGACACCAGATTGCCGCCATGCCGATCCAGTTTTCCCTCCAGTTCGAGGTCCAGCAGAACCGAGCGAACCAGGTTCATGCTCGCTCCGGCGAGCCGCGCCAGATCGTCGACATTGACCGGCGCCGGGCCCAGCATCTGACGGATGCTTGACGCCACATCCTCCGGGCTTTGCGCAGCGTTGGCCGCCGGCGCAACCCCTGACGCACGAAGCGATCCGGCAAACGGCCACGACCCGTCCTCGTCGAGTTCGTGCCCTGCTTGAGTGGTGGGCGGACTTTCGCCGAAGAGATCGAGCTCGTCCCAAAGCGGTTCGGCCGCCGGCCCTGCGGCGCCGCTGTCGAAAAGATTTCCTGGCGTCGGGATGCCGTCTCGAAGAATTGGCTGAAGCGCATCCATCACGTCCTGCGCGCTCGTGCACAGGGTGGCGCCATTCCGCAACAGATCGTTGGTCCCCTCCGCGCGCGGATCGAGAGGCGAACCCGGCACGGCGAACACTTCGCGATTTTGCTCGGCGGCGAACCGCGCCGTGATGAGAGAGCCGGACCGTCGCGCAGCTTCGATCACGATCGTGGCGAGCGAAATGCCCGACACGATCCTGTTCCTACGGGGAAAGTCTCGCCCGCGCGGCTCCCAGCCCAGCGGCATCTCGGAGACCACGGCGCCCTGTTCGGCGATCTCGGCGAACAGGGAGGCATGTTCCGATGGGTAAATCTTGTCGAGCCCGCCCGCCACCACCGCGACCGTGCCGGTTTTCAGGCTGGCGCGATGGGCGCGCGCATCGATGCCGCGCGCAAGGCCGGAAACCACCGCCATGCCGGCGCCGCCGAGGTCTTGCGCGACGCGCTCTGCGAAAGTCAGCCCCGCCGCCGACGCATTTCGGGAACCCACGATGGCGACGCCTGGCTTTGTGAGCACATCGTTGCGCGTGATGATCGACAGGACCGGCGGCGGCATGTCAACGCCTTGAAGCGCAACCGGATAACCAGCTTCGCCCAGGCAACCGAGAGCGCCGCCCATGCGCCCGAGAGCCTCCAGTTCCCGCTCACAGAGACTTCGATCCGCGATGCGGATCGTTCTGCCTCCCTGCCGGGCCAGATCGGGCAGCGCCTCCAGAGCGCGGCCAGCGCCGCCAAAACGGTTGATCAAAGTCCGGAAGGTTCGCGGGCCGATGTTCTCGCTACGGATCAGGCACAGCCAGTCGAGACGCTGGGCGTCGGAAAGCTTCATGACGCGCTCGCAATGGATAAGGATCGAAACTCAAAAGACAAAATGCACAGTCAAAAATGCGCTTGGAAATCAGGCCTTCGGCGTATTCTTCTGGCCAATCTTTCCTTCTGTTCCGGACATGAGGCGACTGATGTTTTCGCCATGCCTGAACCACAACAGGATCGCCAGGGCGACGAACAGTTCCGCCTCGTTACGCAAGCCGAACAGCAGCAAGGCCACCGGCGCGGCAAGGCTCGCTGTCAGCGCCGCTGCGGAAGAATAGCGCGTCAGCCAGGCGACGGCGAGCCATGCAGCGCAAAACACGAGACCGCTCGGCCAATGCAGTCCGAAGAGGCAGCCAAGGTAAGTCGCGACGCCTTTGCCGCCTTTGAATTTCAGCCATACCGGATAGAGATGGCCAAGAAAGGCGCCCAGCCCTGCGATAATGGCGAACTCGGCGCCATACCACCCGGCGATCAGAACGGCGGCCGTGCCCTTCAAGGCGTCGAGCAGCAAGGTCGCCGCAGCCAGATCCTTGCGGCCGGTCCGCAACACGTTGGTCGCGCCGATATTTCCGGAGCCGATTCCGCGAAGGTCCGCGGTTCCGGCGAACCGGGTCAAGACAAGCCCGAACGGAACGGAGCCGAGGAGATAGCCGAAGGCCAGCGCAATCACGGATGAAAACATGCGAGCAAGCCTATTCGTGGACGGGTGCGCCCGCAACCAGCGTCAGCTTTACACGCCCCTGCAGCCGCGCTTCGTCGAAGGGTGTGTTCTTGCAGATGGCGTGCAATGTGCGGGGATCGACGACGAAAGGTTCGTCCGGATCAAAACGGATAAGGTCCGCCGGCGCGCCGATCGCCAAGCGGCCCTGCGGCAGACCCAGGATTTCCGCCGGGCGGCTCGTCATGGCGCGCAGCAGTTTCGGCAGGCTGATCTGTTCGGCATGCACCAGCCGCAGCCCGGCCGCCAAGAGCGTTTCAAGCCCGACAGCTCCCGCCTCCGCTTCTGCGAAAGGCACCCGCTTGGCTTCGACGTCCTGCCCGTCGTGATCCGACACGATGACGTCGATGACGCCGGAGGCCAGCCCCTCGACCAGGACCAGACGCTCGTCCTCATGGCGTAGCGGCGGCATGAGTTTCAGGAAGGTGCGATAATCTCCGATATCATTCTCGTTCAGCGTCAGATTGTTGATGGAGACGCCGCAACTGACCTTCAATCCCTGCTTCTTGGCGCGCGAGATGATCTCGAGCGAAAGCCCGGTGCTGATCAGTTCGGCATGGTAGCGCGAGCCCGTCATGGCGACGAGCCGCATGTCGCGATCAAGCATCACGGCTTCGGCTTCCGGCGGAATGCCCGTGAGCCCAAGGCGGCTGGCAAGCTCACCTGCATTCATCACGCCGCTGCCCGCGAGATCTTCGTCCTGCGCGACATGCATGATCAAAGCGTCGAAATCGCGCGCATATGTCATCGCGCGGCGCATGACCTGCGCGTTGCGAACGGAACGCCGTCCGTTGGAAAAAGCCGCTGCGCCGGCTTCTCCGAGCAGCCCGATCTCCGCGATCTCGCGTCCGTGCAGGCCTTTCGTGAGCGCCGCGACCGGCAGCAGCCGCACCTGCGCATTGTCGCGCGCGCGACGCATCAGAAAATCCACGATGGCCGGATCGTCGATCGCGGGCGTCGTGTCGGGGGTCACGCAGATGGTCGTCACGCCGCCAGCGGCGGCGGCGCGAGACGCGGATGCAATCGTTTCGCGATGTTCCGCTCCTGGTTCTCCGACGAAGACGCGCATGTCGATCAGGCCCGGCGAAACGACGTCGCCGCCACAATCCACGATGCGGATATCGCCCGAGATCGCGTCGCGCGTCACGCCGGCCCCAAGATCCTTGATCTGGCCGTCAGCCACGAAGACGCCGCCTCTGCCCTCCTGGCCCGAGACCGGATCGACGAGGCGCGCATTGACGAGTGCGATGGGTGCGTAAGCCATGCGTGAGCCCGGATCTTTCATGCGTTCGGCAGATGCTGCGCCAGCGCTTCGAGCACCGCCATGCGGACGGCGACGCCCATTTCCACCTGCTCGTTGATCAGCGACTGAGGACCGTCGGCGACCGACGTCGAAATTTCGACGCCGCGGTTGATCGGCCCTGGATGCATCACAAGCGCATCCGGCGCCGCGAGCTTCAGTTTCTCGTCGTCCAGCCCATGGAAACGCGCATATTCCTTGAGCGACGGCACATAGGCGCCATCCATCCGCTCGCGCTGAAGACGCAACATCATGACGATATCCGCGCCCGCGATGCCGGCTTTCATATCCCGGAAGACTTCGACGCCCATGCGGTCGATGCCGGTCGGCAGCAATGTCGAGGGAGCCACGACGCGAACGCGGGCGCCGAGCGCCGACAAAAGAATGAGGTTCGACCGCGCCACTCGCGAATGCGCGACATCGCCGCAGATCGCGACCGTCAGACCTTCGATACGTCCTTTCCGCCGGCGAATGGTGAGCGCATCCAGCAGCGCCTGGGTCGGATGTTCGTGCGACCCGTCGCCGGCGTTCACCACCGAACAGCCGACTTTCTTGGCCAGCAGATCAACCGCGCCGGAGCAATGGTGGCGGACGATGATGATGTCGGGACGCATGGCGTTCAGCGTCACGGCCGTGTCGATGAGCGTCTCGCCCTTTTTGACGCTGGAATTGGCCACGGCCATGTTCATGACGTCGGCGCCCAGTCGCTTTCCTGCGAGCTCGAAAGACGCCTGCGTCCGCGTCGAGGCCTCGAAGAAAAGATTGATCTGCGTTCGGCCGCGCAGGATGCTGCGCTTCTTTTCGACCTGGCGGGAGACTTCCACCGCCTCCTCGGCCATGTCGAGCAGGTGCTCGATCTCGGGCCGGGAAAGCCCTTCGATGCCGAGCAGGTGCCGGTGCGGAAAAAGAGGCTTGGGTCGGGCGCTGGACATGAATGCGTCTATAGGGGCGAAAGCCGCCTGCATGCAAGTCGCCCCGGCTCCGCCCGGGGGCTTCTACCGGGCAAATTCCCGGTTCCGTCGCTCGAGCTCTTCGCCGTAGCGCCGCAGCGCATGCGACTCGGTGACCAGCCCCAGCACGCGGCGGCTGACGTCGTCGTCGATGACCACCAGCACGTCGGTCTCGCTCTTCTCGAAGGCGTCGAGCGTTTCACGCACGCTCAGATGCGGCAACAGACGCGCGTTCTTCTGGCCCGCCAGTTCGGCGACGGGGCTCTGGGATTGCTCCGGCAGGGTACCATGCAGGTCGGCCGTGAGGATCAGGCCGGCATAACGCCCATCCTGGTCCAGCGCGACGATCTGCTTGGTCGTGCCGGGGGGAAACATCTCGCGGGCGACCCCTATGGTGACGTCCGCCGGCACGGTCCGCGCGTCCTTGCGCATCAACCGGGCGACATTGAGCTGTCGCACCCAGCCGACGTCGTGGGGTCCGCGAATGGTCTCGCCACGCAGATGGAAGCGCCAGGTGGCGAAGGAATAGCCGAAGGTTTCTCGCACGATGAGGGCCGCGAGCGCAGACGCCGCCAGCGCCGCCACCGTCACGGAGAAACTGCCCGTGGTCTCGAGCGCCAGAACCGTCATGGTGACGGGAGCGCCAAGGACGCCGGTGCCGAATGCCGCCATTCCGGCGATAGCCGCCAGACTGGCGGGAAAATCGAACGGCGTATAAAGCGAAACCGCTTCGGCGTAGAAGCGGCCGATCATCCCGCCGAGCAGCATCGAGGCGAAAAACAATCCTCCGCGGAAGCCGGACCCGAGGGAGATCGCCGAAGCCAGGGCCTTCAGGATGATGATCCCGGCCAACATGACCAGGGGGATGGATTCCGTCAGGTTGCGCTGGAAGGCGCCATGCCCCGCCCCGAGTACCTGGGGCGTGATCAAAGCGAAGCCGCCGACGATGAGCCCGCCGAGCGCCGGCCGCAGAAAGGCTGGAATGAAGCGCGTGGTGAACAGCCGTTCGGCCAGCGCCACCCCTTTCATCAGCAGGATGCTGCCGATGGCGCAGACAGCTCCAAGCATCACCACATGACCGAAGAACTCGCCGGTCGCGACCTGAAAGTCCGGAATGGCCGGCAGCGGGCCGTGATGGGTCGACACCATGGTGGCGACGATGCTGGCCACGATCGCGCTAGCCACGACAGGCACCAGCGACGCCACCGCGTAGGCGCCGAGGACCACCTCGAAAGCATAGAACGCTCCCGCCAGCGGCGCGCCGAACGCCGCCGAAATCGCTCCGGCGGCTCCGCAAGCCACGAGGAGACGCATGTCGGAGCGACGAGCCGCAAGGCCACGTCCCAGTATGGAGGAAATCGCCGCGCAAACCTGCGTATAGGCGGCCTCGAGCCCCACCGATGCGCCAAAAGCGTTCGAAACGAACGTCTGCAACGTAATATAAAGCGAGCCCATGAAGCTCAGGCGGCCGCCATGCAGCGCATTCGCTTCGATCGCGTCCGCCATGCGGCCCTTGAAGCGTGAGCCGGCGAAATACACGATGGTTGAAAGAAAAAGCCCGCCGGCGACCGGAACGGCGAGAGCCCGCCAGGTCTCCAGCGAGGGCGTCGCTGACAGGCGCTGGTAGCGGGCGAGGCCATAGAAAACCTCATGAAGCCATTGGGCGAGTTCCGCGATGATGCCCACAAGCACGCCCGAAAACACCCCGATCACGAGTCCGGCCAACACGAGGCCGCTTTCGCGCGCGCGGACGAACGTCCTCAACCAATATGGAAAGAAGCGCTCGAAAGCTTGCGAGGGAAGTCCGGCCATTCAGGAATCCATGCGCGAGGAACGGCCGGAAAGGTTCGAAATCCCGTTTCTCGCCGTGCCCTCAATTAAAGCATTTCCACGAACGAACAAGAATTTGCTGACGCGCGCGGCCTCCATTTTCCTGACTCCGGCCATAGGCCGGGCTGCGGCCCACGCGGGGCCTCATTTGACAGTCCGCCGCCCCTCCACCATGTTTCGCCTCCGAAGCTTGACCCCTGACCGGCGCCGTAAAGCCGGAGTGGTGACGGGCGAACCGCCCCTCCCCGGCAGCGAACCCTTTCAGATATCAAGGAATTCTCCATGGACGTCGTCATCGTCGAGTCGCCCGCCAAGGCCAAGACGATCAACAAGTACCTGGGCGCGGGCTACGAGGTTTACGCCTCCTTCGGCCATGTCCGCGACCTTCCCGCCAAAGACGGCTCGGTGGATCCCGAGACCGACTTCACCATGCTGTGGGAAGTTGACGCGAAGGCCTCGAAGCGCCTCAGCGAGATCGCCCAGGCCGTGAAGGGCGCAGAAAATGTGATTCTCGCCACCGATCCGGATCGAGAGGGCGAGGCGATTTCCTGGCATGTCCTCGAAGTTCTGAAAGGCAAGAAGGTCCTGAAGGACAAGGGCGTCCAGCGGGTCGTCTTCAACGCCATCACCAAGGGGGCGATCCTTGAGGCGATGAAACATCCGCGCGAAATCGATTCCGCGCTGGTCGACGCCTATCTCGCCCGTCGCGCCCTCGATTATCTGGTCGGCTTCAACCTGTCGCCGGTGCTCTGGCGCAAGTTGCCCGGCGCCCGCTCGGCTGGCCGCGTCCAGTCCGTGGCCCTTCGCCTCGTCTGCGACCGCGAACTCGAGATCGAGAAGTTCGTCCGGCGCGAATACTGGTCGCTGCTCGCCCACCTGAAGACGAAGGACGGCGCGTCCTTTTCGGCCCGCCTGACCGGCGCCGACGGCAAGAAGATCGCGCGTCTCGACATCGGCACGGCCGAAGAGGCCGAAGCCTTCAAGGCCGGCCTGGACAGCGCCACCTTCGACATTCTTTCTGTGGAGGCCAAGCCGGCCAAGCGAAACCCCTACCCGCCCTTTACGACCTCAACGCTGCAGCAGGAGGCGTCGCGCAAGCTCGGCTTCGCTCCGGCCCGCACCATGCAGCTGGCGCAACGTCTCTATGAAGGCGTCGACATCGGCGGCGAGACGGTCGGCCTCATTACTTATATGCGTACCGACGGCGTCGACATGGCGCCCGAAGCCATCGCCGGAGCGCGCGCCGTCATCGGAAAGGAATATGGCGACCGCTATGTCCCGACCGTGCCGCGCAAATATTCGGTGAAGGCCAAGAATGCGCAGGAAGCTCACGAAGCCGTGCGCCCGACCGATCTCGCGCGTCTGCCCAAACATGTCATGCGCACGCTCGATGCCGATCAGGCCAAGCTCTACGAACTGATCTGGACCCGAACCATCGCCAGTCAGATGGAATCGGCCGAGCTCGAGCGCACGACCGTCGAAATCGCCGCCAGCGTCACTGCCGGCAAGTACAAGCGCATCGATTTGCGCGCCACCGGCCAGGTGGTCCGTTTCGACGGCTTCCTGGCGCTCTATCAGGAAGGCAAGGACGACGAGGAAGACGAGGAATCGAGCCGCCTGCCGCCGATGAGCGCCGGCGATCGCGTGTCCAAGGAGCGCATCGAGGCCAGCCAGCACTTCACAGAGCCGCCGCCGCGTTTCACCGAGGCCACGCTCGTCAAGCGCATGGAGGAGCTCGGCATCGGCCGGCCGTCCACCTATGCCTCGACGCTGGCCGTGCTGCGCGAGCGCCAATACGTGAAGGTTGAGAAAAAGCGCCTCATGCCGGAGGACAAGGGCCGTCTGGTGACGGCTTTTCTCGAGAGCTTCTTCTCGCGCTATGTCGAATACGACTTCACCGCCGATCTCGAGGAAAAACTCGATCTCGTCTCCAATCACGAGGGCGACTGGAAACAGCTGCTGCGTGACTTCTGGAAGGAATTCTCCGCCGCGCTCGCCGGCACCAAGGACCTGCGCACGACACAGGTCCTCGACAGCCTGAACGACCTGCTCGGGGCCCATATTTTCCCCGACAAGGGAGACGGTTCCAGCCCGCGCGCCTGCCCGTCCTGCGGCGCCGGACAATTGTCGCTGAAGCTCGGCAAGTTCGGGGCCTTCATCGGCTGCTCGAATTATCCCGAATGCAAGTTCACCCGCACGATGGACCCGGCAAGCGCCGACCAGACGACCGGCGATCCTTCGCGTCCGGGCGTCAAGGTGCTGGGTATCGACCCGACATCAGGCGAGGAAGTGACGCTGCGAGACGGGCGCTTCGGCACTTATGTGCAGCTGGGCGAAGGCGAAAAGCCGAAAAGATCGTCCCTGCCCAAGGGATTGTCGGGCGGCGACGTCACCCTTCAGCAGGCCATCGACCTGCTGTCGCTGCCGCGCGAAGTGGCGAAACATCCTGAAACGGGCGAGCCGATCCTGGCCGGCATCGGGCGATTCGGTTCCTATGTGCAGCACGGCAAGACCTATGCGAACCTCGGCCGTGAGGACGATGTGCTGACGATCGGCGGCAACCGCGCCATAGATCTCATCGTCACCAAAGAATCCGGCGGCGGCGGCGGCCGTTTCGGCGCGTCGGCCGGACGGCCTCTCGGCGATCATCCGAAAGGCGGCGCAGTCAGCGTCAAGGCCGGCAAATACGGCCCTTACGTCAATTGGGGCAAGGTCAACGCCACCATTCCAAAGGGAACCGATCCCGAGCAGTTCACGCTCGAACAGGCCCTGGCCCTGATCGCCGCCAAGGAAGCCGGCGGCGGCGACGCCTCCGGGCGTCTGCTCGGCCAGCATCCCTCCGGTGGCCCCGTCACCGTCAAGCCGGGCCGTTTCGGCGCTTACGTGAACTGGGGCAAGGTCAACGCCACGATCCCGTCCATGTACACGGCCGAAGACATCGGCCTCGAGGACGCGCTGCGGCTCATCGAGGAAAAGGGCGGCCCCGCCAAGGGCGCGCGCAAGGCCGGCGTCAAGAAGGCTCCGGCCAAGAAATCCGCTGCCAAGAAAGCCGCGCCCAAGAAAATCGCCGCCGGCAAGGCTCCGGCAAAAGCCAAGCCGAAGGTGGTGGTCGCGGAGTCTGACGACGCCCCGTTTGCGGACGCCAAGCCCATGAAGAAGGCGCCAGCCGCCGCCAAGAAAGCTCCGGCCAAGAAAGCGGCCGCTAAAAAATCTGCGGCCAAGAAAGCCCCGGCCAGGAAAAAGGCGACGGGCTGATACCGCAAACGAGCGTGTCGGTGCTGGAGCTTTCAAGCGCGGACGGTCGCGACCTTTCCGCGCCGCAATGTGTTAAAGAGGCTGGACCAACCAGCCTCACCCCGGATTCACGTGCCGAAAAAGTCTCCCCGCCCCAAGAGCCCGCACGCGGGCTCCGCCCTTCCGTCCCGCGCCGACATTCTCGCATTCATTGCGCGTGAGCGCGAGGCGGCGGGCGGCGTTCCGATCAAGATCGGCAAGCGCGAGGTGGCGCGTGAATTCGGCATCAAGGGGGCGGACCGCATCGGCCTGAAGGCCCTGCTGAAGGATCTCGAATCCGGCGGCGAGATTGAAAGGCGCGGCAAGCATCTGCACAAGAAGGGCGCGCTGCCCAATGTCGTCCTGTGCGACATCAAGGCTCGCGATAAAGACGGCGACCTCACCGCGACGCCTGTCGAATGGAACGAGGACGACAACGGGCCCGCTCCGAAAATCTTCGTTCATGTGGCGCGCAAGCAGCGCCCGGGTCAGCCCGCGGCTGGCGTCGGCGACCGCGCGCTCCTTCGCACCGAACTCTCTCACGAAGCCACACCCGACGCCCCGGTCTACACCGGCCGCATCATCAAACTCATCGCGCGCGCCAAGACGCAGGTCCTTGGCATTTACCGCGCGCTGCCGACGGGCGGCGGGCGCCTGCTTCCGGTCGACAAGAAGAACATGAACCGCGAACTCGCCATTCCGCCCGGCGCGGAAGGCGCGGCGGAGGATGGCGATCTGGTGGCCGTCGAAGTCATGCGTGAAGGCCGTTTCGGCCTGCCCGCCGCACGCGTGCGCGAACGCCTCGGCTCGATGACCAGCGAGCGGGCCGTGAGCCTCATTGCGA
>JAIEQX010000297.1 GCA_019747375.1 Beijerinckiaceae bacterium | reverse complement strand
CTTCGAGTCAGCGAGATTGTACTTGTTGCCGGCCGCGCCCTTGAACAGCGGATCGTTGTTCAGATCGCCGCGATGCAAAAAGGACACGTGGCTCGAGTCGATGCCGCCTTCCATCGCCTGCAGCCAGTTGTTCTCCTGCAGACGCTTGGAGACGAAGATGTTCTCCAGCGGGACGTTGGTGAACTCCCACTCGGGCAGCGACGGCTGGTCTTCGGGCGGACCCATATAGGTCCAGAGCATGCCGCCCTTCTCGATCAGCGGATAGGACTTCAGCTTGATCTTGGCCGCATAGCCGGATTCCGCCGGCTCGGACGGGACCTCGACGCACTGGCCGGTCGTGTCGAACTTCCAGCCATGATAGGGGCAGCGCAGGCCGCATTCCTCGTTCCGGCCGAACCAGAGCGAGACGCCGCGGTGGGCGCAGAACTCGTCGATCAGGCCCAGCTTGCCTTCACTGTCGCGGAAGGCCACCAGGCGCTCCGACAGCACCTTGACGCGAACCGGCGGACAATCGTTCTCCGGCAGTTCCTCGGACATGAGAATGGGCTGCCAGTAGCGGCGGAACAGCTCGCCCATCGGCGTGCCCGGCCCCGTCTGCGTGACAAGTTCGTTCTGTTCTTTTTTCAGCATCTCGAGCTCCCGTGGTAGCGCGGTCCCTCCGGGCGGCCAACTTCCACCCGCTCTCCCCAGATAGGGGAATTCAGGGCGTTGACCAGCGTTAGGACACTTGTTATCTAACCGGCCAGTTCCTTCATACGGAACGCTGTTCCGCAGCCGACCTAGCTGCTATGTATCATTTCACGAGACAAGACGTCAACGAGGAGCGCCCCGATGTCAGAGCGGATCGAACTGTGCAAGACCGAGGATGTGGCCGAGGGAACGGCGATCAAGGTCGAGACCAACGATCTGATCCTCGCGGTGTTCAATCTGAACGGCGCCTATTATGTGATCGACGACACCTGCACGCACGGCCCCGGCTCCCTGTCGGAAGGGCCGATCTGCGGCGAGGTGGTGGAATGCGATTTCCATAACGGCTCGTTCAACATCAAGACCGGCGAGGTCGTCGATCCGCCGTGCATGATCCCGATCAAGACCTATGTCACCAAGGTCGAAAACGACACCGTTTTCATCGAGGTCTGAGCCGCACGCGGCCGCGCGCAAGCCGGCAGCCGGATTTCGAAACGTGAGCGTCACCATGCAGACGATACGCAGCAAGAAACCGGTGTCCGCGTCATCCTCCCTGGCGGAGGCTGCGCCCGTGAAGCCTGCCGCAAAGCCTGCGAGCAAGCGGCCCGAGCCGACGCGGCTGTCGTCGGTCGCGATGGCGGTGCGGCTGCTCAAATGTTTCTCGGAAGGCGAGGCCGAAATCGGCGTGACGAACCTGTCGCGCCGTCTCGGCGTCGCCAAGAGCACGGTCTATCGGCTCGCCACCACGCTGGTGTCGGAAGGGCTGCTCGAACAAAATCCCGAGACCGAGAAATACCGTCTCGGCATTTCGCTGTTCGGCCTCGGCGCGCTGGTGCGCCAGCGCATGAATGTCGCAACCGACGCGCGCCCCCTGCTCTTCCATCTGCGCGAGGCCACGGGAGAGACCGTGCATCTGGCGATACTGGAGCGCGAGGAAATCATCTACGTGCTCAATCTGGAGAGCAATCACGCGATCCGCATGCGGGCGGATCTCGGCGCGCGCAAGCCCGCCTATTGCACGGCGGAAGGCCGCGCCATGCTGGCGTTTCAGCCGCGCGCCTTGATCGACGAGATTTTCGCGCATGGCCTCGTGGCGCGCACGGCGCGGACCGACACGGATCCGCGACACCTTCTGGACGCCCTCGAGGAAGTGCGGCAAAAAGGCTATGCGACGGAGGACGAGCAGAGCGAGCTCGGCATGCGCTCCGTCGCCGCGCCGATCCGCAACTCGAACGGACGGGTGATCGCGGCCGTGGGCGTCGCGGGACCCATGCAGCGCATCTCCGACGAAGCGCTGGCGTCTTTCGCGCCGCTCGTCGTCGACGCCGCGCAGGTGATTTCAGCGCGCCTGGGATATCAATCCCTGGCGAGTTTCTAACCTCGGCTTTCGGGCCGCACAAAAACCGGTCAACAAGACATGAAACAGATCACGATCACGGGCGGGAACACGACCTTCGAATGCGCGGACGACGACACGATCCTGCGTGCGGCGCTGCGCGCGGGCCTCGGTTTCCCGTATGAATGCAATGTCGGCTCCTGCGGCAACTGCCTGTTCGAACTGGTCGAGGGCGAAGTCGAACACGAGCGCAAGGATTCGCCCGCCTATACGGAGCGTCATGCGCAGCGCAAGCGCTGGCTCGGATGCCAGGCCAAGCCGCACAGCGACTGCACGGTGAAAGTGTCGCTGCGCGATCATTACAAGAGCATTCACCCGCCCAAGCGCGTGACGGGATCGCTCTATGCGGTCGAGGACCACACGCATGACATCCGCGAGTTCCGCTTCAAGCTGTCCGAGCCGGCGATGTTCCTGCCGGGCCAATACGCCCTCCTGTATGTGCCGGGCGTCGAAGGCGCGCGCGCCTATTCGATGGGCAACATCACCGAAGACGGCAAGGAATGGCATTTCCAGATCAAGCGCGTGCCCAATGGCGCGGCGACCGGAACGCTGTTCGACAAGATCCGCATCGGCGACGAGATCGGGCTCGACGGCCCCTACGGCATGGCCTATCTGCGCGAGGATGCGCCGCGCGACATCCTGTGCCTGGCGGGCGGTTCGGGCCTGTCGCCGATGATCTCGATCTCGCGCGGCTTCGCGCGCAGCGAGAAGCTCAAGGGGCGCAACCTGCATTTCATCTATGGCGGACGCGCGGCGCGCGACATCTGCGGCGAGCCTATGCTGAAGGACCTGCCGGGCTTCGGCGAGTCGATCCATTATCATCCCGCCATCTCGATGCCCGATCCCGACAACCCCGCCGCCTGGCCGGGCCTGACGGGCTTCGTGCATGACATCGCCGCCAACATGTTCGGCGACAAGCTGAAGGACATGGAGATCTATTTCGCCGGCCCGCCCGCCATGGCGGAGGCCGTCACGCGCCTCGTGGTGGAGAAGAAGATCCCGCCCGCGCAGGTGCATTACGATCAATTCTATTGATCGCCGACACAGAAGAAAAAAGGGAAACGCCTCAATGACCAAACTGAATCTCACGCTCGGCTGCTGGAACTACGACCGCACGCGCGCGCTGCAGGACGGTTCCGTGAAGCCGGACGGCATCGATCTCAATTACCTCGACATGCCGGTGGAGGAGACGTTCTTCCGCATGGTGCGCTACCGCGAGTTCGACGTCGCGGAAATGTCGCTGTCGTCCTACACGGTGTCGCTGTTCAAGGACCCGCAGCCGTTCATCGCCATCCCGGTGTTTCCGTCGCGCTTCTTCCGGCATTCGTGCATTTTCGTCAGCGCGAAATCCAACATCAAGTCGCCCAAGGACCTGATCGGCAAGCGAATCGGCGTGCCGGAATACCAGATGACCGCGCCCGTGTGGATCCGCGGCATTCTGTCGGACCATTACGGCGTGCCGGTCGACAGCGTCACCTATCTGACGGGCGGCGAGGAAGAGCCGGGCCGTCCCGAGAAGCAGAAGCTCGATCTGCCGGCCAACATCAAGGTCGAGTCGATCCCCGAGGACAAGACGCTGTCGCAGATGCTGCGCGACGGCGAGATCGACGCGTTCCACACGGCGCGCGCGCCCTCGACGCTGGACGGCGTGAAAGTGCTGCGGCTGTTCCCCGACTATGCGCAGGTCGAGCGCGAGTATTATCGCAAGACCAAGATCTTCCCGATCATGCATACGGTGGCGATCCGTCGCGAATTATACGAGAAGAACCGCTGGATCGCCCAGGCCCTGTTCAAGGCGTTCCACGAGTCGCAGCGCCGCACCTATGAGGATCTGGCGGAAACCGCCGCCCTCAAGGCCATGCTGCCCTGGCTGAACGCCGCGATCGACGAAACGCGCGCCGAGATGGGCGACGATTACTGGCCCTACGGGCTGGAGAAAAACCGCGACACGCTCTCGACCTTCCTGCGCTATCATCATGAGCAGGGCCTGTCGAAGCGGCTGCTGAAGCCCGAAGAGCTGTTCGCGCCCGAGACGCTGGAAGCCTTCAAGATCTGAAGCGTTCGCACGCACATGATAACGCCGCCCGGCGGGGCGGCGTTTTTTGTTTCCGGCGTCGCGCGCGCTTATTTCAGCGGCGGCAGCGTTTCGAGTTCCTTGGCGTAGGCATCCTGCATGCGGGGCTCGAGGCCGTGGCGCGACAGGGCCTCGGAGAACATGTCGCGCACGAGCTTGCTCTCGTCCGCATAGTCGATCTGGTAGCCGCCGAGACGGCGCGAGATCCACGACATGGGCACGCCCTGCGAATTGCGCGGCGACCAGTTCTTGAAGGCGAGATAGCGCGCCGGCGTCGCGCCCGCGTTGAAGTGCTGGTGGAACCAGGCGTTCGGCGGCACGATCAGCGTGCCGGGCTGCCATTCATAGCGCTTCGGCTCCTCGCCATCCGGCCACATCAGCGAATAGCCCTCGCCCGACAGCACGATCACATGCGCGCCGGGGCCGTGGTGATGCGCCTTCTTGTAGGTGCCGACCGGGAATTGCGAGATGTGGCTCGCCATGGCGCCGCGCGCCATGTTGAAGCGGATGTGGCCGCCGCCCGCGCCGCGCTCCTTGGCGGTGATGAGCGGCAGGGCCACGGCGTCCGGCACGAAATTGGTGCGCGACAGAAAGCCCTCGACCTCAGCCTTGGACGAGAAATAATCGGGCTCGCCGTTGAAGCGGTTCTTGAAGTCGTATTTCGTGCCGAAGACGAAATCGACGTCGTCATACAGGTTGAGCACGGACGGCAGATAGCTGACGCCGACATAGCGGGCGGGCTGCTGGCCCGAGCCGTTGAAATGCTGGTGCCAGCAGTTCAGCGGAATGGCGAAAATGGCGCCGGCCTTCCATTCGAAGGTGATGCGCTGGCCGGCGTCGTTCCAGACCGTCGTCGAACCGCGCCCGTCGAGCACCAGCACCATTTCGTCATAGAGCTGCCGCTGCGGCGTGAGCTTGCCGCCCGGCGCGATCTCGCAGACGTAGCAATCGTTGGATGTGCGCGAGGCCTCGTGATTGATGAACACGGCCTTGCCGCCGCGCTGCGCCCAAGGCTTCAGGTCGACGGTGCGCAGGTTCGGGACGAAATGGGCGCTGATGATGTCGAGGCCCTGCTCGCGCACCCAGCGCTGATAGGGGGTGTCCTTCTCGGTGGCGAATTTCTTGGCCATTTCGCTGGAAACGATTGCGTCTTTCGCCATGGCGGCGGCTCCCTGCTGGGTGACCGGTCTTGTGGCCGGCCTTGAATCTCGCTTGCGCGCAAGCGCAAAGAAAAAAGGCGGGGCCCTGCGGCCCCGCCTTGATGCGTCTTACTTGGCCGGCTTGGGCGGCAGCGACTCGAGTTCCGTCTTGTAGGCTTCGTCCATGCGCGGCTCGAGGCCGTGCTTGGCGAGCTCGGACGAGAACATGTCGCGGACCAGCGTGCTCTCATCGGCGTAGTCGATCTGGTCGCCGCCGATGCGGCGCGAGATCCAGGCCTTCGGCACGCCCTGCGCGTTGCGGATCGACACGACCTCGTGCTTGAACGCGAGGTAGCGGGCCGGCGTCGTGCCGGTGTTGAAGTGCTGGTGGAACCACATGTTCGGCGGCACGATCATGGTGCCGACTTCCCAGTCGTAGCGCTTGGGCTCTTCACCCTCGGGCCACATCAGCGAATAGCCTTCGCCCGACAGGATGATGACGTGCGCTCCCGGACCGTGGCAATGGCCCTTCTTGTAGGTCCCGATCGGGAACTGCGAGATGTGGCTGTTCATCGAGCCCTTGGCCATGTTGAAGCGGATGTGGCCGCCGCCCGCGCCGCGCTCCTTGGCGGTGATGAGCGGAAGGTTGACGGCGTCCGGCACGAAATTGGTCTCGAGCAGCAGGCCCTTCTGTTCGCCCTTGTTGGAGAAGTAGTCGGGCTCGCCCGCGAAGCGGTTCTTGAAGTCGTGCGGCGTGTTGAAGACGAAGTCGAGGTCTTCATAGAGGTTGATGATCGGGGGCGCGTTGGTCACCGACACGAAGCGGGCGGGCTGCTGGCCCGAGCCGTTGAAATGCTGGTGCCAGGCGTTGAGCGGGATGGCGAAGAGCGCGCCGGCCTGCCACTCGAAGGTGATGCGCTTGCCGGCGTCGTTCCAGACGGTCGTCGAACCGCGGCCTTCGAGCACGAGGACCATTTCCTCGAACAGCTGGCGCTGGGGCTCGAGCTTCTTGCCCGGGGCGATTTCGCAGACGTAGCAATCGTTCGACGTGCGGGACGCCTCATGGTTGATGTAGACGCCCTTGCCGCCGCGGCGCGCCCAGTCCTTCAGCTCGACGGTGCGCAGGTTCTGCACATAATGCGCGCTGATGATGTCGAGGCCCTCGCCGCGCACCCAGCGCAGGTAGGGGGTGTCCTTCTCGGTGGCGAATTTCTTCGCCATTTCGTCCGAGACGATTGCGTCCTTAGCCATTTGGTCTTCTCCTTTTAGCTCTTGCTTCTTGATTGCCCGGCTGCGCCTTTTCAGGCCGCCGCGCGCGCCGCGCCGTCGTCCGGGATGGCCACGCATTTATCTGGGTTCATGCGGACATGGATCTTTTCACCGATCGGCGTGCGCAGGGATGGATGGGCGCGCGACAGAAGGATGAAATCCCCGATCTTGACCTGAAAGTCCACAAAATCTCCGAGAAATACTTTCTGGTCCACGAGCCCGGATGTCAAATTTTGCGGGCCTGACGCATCGCCGGCGGTCTCGGAAAGCTCGACGTCCTCGGGGCGGATCGACACCGTGACGCGCATATTGGGGGTGAGCGCCGAATCCGTCTGCACCAGCATGTCGCCGGCGGGCGTGCGGACGCGCCAGCGCTGCGCCGCCTCCTCGTGACCCAGCACGATTCCGTCGATGAAATTGGTGGTGCCGATGAAATCGGCGACGAATTTCGTGCGCGGATGCTCATAGATGGTGCGGGGCGAGCCGACCTGGACGATGCGGCCCTCGTTCATCACGGCGATCTCATGGCTCAGCGCCAGCGCCTCGCCCTGGTCGTGGGTGACGTAGATGGTGGTGAGACCGAGCTCGCGCTGAATGCGCTTCAGCTCGAAACGCATGCGGTCGCGCAGCTTGGCGTCGAGATTGGACAAAGGCTCGTCGAGCAGAAGCAGTTCGGGCTCCATCACGAGCGCGCGGGCGAGCGCGAGGCGCTGCTGCTGGCCGCCCGACAGCTTGGTGGCGTCGCGCTCGGCATATTGCTCGAGGCCGACGGCGGTCAGCACGCGCATGACCTTCTCGCGGATCTCGTTCTTGGGCAGCTTGTTCTTGCGCACTTCCAGCGGGAAGGCGGCGTTTGCGAAGACCGTCATGTGCGGCCAGATCGCGTAGGACTGGAACACCATGCCGAAGTTGCGGCGGTTCGGCGGAATGAAGATCTTGCGCTCGGAGGAATAGACGACCTTGCCGTTGACCACGATGTCGCCGCCGACCGGACGCTCGAGCCCGGCGATCGAGCGCAGGGTCGTGGTCTTGCCGCAGCCGGACGGGCCCAGGAGCGTGAAGAATTTTCCCGACGGCACTTCGAAGGTCACGTCCTGCGCGGCCTTCACGGCCGGTCCGCGCGGCGTGGCGTATTCGGTGTAGAGAGCCCTGACTGTAAGCACGCGATCCCTCCCCAGAGTTCTTTTTTACGCTTCCTTGATTCCGAAGCGCTTGCCTAGAAGCTGTGCAACCATGACGAACACGAACAAGGCGCCGATCAACATGACGCCAAAGGCCGAGAGCTCGACATACTGGCCATTCTGCCACAATTCCCAGATGACAATCGAGACAACTTCCGTGCCCGGACTATACAGCAGAATCGAGCTCGACAACTCGCGAACCGAGACGATCACGATATAGATCCAGCCGGCGATCAACCCGGGCTTGAGCAGCGGCAGAACGATGCGGCGGAACGCCGTGAACCAGGTCGCGCCCGCCATGGCGGCGGATTCCTCCAGCTCCCGGTGCAGTTGCGCCATCGAGGCGGCGTTGTAGCGCATGCCATAGGGCATGAAGCGCGTCACATAGGCGATGAACAGGATCCAGATCGTGCCATAGACCCCGCCCCCGATGGTCAGGTAGCAGATCATGATGGCGAGCCCCATCACGAGGCCCGGCATGACCAGCGGCGCCGACGCCATATTGTCGAGCAGCGCGCGTCCCGGAATTTTCGTGCGCAGCACGATCCAGCAGATGACCGCGGTGAGCGCCATCACGGCGGTGGCGCTGCCGAGCGACAGGACGACGCTGTTCCAGACGGCCGTTCCGGCGCTCGGATAATTCAGGATCGTCCGATAGGCGTCGAACGACAGCGTCTGCAGCGCCGCCATGGACGGCGCCGCGTAATATTTCTGCAGTGACGACCAGACCAGCACGCAGAACGGCAGGATCACCACAAGCGTCGCATAGAGCAGGAAAAGCCCGGCGGTCAGATATTTCCAGCGGCCGAGATCGATGCGGCGCGGCCGGAAGCCCTTGCCGGTGACGGTGGAATATCGGTGGCCCTGGCCGGTGACGCGCGACTGCAGGGTGACGCCCGCCATGGTGATGACCAGCAGGGTGATGGCGTAGGCCGACGCCAGCCCGATATTGCTCGGATAGGCGTGAATGGCGTCGTAGATCGACGAGGTGAAGACGCGCAGGCCCACCGGAAGCCCCAGCAGCGCAGGAACTTCGAACGATTCGATGCTGCGCACGAAAAGGATCAGGAACGAGGCCGCGATCGCCGGCCAGGCGAGTTTCAGGGTGATGCGGCGCGCGATCTGCGCCATGGACGCGCCGCACATCATGGCGGATTCCTCGAGCGAGGGATCCATGGAGCGGAAGGCGGCGGTCATCAGCAGGAAGGCGATGGGGGCGTAATGCAGTCCATCGACCCAGATCATGCCGCTCATCGAGTAGATGTCGACGAAGACGTGATCGGTCGAGAACAGGCTCTGGAGCACGAGGTTGATGATGCCGATCTTGGGGCTCGCCAGCATGATCCACGACACGACGAAGAGAATGCCGGGAATGATCAGCGGGATGATCGACAGCGCGTAGAACAGCGGCTTCAGCGGCGTGTTGGTGCGCTCGTTCACCCAGGCGAGCGCCGTGCCGACGACGAGCGCCAGGACCGCGGCGCCGATGGCGAATTGCAGCGAGTTGAAGAACAGCAGCAGCGTTTCGACGCTGGTGTAGGCCTCGATGTAATTCTTCAGCGTGAAGCGCGCGGGCGCGCGGGCGCTGTGGGGCGTGAGAAAGCTCTGCCAGACGAGAAAGCCGAGCGGCACGAGCGCGAGCCACGCCGTGACGGCGACGACGGAACCGAGAATGGCCCATTGGGCGTCGACCCGCGGGGCGTCTCCCTGCAGGCGCGGCGGCATGCCGGCGCCCGGGCCCGACGCAGCCTCGGCCACGCGGGCGTCCGACGCTGGCGCCTGCCCCCCTGCTTGCATGTCGTCTCCGGCCGGGTCGTTTCTTGAAGCGCGGCGGCGTCGCGACGACGACGCCGGATCGTCAGGCGCGGGCGCCGTCAGTGCGAATGGTCGTGACCGTGGCCGTGCGAATGGCCGTGTCCATGCGCGTGGGAATGGGAGTGGCCGTGGCCTTCCTCCTCCTCCTCGCGGTGATGGATGATCTCCTTCGAACGCGGCCCGCGCGGATCCTCGCTGAACACCAGCGACTTGATGGTCACCGGCACCGTGAAGGACGGAATGCGGACCTTTCCGAGATCGATATAGTCGAAATCCATCAGCATGACGCCGTCGATGACGAGGATCTCGGATTCGACCTTCAGCTCCTCCCGCATGATGTGGCCCAGCGTCTGGGCGACGTCGCCGTCGAGCATGACGTAGATGGGCTTCTTCTGCTCGATGTGATCGGCGAGGCCCGCCACGATCCCCTTGCCGAAATTGGCGATGCGCTCATAGGCGGGCACGCCCGTCCAGCGCATGGCGAGCGCAATGTCGATCTCGGCTCCCTCGACCTCGAAGGCCTTGCGGTGCGCCCTGATGGCGCGCGCGACGGCGTCGGCGTCGACATCGTCGCCGATCTCGATCGGCGGCTGGATGACCTGAAGGTTGCGGCGCGGCAGCAATTCGCCGGGGTTGGAAATGTAGCTGGTGTTGCCGCTGAGCTGGACGGAATATTCCGACGCGCCGAGCGCGGTGGCGCGAATGCATTCGCCCGCCGGGAGCAGCTTCCAGGGTAATTTTCCGGCTTCGATCTTGCGCCGGATGGCCGCGCCGAGGCGCTTGCCCATGTCGCCGAAATCGCGCTCCTCGCGGTCGTAGACATATTCGCCGACGCCGCCCGAGAACATGATGCCGCCGAGATCGCCGAAATCGAGGATCGGATCGGTGAGATAGAGATGCTCGACGTCATGGGGCATCGGGCGCGCCGTCAGGGCCGAGACCAGCGTGTCGGCCATCACGTCCGCGACCTTGTCGAGCGAGGCGGAATCCACCGTGTCGCCCAGATGCCAGTCGAAGCCCGCGCGCTTGGCGTGGGTGCGGCCCGCCGGGTCGAGGCGGACGATCCTGAAGTTTTCGTCGACGACCTGCAGGCGGCCGCCGATATGGACCGCAGCCGTCGTCAGGGCGCGGCCGCCTTCCACGATGGCGAGCTTGGTGGTGCCGCCGCCGATGTCGATGTTGAGGACGCGCTTGCCGATGTCGGACGAGACCGTGGCGGCGCCCGAGCCATAGGCGGCCAGCATGGATTCCATGTGGTGGCCGGCCGTGGCGCAGACGAATTCGCCGCCGGCTTCCGACAGGAGCTTGGAAATGCCCTGGGCGTTCTCGCGCCGCAGGGCCTCGCCGGTCAGGATGACGGCGCCGGTGTCGACCTCCTCGGGCTTCAGGCCCGCGCCCTCGTAGGCGTCGCGGATGATCTGGCCGAGCTTGACGTCGTCGATGCGGGTCTCGCTCGCATAGGGGGTCAGCGAGACGGGCGAAAGGTACAGGGTTTCGCGCGAGACCACGTAATAGCGGCTGGTCAGGTCCTCGGCGAGACGGCGCAGGTGGATCCTGGAGAAGATCACCTGGGTGCCGGAGGAGCCGATGTCGACGCCGACGCTGGTCAGGGTGACGTTGTCCTGGATCCAGAGGGGATTTTCCTCGATCGGACCGTCAATGTCGTATTCGTCGTGGTCATGGTCGGCATAGCCGTCGTGCTCATGGGTCCAGGCCTTACCCATTCCATGGTGATCGTCCATGGTGTGGCCCGTCTTCTTGTCGTCTGCACCGCTTGCCATGTCCTCGACTTCCCTCGCTGCTGGCGGCCGATCCCGTATGACGGGACCTCTTGTTTTTATTTTCCCATGCCATTCGACTAAGGTCTAGTCGGGGTAAAGGCAAGAGGCCGGGCTCGGCCATGGTTGACAGGCCTGCCTTATTGGCGGATTGCAGGCTGAAGAAGCCCAGCAAGAACAAGCAAAGGAGCGCGAGGATGGAAGAGGCGGTCGGCGGTAGGATCTTTTTCAGCAACGTGCGGCGCAGCCTCGAAGAGGAAGACGAAATCCGCCTCGTGAGCGTGGGCGTCGATATCGGCTCGTCGACCTCCCACCTGGTGTTCTCGCGACTGGTGCTGGAGCGCGTCGACACGCGCTACATCGTCTCCGAGCGCGAGGTCTTCCACGAATCCGACGTGCTCCTGACGCCCTATGCGGACGACATGACGATCGACGCGGGCAAGCTCGGCCAGTTCATCGACCGCCAGTACGAGATCGCCGGGATCGACCCGATGTCGATCGACACCGGCGCGCTGATCCTGACGGGCGTCGCGGTCCGGCGCAGCAACGCCCGGGCGATCGGCGAATTGTTCGCCGCCCAGACCGGCAAATTCGTGTCGGTCAGCGCCGGCGACGGCCTCGAGACCACGCTGGCGGCCTTCGGCTCCGGCGCCGCCGCGCGCTCGCAGCGCGAAGGCAATCGCGTCATGAACATCGATATCGGGGGCGGGACCTCGAAAATCGCGGTCTGCGATCGCGGCGAGGTCGCCGAGATGACGGCCGTGGACGTGGGCGCGCGCATCCTGTCGTTCGACGCCGAGGGCCGCGTCGTGCGCATCGAGGAAGCGGCGCGACGCTTCGCCGCCGAGGTCGGGCTGAACCTGGCGATGGGCGAGATCCCTGACGCCGGCAAGCTCGACCAGATGATCGAGCGCATGGCGGACCGGCTGATGGAAGCCGTGCAGAGCCCGAAGCTCAGCGCCGATACGGCCTCGCTGCTGCGCCTCGAGCCGCTGCGCAACGAGCGCAAGCCCGACGTCGTCACCTTCTCGGGCGGCGTTTCGGAATATATCTACAACCGCCAGGCCGCGGGCTTCGGCGATCTCGGGCCGAAGCTCGGCAAGGCGATCCTGTCGCGCGTGCAGGCCTGGGGCCCGCGCCTCGAAAAGCCCGACGAAGGCATTCGCGCCACCGTGGTGGGCGCCTCGCAATATACGATCCAGGTCAGCGGCAGCACGATCTTCGTGCGTCCGCTGGACGTGCTGCCGGTGCGCAACGTGCCGGTGATCACGCCGGATATTCCGCTCGACGACGAGACGCTCGACGTCGAGGCCATTGCGGCCGCGGTGCGCACCGCGCTGCGCCGCCTCGACCTGCACGAAGGCGAACAGGCTGTGGCGCTGTGCTATCGCTGGGCCGGGTCTGCGACCTTCCGGCGGCTCGACGATTTCGTGCGCGGCGTGCGCGAGGGCCTCGCGGCCTCGCTGTCGAAAAACTTCCCGCTGATCCTCGTGGGCGACGGCGACATCGGCGGACTCGTGGGCATCCATTGCCTGGAAGAAGCCAAGATGACGACGCCGATCGTCTCGATCGACGGCATCAACCTGAAGGAATTCGACTTCATCGACATCGGGGCGATGCTGGAGACCTCCGGCGCCGTGCCGGTCGTGATCAAGTCGCTGGTGTTCCCCACGACCGCCGCGCTCGGACGCGTCGAAGCGGGCGTTCCGGCCTGAGGCCGGGCGCATGAGTTCCGGAGGCTTCTACCCGCCGATCGAACCCTACGCCACCGGCACGCTGCCGGTGGGCGACGGGCATACGCTCTACTGGGAAGCCTGCGGAAATCCGACGGGACGCCCTGCCCTGTTCCTGCATGGCGGGCCAGGCGGCGGCTGCAGCACGGACAATCGTCGCCTGTTCGATCCCGACGTGTGGCGCGTCATCCTGTTCGACCAGCGCGGCGCGGGACGCTCCAGGCCGCTCGGCCATCTCGTGGCCAATACGACGCAGCATCTCGTCGCCGACATCGAGGCGCTGCGCGGGGCGCTGGGCGTGACGCGCTGGCATCTCGTGCTCGGCGGATCATGGGGCGCGACGCTGGCGCTCGTCTATGCGCAAAGGCATCGCGAGCAGGTGCGCGCGCTGGTGCTGCGCGGCGTGTTCACGGCGCGGCAGCGCGAGATCGACTGGCTCTACGGCGATGGCGCGCGGCACATGTTTCCGGAAGCCCACGAGGCGTTTCTGGGCTTCCTCCCCGAGGAGGAGCGCGCCGATCCGATCGCCTCCTATCATCGGCGCCTGACCTGCGGCGACATGACGACGGAATATGAGGCCGCGGCCGCCTGGTGCGCCTATGAGGGGCAGATGCTGACCTTGCTGCCGCGCGGCTACATGAGCGGCGCCGCCGGCCCGCATACGCATGCGCTGGCGCGGATCGAGGCGCATTATTTCGTCCATCGCAGCTTTCTGGCGGAAGGCGAGATCCTCGCCAATGCCGCGCGGCTCGCCGACCTGCCGGGCGTCATCGTGCAGGGCCGCTACGACGCCGTGACGCCGCCCGTCACGGCGCATGAACTGCATCGCGCATGGCCGGGTTCGAAGCTCGACATCGCGCCCGACGCCGGGCATGCGACGGCCGAACCCAGCGTGTTGCGGCGAATCATCGCCGCAACCGACGGTTTCGCAAAAACGCCTCTCGCAGAGGCGTAAGAGCGGCGCGCCTCAGCGGCCGCGCTTCCACGGCACAATGATGCGCTCGAGCTCGGTGATCGCCAGCGAAAAGGCGATGCCCAGAATGGCGATCACGAGAAGGCCGACATACATGGTCTCGACCGAAAGAATTTCCCAGGCGTTCCACATCATGTAGCCGAGGCCGCTCTTGGCGCCGACGATTTCGGCGAGCGAGATCAGCACGAGGCCAAGGCCGATGCCCAGACGCACGCCGGTGAGGATCAGCGGCATGGCGCCGGGCAGCGCGACCGTGCGGAACACCTGCCAGCGGCTCGCTCCGAAATTGCGGCTGACGTCGAAGTGGATCTTGTTGATCTCCAGCACGCCCGCCATCGAGTTGATGACGATCGGATAGAAAATGCCGATCGCCACCATGACGATCTTGGAGGCTTCGCCGAGGCCGAAGATCAGCAGCACGAGCGGCAGGATCGCGCTCTTGGGCACCGGATAGGTGGCGGAAATCAGCGGCTCCACCAGCATGCGCAAGGTGCGGCTGAGGCCCATGGTGACGCCGAGCACGAGCGCCGGCACGCCGCCGAACAGGAAGCCCCAGAACAGGCGCTGCATGCTGGCGGCGAAATTGACCCAGAGCGAGCCGTCCTTGGCCAGGACGACCAACTGCTCGAAGATTTTGGAGGGCGCCGGGAAGAAGCGCACGTCGATGAAGCCCGTGCGGGCGGCGATTTCCCAGAGCAGAAGCAGGAAGACCGGCGAGGCGAAGTTGAGCAAGCGCTCGACCGTGTCGCGGCTGATGCTGAAGCCCGACGTGGCGCGCGGCGGCACGGCTTCCTTTTCGGCGATGTTGGTCATTTCGCGCTTCCTTCGTCCTGAGCGCGGGCGCGCTGCACCTCGTCGCGCAAATGTCCCCAGATCGAATAGACGAGTTCGCCATAGGCGGGCTGCGCGCGCAGCTCCAGCACGCGTCGCGGCCGCTCGAACGGCACGTCGACGATCAGTTTCGAACGGCCCGGATGAGCCGTCATGATCATGATGCGGTCGCCCAGCGTCACGGCTTCGTCGACCGAATGGGTGATGAACATGACGGTCTTGCGCGTCTCTTCCCAGATGCGCAGCAGCTCTTCCTGCAGCAGGATCTTGTTCTGCTCGTCGAGCGCCGAGAAGGGTTCGTCCATCAGCAGGATGTCGGGGTCGTTGGCGAAGGCGCGGGCGATGGAGACGCGCTGGCGCATGCCGCCGGACAGCTGGTGCGGATAGGACTCGTGGAATTTGGACAGGCCGGTGCGCTGCAGGTAATGGCCCACGACGTCGCGGATCTCGCCTTCGGGCAGGCGGCGCATGCGCAAGCCATAGGCGGCGTTCTCGAACACGGTCATCCAGGGGAAGAGCGAGTCGCCCTGGAACACCATCGAATTGCTCGGACGGCCCTTGGCGGGCGCGGCGATCTCCATCGTGCCGCTGGAACGGTCTTCCAGTCCCGCGAGAATGCGCAGCAGCGTGGTCTTGCCGCAACCGGACGGGCCCACGATCATGAAGAAGCAGCCGGTGGGAATGTCGAGATTCATCGGCTCGAGCGCGACGAACGGGCCCGACTTGGTGTCGAACACTTTCGAGAGCCCGCGCAGCCGGATCTTGATGTCTGCGTCCGCAGCCTGGTCCTTGGTCATCGCGAGCGTCATGGGCGGCCCTGCCGGACGGGGCGGCTCAGTCCCGCGCACAAAATCGTGGCTGACATGTCGATTCCTCCTCGCGCCGGCGGAGCCATGGCGCCGAATGCCGTGTTCAAGTCGTTTGATCCGGCCGTTCGCCTTCGAGGGCTGGTCCGGTTGCGCGTCTTCGGCGCCTGCCTCTTCGATAGCTGAGAAGAGGGTCTTTTCGCAACGGCTGGTTTCAGCCGCCGCGCCTGTTACGCCGTGTCCGAACTTTCACGATCCTGTGGATCGAAATCCTGTGGATCGAACTCGCGGTGCGTCGAGCAGAATTCGCAGGTGACGCCGATCTTGCCGTCGTCGCCGATCATGTCGCGGCGCTCCTGCGGGGTGAAGCCGGTCAGCATGTCGGAGATGCGCTCGCGCGAGCAGCGGCAGGCTTCCTGCACCTCCTGCGGATCGAACACCCGCACGCCGCGCTCGTGAAACAGACGATAGAGCAGGCGCTCGCTCGACAGGGTCGGATCCACCAGTTCGTGATCCTCCACGGTCGCGGCCAGCGACCTGGCCTCGTTCCAGGCGTCGTCCTCGGCAAAGTGCGGCTGCTGCTCGGCCCCCTCGGGCGCATCGCCGGGACTCAGGTCCGGCAGGCGGCGCCGCTCGGGCGAATCCGGCAGGAACTGGACGATGAGGCCGCCGGCCCGCCAGTGCGCTTCCGAGCCGACGATGCTTTCGGCGACGGCGAGGCGCACCACGGTGGGGATCTGCTCCGACTGGCGGAAATATTGATGCGCCGCTTCCTCGAGCCCCTGCCCTTCCAGCGCGACGACGCCCTGATAGCGCGACATGTCGGCGCCCTGATCGATGGTCAGCGCGAGATGGCCGGTCCCCAGAAGCTGGGCCGGGGCGGAGCGGCCTTCCGCCAGCGCGACGTCCAGCGCGGCCGCGTCGAACCGCGCGAAGGCGCGCAGGCGATCGGGCGCGTCGAAATCCACGACCAGAAGATCGATCACGCCATCCGTGCGGGTCTGGACCTGGAAGCGGCCTTCGAATTTCAGCGACGAGCCCAGCAGGACCGTCAGCGCCGCCGCCTCGCCGACGAGACGCGCCACGGGCTCGGGATAACCATGCCGGTTCAGAATGGCGTCGACGGACGGACCGAGCCGCACGACGCGGCCGCGGGTCTCCAAAGGCTCCACGACGAACGGGATGACGACGTCGTCACGACCGTTGTCGGACACCGGGCGGATCGGGGCTTCGTTCACGGCTTGGCCGCACCGAGGCACCAGGCCAGCACGCCCTTTTGCGCGTGCAGCCGGTTCTCGGCCTCGTCGAAGACGACGGATTGCGGACCGTCGATGACCGCGTCGGTCACTTCCTCGCCGCGATGAGCGGGCAGGCAATGCATGAAGATGGCGTCCCTGGAGGCGGCCGCCATCAGGCGCTCGTTCACCTGATAGGGAGCCAGCAGGTTGTGGCGCTGACTTTCGTCCTCGTCGCCCATGGACACCCAGCAATCCGAGATGACCGCGTCGACGCCCGCGACGGCCTGGAAAGGATCCGTCATGAGGTTGAGGCGCGCGCCGTTGGTTTTCGCCCAGCCGAGCACGGCGGCCGAGGGCGCGAGTTCGGGCGGCGTCGCGACATTGATGGTGAAGTCGAAACGCTGCGCGGCCTCGATCCAGCTCGCCAGCACATTGTTGGCGTCGCCGCTCCAGGCGACGGTGCGGCCCTTGATGGGCCCGCAATGTTCTTCAAAGGTGAGCACGTCGGCCATAACCTGACAGGGATGCGAACGCTTGGTCAATCCATTGATGACCGGGACGGTTGCATGGGCGGCCAGTTCGCGCATGTCGTCATGATCGAGAATGCGGATCATGATGGCGTCGACATAGCGCGACAAGACGCGCGCCGTGTCGGCGATGGTTTCGCCGCGGCCGAGCTGCATTTCCGCGCCCGTCAGCATGATGGTCTCGCCGCCGAGTTCGCGCATCGCGATATCGAAGCTGACGCGCGTGCGCGTCGACGGCTTGTCGAAGATCATCGCGAGGACTTTTCCAGCCAGCGGCTTCGACGTCGACGGTTCGCCCTTGCGGCGCACGGACTTCATCGCGGCGGACGAGTCGATCACGCTGCGCAGGTCGTGCGCGCCGATTTCGGACAGGTCGAGAAAGTGGCGGGGCTTGCCGGTTGCCGTCGCGGTGCTCACGCCTTTGCTCCATTGGTCTGCGCCTGCTGCGCCTTGTCGAGTTCGGCCTCCATGCGGCGGCACGCGGCTTCGAGCCGCTTCACGGCTTCGCTCACTTCGGCCTCGCCGACGATCAGGGGCGGCAGCAGCCGCACGACATTGTCGCCGGCGGGAATGACAAGCAGGTGCTCGGCCCGCGCCGCCGCGGCGAATTCCGCATTGTTGGGCTTGACGCGGATGCCGATCATCAGCCCTTCGCCGCGCACCAGATCGATGACGCGCGGATGCTGGTCCTGCACCTGCGCGAGCTTCTGCCTGAGCAGCAGGCCCATCCGGGCGACATGATCGAGGAAGCCGGGGGCCAGCACCACGTCCAGCACGGCGTTGCCGACCGCCATGGCGAGCGGGTTGCCGCCATAGGTCGTGCCGTGCGTGCCCGCCGTCATGCCCTTGGCGGCTTCGCCGGTGGCGAGACACGCGCCGAGCGGGAAGCCGCCGCCGATGCCCTTGGCGAGCGCGGCGATATCGGGGGCGACGCCGGCGTGCTCGCAGGCCAGGAACTTGCCGGTGCGGCCGACGCCGGTCTGCACTTCATCGAAGATGAGCAGCAGGCCGTGGGCGTCGCAAAGCTCGCGCAGGCCGCGCAGGCATTGCGGCGGCACGGGACGGATGCCGCCCTCGCCCTGGATCGGCTCGATCAGGATCGCGCCCGTCTCGGGGCCGATGGCGGCCCTCAGGGCCTCATGATCGCCGAAGGGAACCTGATCGAAGCCGTCGACCTTGGGGCCGAAGCCGTCCAGATATTTCGCCTGGCCGCCGGCCGCGATGGTGGCGAGCGTGCGGCCGTGGAAGGCGCCCTCGAAGGTGATGATGCGGAATTTTTCCGGGTGGCCGGAGGCCGACTGGTACTTGCGCGCCATCTTGATCGCGCATTCCATCGCCTCGGCGCCGGAATTGGTGAAAAAGACCGTATCGGCGAAGGTCGCGTCGACGATGCGCTGCGCCAGTCGCTCGCCTTCCGGAATCCGGAACAGGTTCGAGGTGTGCCAGATCTTCCGGCCCTGCTCGACCAGCGCCTCGACGAGATGGGGATGGGCGTAGCCGAGCGAGGCCACCGCGATGCCGCCGCCAAAATCGAGATATCGGCTTCCGTCCTGCGCCTCCAGCCAGGCTCCCTCGCCCTTTTCGAAGGAGATGTCTGCACGCGCATAGGTCGGCAACAGCGGCGAAGTCACGGTGTGTTCCCTTTTGGTCCGTTCGGGGTCCTGAAAATCAAAGTGCCGCCTCTGGGGGCGGCAACTGATGTCAAGTCTAGATTCTCCGGCGTCCCCGGTCAAATGCGCCGAGACGGGACCCGCGGCCCCGGCGGCGTCGAGATTTGCAAGGCGCCGCGGCGCCTTGAACAAGACATTGGACGCAGAGCGGATAGTCGAGAGATGAGAGCCGACAAGACAGGTTTAGCGACGCTCTATTTATACGGATTCAAATCAACGGCGCGTGGCGGGCGCTTCTCGAATGTGAGTCGAAAATGCAACTCGCTGGGGAAAACGATTCGTTAAGGCTTCGGACTCTTGCGTGAGATTCAACGGCTAGTGTAGCGTCTTTTTTGTCGACTACGACATCTCGTGCGGCGGACCTTCCGAGAGTGCAATGCGTGTAACGACGCCGGTTTTCCGGTGCTGCGTGCATTCCCGGATTCTTTATGCGGACCCTTTGAGGAGGACAATCAATGTCCTGGACCGATGAGCGCGTGGATCTTCTGCGCAAGCTATGGCTGGAGGGGCTCAGCGCCAGCCAGATTGCTGCGGAATTATCCCACGGCATCACGCGCAATGCCGTCATTGGCAAAGTGCATCGGCTCGGCCTGTCCGGCCGGGTCAAGGCGCCGGCCACGGCGCAACCGAGGCAGCGGGTACGGCCACAGCCGATGCGGGCACAGCCGCAGCGGCCATCCGCTCCTCTCTCGCGCGGCAATGTCGCGCTCGCCTACAAGCCGATCGAGGCGCCTGCGCCACGGCCGGTGGAAGAAGTCGTCATCCCGATGTCCGAGATGGTGACGATCATGGACTTGCGCGAAGGCATGTGCCGTTGGCCGGTGGGCGATCCCACCACCAGCGAGTTCCGCTTCTGCGGCTCCAAGTCGCCTGCGGTCGGCCCCTATTGCGTGCATCACGCAAGGATCGCCTATCAGCCTGCGCAGGACCGCCGTCGCGAACGCGATCGCGAAAAGAGGCTGCAGCGTCTCGCCTGAGACGCTCCAGCGGAGGCCTGAAACTGAAAATGGCGGATCCACGGATCCGCCATTTTTCGTTGACGCGACGTCGCTCAGTTGCGCCCGAATGTCTCATCGAAGGAATAGCCCGCGCCTCGCACCGTGCGGATGGGATCGCGTTCACGCCCGCGCGACAGCACTTTCCGCAGACGCCCGACGTGCACGTCGACCGTGCGCTCGTCGATCTCGGCCGACATGCCCCAGACCGCGTCGAGCAGCTGCGCGCGCGTAAACACGCGGCCGGGCTTTTCCAGGAGATAGTCGAGAAGGCGGAACTCCGTGGGGCCCAGATGGATGTCGCGGCCGGCGCGGCGGACGCGATGCGTCTCGCGATCCAGTTCGATGTCGCCCGACGCAAGACGCCCGGCGATGCGCTCAGGGCTGGCGCGGCGCAGCAGCGCACGCACGCGCGCCATCAGTTCAGGAACCGAGAAGGGCTTGACGACGTAATCGTCCGCCCCGACCGAAAGTCCCCGTACGCGTTCGCCTTCTTCGCCGCGCGCCGTCAGCATGATGACCGGCAGCGCGCGGGTCGCGTCGCGCGCGCGCAGGCGGCGGCAGATTTCGATGCCGGACACGCCGGGCAGCATCCAGTCGAGGATGACGAGGTCGGGAGGGCTTTCGAGCAGCCGGAGTTCGGCTTCGTCGCCGCGCTCCACGCGCTCCACCAGAAATCCTTCGGCTTCGAGATTATAGGCGAGCAGGAGTGAGAGCGCGGCCTCATCCTCGACGATGAGGATGCGGGGCGCGCTCAGCGCATCGCGGTTCGTCGTCGTTCTGATGTCGCTCATGCGGCTGGAAACTCCACACCGGAGCCGCCCTTCGGGCGGTCGATCGGCAAATTGCCGCCGGTGACGAGGTAATGAACCGTCTCGGCGATGTTGGTGGCGTGATCGCCGACGCGCTCGATGTTCTTCGAGCAGAACAGCAGATGGGCGCAGAAGGATATGTTGCGCGGGTCTTCCATCATGAAGGTGAGGAGATCGCGGAAGACGCTGTCTTCCAGCGCGTCGAGCTCCGCGTCGCGGGTCCAGACCGCATGGGCGCGCTCGACGTCGCGCGCCGCATAGGCGTCGAGCACGTCCTTCAATTGCAGCAGCGCCAGTTCCCCCATGTGCTTCAGGCCGACAGTTGCGCGGGGCAGACGCGGCTCGGCCCCGAGCTTGATGGCCCGCTTGCCGATGTTCTTGGCGAGGTCGCCGACGCGCTCCAGATCGCCCGAGACGCGGATGGCGGCGACGATCTCGCGCAGGTCCACCGCCATGGGCTGGCGGCGCGCAATGGTCAGGATGGCGACCTGCTCGATCTCGCGCTGCAACGCATCGAGACGCGGATCGCTCGCCACCACCGCGCGGGCGAGATCGACGTCGAGCGTCGCCAGCGCGTCCATGGCGTCGGACAGCATCTTCTCGGCGATGCCGCCCATTTCGGCGATGCGGCGGCCCAGCAGTTCGAGTTCCTGGTCGTAGGACGTGACTATGTGTTCGGCCATCGGGCTCCCCTGCCTCCCGCGCGATCCAGCGATCCGCGAGGCGAATTCAATGTCGGTCCGCGCCTGTCGATGCGTCCGGACCACGCTGCGGCGCATGGCGCTCCGCCCTGTCACGAGGCGTAAATACGACGCCAAGATGACAGGTCGATGACACAGTATAGCATCCGCCGCGACGGCCTCAGGGCGAAGAAAGCGGGAGTTCCACTTCGAAGCGGGCGCCCGCGCCCGGCTCGCTTTCGATCCGCAACCGTCCGCGGTGGCGCGCCACGATATGCTTGACGAGCGCAAGACCGAGACCGGTGCCGCCCTTGGCGCGGCTCTGGCCGGCGTCGACGCGGTAAAAGCGTTCGGTCAGGCGCGGCAGGTGCTCCCGGGCGATGCCGGGGCCGTGGTCGCGCACGGAGAAACGGGCCTGCGACCCGCAGACGCCGAGCGAAATGTCCACGTGCGTGGGCGCCCGATCATCGTTCGCGCCATATTTGATGGCGTTCTCGATGAGGTTTTCGGCCACGCGCACCAGTTCGTCGCGATCGCCTGCGACGGTCAGCGCCTCGGGCGCGTCGAGCCGGAGTTCGACATGGTTCTCCTGCGCCATGGGGCTCAGCGCGTCGATGCAGTTGCGGGTGATCTCGACGAGGTCGACGGGCGCGCTCGGGCGCAGGTGCTGGTGCTGCTCGATGTGGGACAGCGACAGGAGGTCGTCGATGAGGCGCGCCATGCGACGCCCCTGCTCGCGCATGATCGACAGAAAGCGCTCCCGCGCGGCGGCGTCGTTGCGGGCCGGTCCCTGCAGGGTTTCGATGAAACCCAGCAGCGAGGCGAGCGGCGTGCGCAGTTCATGGCTGGCGTTGGCGATGAAGTCGACGCGCATGCGCTCGACCCGGCGCGCATCGGTCAGGTCACGCAGCGTCACCACGGCGGAAGGCGGACGACCCGGAGCGTCGAGCGGCGCGACATAGACCTCGAACACACGCTCGACCGGCACGCGCTCGTGCCACGTGGTGGTGACGGGCGCGCCGCCCGCCAGCACGGACCCGACGGCGTCGAGCACGTCGGGCGAGCGCATGACGAGCGGCAGCGCATCGTCGCCGCGGATCGTCGGAAACAGCGATCTGGCGGGGGCATTGGCGGCCAGAATGCGGCGCTCCGGCCCGACGACCAGGACGGGCTCGCGCAGCGCCTCGACGAAACCCCTGATCTGCAACGTGTCCATGGCCGGACTCCTCGACATGGCAGACCCGGTCGGATCATTCGGCCTTTATGGGCGGATTGCGCCGTCATGATCAAGCCGCGGAAGCCGGCCTTGTGCGGCGCAGCCTTTGCGATAGCCTTACGGCCATCAGGAGACGCGACATGGGCAAGAAGCAGGACAAGGACGCGAACCGGAAGGTCGCGGCGCAGGAGCCGGGGAAGATCCGCAAGAAGGACAAGTCCGAACGGGCGGCCTTTGCGATCGACTCCGACACGTTGCCGGAGGCGATCGACAAGGCCGCGCTGGCGTCGGGCGATTTCCCCTATGACGCCAAGATGAAGAGCAAGCCTTACGAGGACGAGCTCTATCAGCTGCAGATTCAGCTCGTGCGCATGCTGGCGGGCCTGAAGGAGCGCGGAGAGCGGCTTGCGATCGTGTTCGAGGGGCGCGACGCCGCCGGCAAGGGGGGCGCCATCAACCGGCTCATCGCCCACCTCAATCCGCGCTCAGCCCATGTCATCGCGCTCGGCAAGCCGACCGAAACCGAACGCGGCCAATGGTATTTCCAGCGCTATGTCGCGCATATGCCGACGCGCGGAGAAATCGCGATCTTCGACCGCTCCTGGTACAATCGCGCCGGCGTCGAGCCGGTCTTCGGCTTCTGCAAGCCGGAGGAGACGGAGGCGTTTCTGCGCGAGACGCCGCATTTCGAATCCATGCTGGCGCGCGACGGCGTGAAGCTGATCAAGATCTTCCTGACGATCGGCAAGGAAATGCAGATGAAACGGCTGCATTCGCGCTGGCACGACCCGCTGGCGCGCTGGAAACTCTCCGACATCGATTTCAAGGCGATCGAAAAGTGGGACGATTATTCCAAGGCCTATGACGCGATGCTGTCGGCGACCGACAGCGCCGAGGCGCCGTGGACGATCATCCGCGCCAACGACAAGCGCCGCGCCCGGCTCGCCGTCATCCGGCATGTGCTGTCCTGCGTCGATTTCGACGGCAAGGACGAGACGGTCGTGGGCGAACCGGATCCCAAGATCGTCCTGACGGCGCGCCGCTATCTGAAGGACGGCGGCGAACCCGAAACCTGAGACGGTCAGTCGCGACGATTGAAGTCGTCGCCGTTGACGCCATTGTCGTCGCCATTCGTCTGGGGGCCGCTCATGGCGGCTCTCAGGCTCTGCCACCGCCGGATGCTTTCATTGGCGCCGAGCAGCGCCAGCGCACGCACGACGGGAATGACGTAATAAAGCACGCGGAAAAGCAGCAGGGCCGCGAGCAGCGCCTCGGGCGATGGCGACGGCACCGTT
>JAIEQX010000079.1 GCA_019747375.1 Beijerinckiaceae bacterium | reverse complement strand
AGCAGACGCTCGAATTGTACACCCCCGAATCCGCGGCGGAACTGAAAGCGCGCCGCGCCGAGGCCATTCGCGACCGCACGGGTTTCCGGATGGAAGCGCGGATCGTCACCGCCAGGGGAAACCCGCGCTGGATGCGGCTGACCGCCACGGTGGAATGCGAAGGCGATCAGGCGGTCCGGATATTCGGCATGAAGCAGGACATCAGCGAAGAAAAGGCGCTGGCGGAACGCACGCGCTATCTGGCCGAATATGACGCTCTGACCGGGCTGGCCAATCGCAGCCGGTTCCAGGCGGAATTGTCCGGGCTCGAGACCGACCCGGCGCCGTCCTGCGGAAGCACCGCCCTGCTGCTGATCGATCTCGACGGATTCAAGCAGATCAACGACACGTTCGGGCACGCGCTCGGCGATGAATGCCTGAAGGAAATCGCGCGGCGGCTCCAGAACATCTGCGGCGCGGCGGATCTGGTGGCGCGGGTCGGGGGCGACGAGTTCGCCGTGCTGTTGAAGGCCTGTGCGGACCGCCGGTCCCTCAACCTGATGGCGAACGCGATCGTGGAGGGCCTGCGACGCCCGATCGAGCGCAGCGGCCAATCCTTTCAGCTGGGCGCTTCGGTCGGCGTCGCCCTTTGCGACGTCCATCTGAAGGCCGAGCTTGCGGAGTTTTTCACCAAGGCGGATACAGCGCTCTATGCCGCAAAAGCCGCCGGAAAGAACACGTTCCGGTTCTTCGAGCCGGTCATGAAACAGGCGTCGGAGCTGCGGCTCGCGACGATCCAGAGCGTCGGCCTGGCGCTTGCGCAGGATCAGCTGGATCTCCATTACCAGCCCAAGTTCCAGCTGTCCGACGGCGCGCTGGCGGGTTTCGAAGCCCTGTTGCGCTGGCGGATGCCGGAGGGACGGACGGTCAGCGCCGGCGCCTTTCTGGCGGCTTTCGACGACCCGGAACTGTCGGACCGCATCGGCCGCTTCGTCATCTCCAGGGCGCTGGCGCAGGCGGCCGAATGGAAAAGCGACGGCCTGGCCTTCGGGCATGTATCGCTCAACGCGAGCCCTCGGCAGTTGCAGGCGCCCCGCTTCGTCGACGCGCTGATCGTGCAGGTCGAGGAGGCCGGACTGTCGCCCGAGATGTTTGAAATCGAAATGACCGAAAGCCTGATCCTGACCGAGAAGAACGGCCCCGTGTACCGTCAGGCGCGGCGGCTGCGCGACGCGGGATTCCGAATCGCCATCGATGAATTCGGGACCGGCTACGCATCGGTCGTCCGGATGCGCGACTTCCCCGCCGACACGATCAAGATCGACCGTTCGTTCATGCGGCGATTGCTCAGTTCAAAGGGTGACGCGGCGATCGTGGAAGCGGTGCTGTCGCTGGGCGGCAAGCTTGGCAAGACCGTCATCGCCGTGGGGGTGGAGACGGAAGAGCAGGCCGGCAGGCTGGCCGAGCTTGGCTGCACGGGCGCGCAGGGCTTCTATTTTTCGAGGGCGGTCGCGGCCTCGGAAGCGCAGCGATTCATGTTCGACGCCAAACGCGTCATCGGCCAGGTCGCCTGAAAAAACCTGTCTGGTGAAACGGGCGCCCGACCGTCGGCCAGGCGCCCGGATTGATTATTCGATGACCTGGATCACGCGGCGGGTGCGGGGATCGACCAGCACCGGACGGTCGTTGACCACGGTGTAGCGATAATCGCGAACGCCATATTCGGCGGGCACTTCGTAATAGGTGACGCCGGAGGCCGGGAGCTCGGCCCCTACCACGACGCTGCCGTCGTAGCGATAGGACGGGCGACGCTCGCTGACCACATATTCGCGGAAGCGCGGACGCTGATCGATGCCGAGCAGGCCGGCGACGCCGCCCGCCACGCCGCCCACGACGCCGCCGACGATGCCGCCCACCGGGCCGGCCGCGCGGGAGCCTTCAGCCGATCCCTGCTGCGCGCCGCCCACGATTCCCTGCGCCTGCAGGCCGGTGGATGCGACGGCCAGGATGGCGAGGCTGAGGAGCAAATGCTTTTTCATTTCGGAAGTCCTTTGGTTACTCTCGGGAGAGCAACTGCAAAGCTCTTGCGAAGGTTCCTGCCATGCGGCGGCCGCGCGGCTGATTTCAGGAATGATTTTTCAGCAGTTTCATCTGAAACCTGAAATCCTCGACCACGTGCCAGTTCAAGGACGTGATCAGCGTGCCGCGCGCCGCCCGGTATCTGCGCAGGGCGCAGATGCAGGCGTCGCCCTTGCGGCCGCCGAGGTGGCGCGCCGTTTCGGCGGTCATGGTCTCGCCGCGGATTTCCTGGTCGGCCTCGATGATGTCCTCGCGCGCGCGACGCGACAGATGCGCGTAGAACGGGCCCACGCATTCCGGCAGTTCGCCGACGAAACGCGTCAGGCGTTTGGGGATGTAGGAATGCGTGTAGCTGACGACGTCCCCGCCGGCATGGGTGCGGCGAACGCCCTTGACGAGATTCCAGCTCGATCCGACGTCTCCGCCGACGATCTCGGCGCGCGCGGAGGACAGTTCGATGACCTCGTTCGACAGGACTTCGTAATGGGTGTCGAGCGCGTATTGAAACAGATCCGCGAGCGACGACAGGGAGTGGATGTAGCGCGCGTTCGGCTCGCTCGCGACCACGACGCTTCCCGACCCCTGGCGGCGGAGCAGCATGCCCTGTTCGACCATCCGCCGCAGCGCTTCGCGCACGGTGTAGCGACTGGCCTCGAACTCTTCGCAGAGATCGCTCTCGCTCGGCAGGCTGGTCTCGAGCGGATAGGCGCCGGACTGCACGCGCGCGCGCAATTCAGCGAAGATCTGCATGTAGCGGGGAAGCGCCACGCCGCCCGACCTGCTCATCGCGCCGTCAGCCCGTGACGTGGCGAGGCCGGCCGCGTTTCACTTGGTTTCCGCATAACGGCGCTCGAACTCCCAAACGTCCTCGAATCCGATGAGCTTGTTAAACTCCGCGAAGGAAAACATTGCAACAGACTCGCTGGTCGTTCCGTGCTGCTGGAGATCCGCATAGGCGGTGGTGAGCGCCTGGGCCGTCGCGAGGAAACCGACGGCCGGAAAGATCGCCACCGCATAGCCGAGTTCCGCCAGCCGCGATACCGGTAGCATCGGGGTGCGGCCGCCATTGACCATGTTGGCGACGAGCGGCCTGTCGATGCGCTTGCCCACGAGGGCGAGTTCTTCCTCGCTCTCGGGCGATTCCACGAACACGATATCGGCGCCCGCCGCCCCATAGGCCTCGGCGCGCCGGATGGCCTCGTCGAGACCCAGGGACGTGCGTGAATCCGTGCGCGCGATGATCAGGAAGTCGGCCGAGGAGCGGCTGTCGCTCGCCACACGAATCTTGCGCACCATGTCGTCCAGCGGGATGACGCGCCGGTTCGGCGTGTGGCCGCATTTCTTGGGGAATTCCTGGTCTTCGAGCTGGATGGCGCAGACGCCCGCCTTTTCGTAGCCGCGCACCGTATGGCGCACATTCAGCAGCCCGCCATAGCCCGTGTCGGCGTCGGCGATCACCGGCGTCTTGCACATGGAGGCGATGCGCCCGACGTGCTCGATCATCTCCGTGTAGGTCGCAAGCCCCGCGTCCGGCAGGCCGAGAGCGGACGCCACCGTGCCGTAGCCGGTGACGTAAAGCGCGCTGAAGCCCATGCGGTCTGCAATCAGTGCGGAAATCATGTCGTAGACGCCAGGGGCGGAGACGATCTGGCGCGCTTCGATCGATTGGCGCAGCGACGGATTTGTCATTTTCATTCGCCTCTTCAGCTGGGAACGTTTCGGGCCATTGCAATTGCGATGCAGCTTTTATGCAGACTTCCTGCACAAAAGGAAAGTTTGTCCGGACAGATTTTATGTGCGATTTTGTATCCGGCGCCGACGGCGGCCTTTCGCGCAGGAGACGGAACATGGTTGATGTACTTGGCTATCGTCGCAAGTTCGGCGTTCTCGGCCCGTCCACCAACACGATCGTCCAGCCCGACTTCGACGACATGCGGCCGCGCGGCGTCACCAATCATTACAGCCGCATCTTCACGCCGGACGCGAACGCGGTCAGCAACGAGAGTTTTCGCGCCGGCGCCGAGACAATCGCCTCGAACGTCATCGACGCGGTGGAAAGCGTCATGACCTGCGCGCCCGACTATCTCGTGATGGGCATGTCGGCCGTCACGTTCTTCGATGGCGCGAAAGGCGCGGACACCTTCGTCGACAAGGTGCAGAACGCCGCGGGCGTGAAGGTCAGCATCGGCAGTCATGCCTGCACGGCGGCGCTGCGGGCCTATGGCGGCGTCAGGCGCATTTCCGTCGTTTCGCCCTATTGGCCGGTGATGAATACGGAAGTGGCCCGCTATTTCGGCGACATGGGATTCGAGGTGGTGCGCGACATTCCGCTGCAATGCGCCTCGTGGACCAAGATCGCCGAGGTGACGACGGACACGTTGCGCAAGACGCTGCGCGCGCTCGACGGCGACGACGTCGACGCCATCGTGCAGGTGGGCACAAATCTTTCCATGGTGCGGCTGGCGGCGGCCGCCGAAATGTGGCTCGGCAAGCCGGTGATCGCCATCAATACGGCGACCTACTGGCATGCGCTGCGCGCCAACGGAATCACCGACCAGATGTCGGGCTTCGGGCGCCTGCTGGAGGAGTTCTAGCCGGGGCGCCGGAGCCTCAGACAATCTGCGCAACATCGCGCAGTGACGAGATCATCGACGTCCGCATCAGATAGGTCTTGTGCCGCTCGGGATCGGCCACCGTCTTGCGCAGGTCGTCGTAATAGGCCGCGCGCGACGCGGGATCTCGCGTGTTCAGGATGGCGCGGTTGCGCAGGGTCGTCTGCTGCACGACGTCGAGCGCCACACGGCGGCGCTGGCGCTCGTAGCGTCCGAGTGCGTCGAGGGGCGCGCCGCGCAGGATCTCCACCATCGTGGAGGCGAGATTATAGGCGTCGTGAATGCCGCCGTTGAGGCCCATGCCGCCCAGCGGATTGTTGACATGCGCGGCGTCGCCCGCGATGGCGATGCGGCCTTTCACATATTTGTCGGCCACGCGCTCATGCACGCGATAGGCGGTCTTGTGAATGATCTCATAGGGCTCGGGCCGGGCGGCGGCGCCCTGCAGAAGCCGCTCGATGAGCTCCGGCGACGTGACTTCGCTGTCGCTCAGGCCCGAATCGACCGGGAACAGGGCGCGCCAGATCTTCGCCGTGCGGATCAGCACGAACCATTCGTCGGGATCCGACAGATAGGCGATATTTGCGATGTCCGGCATGGCCTCGCTGAAATCATAGGTCGTCGACACCGTGAGATAGATTTCCGGGATGGTCATGCCTTCGAACTCGGCCCCGATGGCTTTTCTCACCTGCGAGCCGATGCCGTCCGCGCCGATGCAGAAGGCGCCCTTGAACGTTTCGGTTTCGCCCTGCGCATTGACGGCGTCGACCTCGACGTGGTCGGCGGTCTGCCGGACGGCCGACGCCTTCATGCCGAATCGCAGATCGGCAAGCGGACTTTTCCGCAGGCGCTCGCAGAGCATTTCGCCGAGGCGCCATTGCTCGCACTGAAGCCTGTAGGGATGGGCGGTCTCGTCGTTCAGCCGGTCCAGTTCGAATGTCGCGATGACGCCGTCGGTGCGGTCGCGGAACTGCCATTCCGGGCAGATCAGGCCTTGGGCGATCATGCTCGGGACGACGTCGAAACGCTCGAGCATGTCGAGCGTGGGCGGGTGGAACGTCGAGGCGCGAAGATCGCGCGGCAGGTCGTTGCAGCTGTCCAGAACCGTCACGCTGACGCCCTCGTCGACCAGCAGGCAGGCGCTGACGAGCCCGACGGGGCCGGCCCCTACGATGACGATGTGATCCTTCATGAACGAATGCTCCGGTGCGAAAGTTTTGGGCGGGCGAGGGTCATTTGGCCGACCGCGCCATCGCGCTCGACATGGCGGACGAGACATGCACGGCGCGGCTGGCGCGCCAGTGCGCGGCGAGCGCCAGGGCGCCGGCCGTGATGGCGACGACGTCGATCGCCAGGCCGTAGCCGCCGATCGTGCTGAAGGGCATGAAGATCATCAGGCCGGCCACAGCCCACAGGCCGCGCGTCGCCAGCGCCAGCGGCGCCAATGCGTGGCCCACGAGCGCGCCGGTGATCAGCGGCACGGCAATGAGCGAGCCGATGACCACCACGGCGATCTCGCCGGCAGAGCCCTGCATGAGGATCGCGGGCTGATAGACGAAGAGGAACGGCACCAGAAAGGCCACCCAGGCCATTTTGACGCTGTGCCAGCCGACGGCGACCGGCGAAGCGTTGGCGATGGAGGCGGCCGCAAAGGCCGCCAGCGCCACCGGCGGGGTGATCATCGAGAGAAGGCCATAGTAGAAGACGAACATGTGCGCGCCGAGCGCCGGCACGCCGAGCTGGATGAGCGAGGGCGCGGCGAGGGTCGCGAGCAGCATGTAGACGGCCGTGGTGGGCATGCCCATGCCGAGGATCAGCGAGACGATTGCGGTGACGACCAGCAGGATGACGAGACTGGACTTGCCGATTTCGAGCAGCAGCAGCGACAGCGTGAAACCGAGGCCCGTCGTGGTGAGCAGGCCGATGAT
Organism: Beijerinckiaceae bacterium; assembly: GCA_019747375.1. GTDB lineage: Bacteria > Pseudomonadota > Alphaproteobacteria > Rhizobiales > Beijerinckiaceae > Terripilifer. Next base: position 16,840 of record JAIEQX010000079.1, on the reverse strand, counting down.
CATGCCGGCCAGCGCGCAGACCAGCAGCACGTCGGCGGATGCGAGGCCCGTTCCGGCGATTTCGCGCAGGATCATCCCGGTGGTGAAGCCGCGTTTGCGCAGCAATGCGATTCCGCAGACGGCGAGCGCGGCCGCAGCCAGAACCGCGGCGAATTCCGGCGGCATGTTGGCGACGAAGATTCCGCCGAGCAGAACCACGAAGGCCACGAGCAGCAGCGCGCTTTCCAGCCCCATGTCGCGCAGCCGGCGCGGCGCTTCCTCGGAAAAGGCCGGCAGGCCCATGCGGCGCGCGGTGAAATCGAGCTGGCAGGCCGTGGCGCCGTAAAACAGGAAGGCCGGGATGAGCCCCGCCATCATGATGGTGGCGTAGGGAACCTTGAGATATTCGGCCATGATGAAGGCCGCAGCGCCCATGACGGGCGGCATGATCTGGCCGCCTGTCGAGGAGACGGCCTCCGCCGCAGCCGCGTCTTCCTTGCTGTAGCCGTTGCGCGTCATCATCCCGATGGTGACGGCGCCGTTGGCCATGACATTGGCGACGGCCGATCCGGAGACCGTGCCAAACAGCATGGAGGAGATGATCGTGATGCGTCCCGATGCGCCCGGCGCCTTTCCGGCGAGGCGTGACCCGAGCGCGTCGAACACATCGGACGCGCCGACCGCGACCAGCAAACGGCCGAACAGAATGAACGGGATGATGACGAAGCAGGCGGTGGTGAGCGTGGGGCCGACGAGCGCGGTGGAATCCGCCCCGAGAAATCCGAGCATCTGCATCGGCCCCAGCGACTTGCCGGCGAAGGACGAAGGCAGCACGTGGCCGAACAGGGCGTAGACGCAGAGCCCCGCGAAGACGATCGTCAGCACCCAGCCGACGATGCGGCGCAGACCTTCGACGAGAAGGATGATGGCCGCCGCGCCAAAGGCCGCGGCCTCGAGCGGGCGAAAGAAGATTCCTTCCGACAGGACGGGAAAGCGGATGGCGAGCGCGATGCCGAACGCCAGAGAGCCCGCGCACAGGGCAAGGCTGATCTGCCGGTCCCAGCGACCGAGCAGGCCTGGCACGCGCAGGAAAACGACCGCGAGACCGATGCCGAGGATGAGGGCGGCGACCTGTTCATCGAAGATGAACAGGCCGAGTTGCGATGGCAGCGACAGAACGACCACGACGGGCAGGAGAGCCACGCCGAGGCCGAGGCATTGGCCGAAAAGATCGGCGGCGCGCGACGCGGCCGAGGATGTCACGGCGCCACCTTGACGCCGTTCTCCTTGTAGAGCCGGATGGCGCCGGGATGGAACGGCACGCCGATGCCGCGGCCGAGCTCCTTCGGGTCATAGTCTTCCCAAAGCGGGCTGGTGGCGCGCAGTTCCTTGCCGCGCTCGAACATGGCCTTGGTCATCTTGTAGACCACGTCCTCGTTCATGTTCGCATAAGTGAAGAGCGTGTAGTCGTAAGAGAAGACCAGCGTGTTCTCCTCGACGCCGGGATTTGTCGGGCTGACCGGCACCTTGCGCACGGTCGCGCCCGGGAGCCATTTCGCCAGGATGGCGGCATCGGTCGGCTTGAAGGCGAGGAAGCGGATGCCGCCCGCAATGCTCTGCTGAAAATCGATCGTGTTCTGGGAGCCTGTCGTGGCGATCGTCACGTCGGTCTGGCCGCCCTTGAAGGCGTCGAACATGCGCGGAAAGTTCGGCATCGGCACGCGCGTCACATCCTCGGGCTTCAGGCCGCCGGCTTCAAGCGACGCGCGCATGATCGAGTCGCCGAGCGAATTTTCCGGGAACCACGGGAGCTTCTTGCCCTTCAGATCGGCGTAAGTCGCGATGCCGGAGGCTTTGGTGGCCAGCAGCCCGGCGTTGAACGGAAACAGCGTGGCGACCATCCGCAGGTTCGGCGAGGGCTGGCCGGGCGACATGCCGGTGCCGGTGAACGCGTTGGATGTCTGGGGCGCGTTTGCGATGCCGAACTCCATCTGGCCGGCATTGATGGCGGGAATATATTGCGCGGTGTTCGCCACCGGCTGCGGGCGCACCTGAATGCCGCCGTGTTGCGTGACGATCTGGGCGATCGCGGTGGCGATCTGGCCGGTGGCGCCGCCCTGCGTGGTGCCGAGCCCCACGGTCTGCGCCAGAGACTGGCCGCTCATCCCCATCAACAGGGCTGCCGCAACCGACATGTTTCGCAAGCTTACCATGAGCGACCCTCCGTCGTCGGGCGTGCCGATCTCGATCATGCACGCGCCGGAGACAAGTACGAGACCCTCATCCTGTCCGGACAAGCCGGAAAAGGAAAGAGCTTGTACGGACAAATCTGACTTCATGCTCCAGTTTGTTCACCGCGTGCGTCGTTCGCTGAAACGGGGCGCAGTCTGCCTGATCGTGCGGCACGCCAGATATCGTCGCAGCAATGGCTTGCAGCCAAGCTCAAGCCATGGCGTCATGACGTCGGGGGGCCGCCGAGCGGCGCGGCGCATTCAGGACATTTATGTCTGGCGGGACGTCGGCCGCGTGCCATGATGCAGGGCAGGGGACGATTCAGAAGGCAGGCGCCAGCCGCCAAAAGCATGTTCGGGCGGCGCAAAGGCTCGAGCGCAATCTAAGGGGAGGACATCATGACCGCACCGGGCCAGCAAGGCGCGCCAAGGCTGCGCGGCTCCGTCATCATCGACGAGATCAAGAAGGCGGGCGTGCAATATGTCCTGTCGGTTCCGGACCTGCACACATCGGCGGGCCTTTTGCGGCCCATCGCCCAGGATCCGGATTTCAGGCACATTCGCGTCTGCAAGGAGGACGAGTGTTTCGGCATCGCTGCGGGCCTGACCTACGGGCCGAGGCGTTCCATCATCCTGATGCAGTACACGGGCTTTCTTTACGCCGCCAATGCGGTCCGGGGCGTCGCCTGCGAACAGAAGCTGCCGATCTGCTTCATGATCGGCCTCCTGGGCAAGGAGCCGGGCGTTCCTCCCACGCAATCGGGCAAGTTCGGCGTTCGCATCATCGAGCCCATTCTTTCCGCGATGGGCGTCCGGCAGACATGCATCGAGACCGACGCGGATGCGCCGCGCATTTCCGCCTGTATCGACGAGGCGTGGCGCGAGTCGCGCCCGACCGCAATCCTGATCGGCGGACGTCCGGAGGCGCAATGATGATGAACCGAAAATCGGCGCTGGAACTTCTGGCCAGCAAAATCACCGACGAAATCGTGGTCGCGACCTATAGTTCGGCGACGGACTGGCTCGGCATCATCGACCGTCCGCTCAATTATTTCTTCTCCGGCGCGATGGGGCTCGCCTCGTCGCATGGGCTGGGGCTCGCGCTTGCGCGGCCGGAACGGCGCGTCATCGTGCTGGATGGCGACGGCTCTCTCTTGATGAATCTCGGCACGCTCGTGACCATCGGCCAGGTGGCGCCGCGCAACCTGACGCATATGGTTTTCCAGAACGGAACCTACGAGGCCAATGGCGGCCATCCGATCCCGAACACGCGGGTGGATTTCGAGGCGCATGCGCGCGCCGCCTGTATCGCGAAAACCTTCACGGCCTCGTCGCTCGAACAGTTCGCGGACAGGCTCGACATGATCCTGCATGCGGACGAACTCGTGTTCGGCTGCGTCAAGATCGAGCAGGGCGTGCTGGGGCCTCGCAGCTACAAGGACATGTACAAGGCCGATCGCCGCGCGGCGCTGCGGGCGGCGCTCGGGCCCTGAGGGATCGCGACGGGCGCGCCGGATCGACGTTTCCGGCGTGTCTTTCGCAATCAGTCGAGCAGGTTCCAGTTGGCCGGCACGATTCCGCCGTTGATGGCGCGGCTGACGTAGTAGTTCCACAGCTTGCCGATATGGAATTCGCGCATCTCATGCCGGTTGATCTGCACGAGCTCTTCTTCCGTCAGGGGCATCGGCTCGGCGCCGGCCTGCAGAACCTGCATGAACGCCAGCGCGTTTTCCTGGAAATGCACGGCGTCGACCAGCAGGGCCGGAACGGATTCCGCCACGAGCGTGAGGCCGTGCGCGCGCATGAGAACGGCGTGGTGCGGACCGAGCGTCTTCGCCAGCGCCGCCGCCTGATCCGCATGTTTGATGTGGCTCGGATCCGGATGCGTCGGAATCCCGCTTTCCCAGCGGACCGCGCGGGCCCGCATGGGCTTCAGCTGCACGTTTTTCATCATCGTGAAGGCGATGGCGAGATCCATGTGACAGTGCAGCACCGACTGGATATCGGGCCTCGCCCGGAACATCTCGACATGCAGGGCGAGTTCGGCCGGCGGGTTGCCTTCGCCCTCCAGAACATTTCCCTCGTAATCCACGACCAGAAGCCGCTCGGGACGCAGCTCGGCGCGTGAGTCGAGACCGGTCTGGATCAGGAATCCCTGGTCGTCGGGCAGGCGCGTCGTCACGTGGCCGCTGTAGTCGAGGATCTTCTCCGCCACGAGAATCCGCGTCGCGGCGGCGACTTCGCGCGCCAGTCCGTCCTTGACGGCTTTCAGGTTGGATTGCATCGCTCGGGTCCCTTCAGCGATTTTGCTCGATGCCGCCGATGATCTCCTGCAGGCGATCGGCCACGATCTTCGGAGTCGACACGATGTCGTTGACGATGCGCTGCAACTCCTCGCCCGAGACAGGGTCGATCTCCAGATTTTCCTTCCTGGCGACTTCGAGGAAAGCAGGGTCCTTGATCATCCTGTCGAAGGCGTCGCGCAGGGCCTTGACGCGTTCGGGCGGCACGCCGGGCGTCGTGAAGATAGGCCGGCCGATCGTCGTCGAGGCGGAGAGAAGTTTCAGGACCGCGCGGTCTTCCTCGTTCTTGGCGAGGTCCATCAGCAGCGGCACGTCGGGCAGGTCATGCGCCTTGGTCAGGCCGATCTGCACCAGAATGTTGATCTTCTTGTCGCGGATCCAGTCGGCGCGCGTCGCCTTCCAGGCGCCCCAGGCGTTCGAGCCGCGACCCGCGACCTCGCCGCGCTCCATCGCGAGGCTGATGTCGTTGCCGCCGGGATAGCCGACGATCACCTTGAATTTTGTGCCGAGCAGCGCGTTCATGGCCTTGGGATATTGCGACGACGTCGAGCCGCCGGTGGCGCCCATCGGAACCTCGAAGCGCTTGGCGTCGTCGATCGTCTTGACGGGGCTCGTGTGCCACGTCGTCGTGGTGTTGTTGTCGGCGTTCGGATTGCCGATGTAGATCAGCTCGCGCGTATCCAGCCGCAACTGCTTGTCGCCCATGGCCTGTTCGACCGCGAGCGACTGGTCGGCGGTCGCCAGCACGGTCCCGTCGCGCGGCGCGCCCGTATAGACCCAGGTGGTGGCGGTGCGGCTGCCGCCGCCGGGCATGTTGCGCGGCACGATCAGGGGTTTTCCCGGGATGTAGTTTGCGAGCTGCCGGGCGATCAGCCGCGCATAGAGATCATAGGTGCCGCCGGCCGAATAGCCGATGATCATGTCGATCTTCTTGCCGCGGTAAAAATCCTCGACGTTCTGCTGCGAAAACGCGGGCGCCGCCGCAAGCGCCGTGAGCGCGCCGGCCACGAGGCCCGCCAGCGCTGGTCCAACTCCAGGCATCATCTTCTCCCTGCGCCGTGTTTAGCCCGGCTCGGCCGCAGGGTAGTGCGTCGCGCCGCCGGCGTCATCAGGGATGATGGGCAGCGGGAATCCGACTACGCGCCCGTGAGGCGCGCGCAAGGATGCATCGGCGTTGGGGGATGTTTGGTAGCGGGAGAGGGACTCGAACCCCCGACACGCGGATTATGATTCCGCTGCTCTAACCAGCTGAGCTACCCCGCCCCGGCGCGGGATCGTCCGCGCGAGAGCCGCGATATAGAATTGACCTGCGCGGAGTGTCAAGCGTCAGGCGCGCGCTTGATGCGGACCAATGTGAACAGGCCGAGGGGCGCCAGCGTGCGGCGTTCGACGAGGGCCGCGTCGGGATGCGCGTCCAGCCATGTCTGGACGATGCTCCACGGGAATTCCGGCCGCCAGCCCAGCGAGGCCGCGCGACGTCCGAGCCATGCCTCCACGGCCGCCACAGGGCCACTCTCCGCGCCGATGTGGTTGACCAGCACGATTTCGCCGCCGGGCTTCACCACGCGCAGCATTTCGTCGAGCGTCTTGTGCGGATCGGGCACGACGGTGAGCACATAGGGGGCGACGATTCCGTCGAAGCTCGCGTCCGGGAAGGTCAGCTGCATGGCGTCCATCACCCGCAGGTCCTCGACATTGTCGAGCCCGAGCGAGGCGACGCGCTTGCGGGCGACTTCCAGCATGGGATCGGACAGGTCGATGCCGGTGATGCGCAGCTCGCGCGAAAACATCGGGAGTTCGAGACCGGTCCCGACCCCGACGTCGAGAATGCGGCCGCTCAGCCGGTTGATGGCGGCGGCCCCGGCCTTGCGGCCCGGCCGCATGGTCGCGGTGAAGACGAGATCGTAAAAGGGGGCCCAACGCGCATAGGCGTTCTCCACGTCGGCGTGGGACAGGCTCCCGGGTTGTCTCGTCTCCAGGCTCATGCTGGCGGTCCTCTTTGACGGCGGCCGCCCGATCATAGTGCAGGTTTGATGAAGCCGCCGCCGAGAATCCGCGCGGTCGGCTCGCTATCCTCATAAAAGACGCAGGCCTGGCCGGGCGACACACCGTCTTCGCCGATCGCCAGTTCGACCTCCACCTCGTCGCCGCGGCGGCGCAGGATCGCGGCGCCGGGCGGGCGGGTGGAGCGCAGGCGCACCGCCACCTCGAGACCCTGTTCGGGAATTTCGGACAATTGGCCCGGCCCGATCCAGTTGACGTCGCGCAGATGGACAATACGGGTCGCCAGCGCCTCGCGCGGCCCCACGACCACGCGCTTGTTGGCGGCGTCGAGCTTGATGACGTAGAGCGGCTCGCCCTTGCTGGGCTGGCCGGACCCGGCGGCGCCGAGCCCCAGGCCCTTGCGCTGGCCGATGGTGAAGTGGATCACGCCCGCATGGCGGCCGAGCACGCGGCCGTCGACATGGACGATTTCGCCCGGCTCGGCGGCCCCGGGGATCATGCGCTCGATGATGTCGGTATATTTGCCTGACGGCACGAAGCAGATGTCCTGGCTGTCGGGCTTGTCGGCGACCGTCAGGCCGAAGTCATGCGCGCGGCGGCGAACCTCCGCCTTGGGCAGGTCGCCCAGAGGAAAGCGCAGCAGGTTCAGCTGGTCGCGCGTGGTGGCGAAGAGAAAATAGCTCTGATCGCGGTCTGCGTCGTTGGCGCGGAAGAGGGCGCGACCCTCGGGGGCGGCGCGCGACGAGATGTAATGGCCGGTCGCCAGCACGTCCGCGCCCAGCTCGAGCGCCGTGTCGAACAGGTCGGCGAATTTGATGTGCTGGTTGCAGGCCACGCAGGGAATGGGCGTCTCGCCCGCTACATAGGCCTTGGCGAAGCCCTCGATGACCTTGTCGCGGAACCGGCTTTCGTAATCGAGCACGTAATGGGGAATGCCCAGGCGCTCGGCGACGTCGCGGGCGTCGTGAATGTCCTGCCCGGCGCAGCAGGCGCCCTTGCGATGCGTGGCGGCGCCATGGTCGTAGAGCTGCAGGGTCACGCCGACGACGTCATAGCCCTCGGACTTGAGCAGGGCCGCCACGACGGAGGAATCCACGCCGCCCGACATGGCGACGACGACCCGCGTCTCGGACGGGGGCTTGGCGATATCGAGCGAATTGAGCGGATGGACGCCGGACGCATCGGCGACGGGCGATTTCGGCGCACGCGTCTCGGTCCATGGTTTCGTGGTCCCGGGCAGGTCGGGGTCTGGCGTCGCAAGATCTGGCATCATGGCGCTCATTGATCACGATCTCTCGGCTCCCCTCGGGAGCGTTCCGGAAGAGTGTCGGCCGGCAGTCGCCGGTCCGCTCGGCCTCCCGTGGTCCGGCTGCGTCGTCCTCGGCATCGACGGTTCCTTCGCCTGATGCGGCACATGAGAAACCACCAGTCGGATCAAATTGCAACCGAAGCCGCGCGGTCGGACGGCCTGCGCATCTCAACGGGCGCAGAACCCTTGCCCGAGGGGGCGCGCCTCATCTGGAGGCGGCGCCTGTACTAAAGCAATACGCTTTTGCGTTGATTGCAAGGATTTGGAAATAACTTGAGGTCCGCCAAGGCTATAAACGTGAAAATTGGAGGGTTCTGCTTAGGCAAATCTTAAACGGGACCGCCTAATCTCGGATCCATAGTCGAGTAGGTCGCGTAGTGAGTGTGAGAAATGACCGAACCCCATCGCCCCCGGGCGAAATATGTCATCGGCCCCGACGGAAGCCCGCTGACCATCGCTGATCTTCCGCCGACCACGACGAAGAGGTGGGTTATCCGCCGCAAGGCAGAGGTCGTCGCCGCAGTGCGCGGCGGTCTTCTGTCCCTTGAAGAGGCATGCAGCCGCTATACGTTGACGGTCGACGAGTTCCTGAGCTGGCAAATGTCCATCGACCAGCACGGACTTGCAGGCTTGCGCACCACGCGCATCCAGCAGTACCGGCAGTAACTCAACCTGTCGCCCGGCGGTCAGCCGCCGATCCAGAGCATTCCAGCGCCGGCCTCACAGGGCCGGCGTTCCTTTTTTGGCGGCCGCTTCGGTCACAGGCTGCGGCGCATCGGCCGCCTGAACGCCCGTCGTCGACGTCGCCTGCGCCTCCTCGGCGAGGCGCGCCTCGTCGGCCATATGGGCGACATGGCGCTTGCCGGCCAGTTGCGCGCGCTCGAACAGCAGGATCACCGGGATCGACAGGGCCAGCGGGATGATCAGGTAAAACAGCCGCCAGACCAGCAGGGCGGCGAAGACCGAGGTCGCGGGCATGCCCGGCATGATGGCGAGGAACACCGCCTCCATGACGCCGACGCCGCCCGGCACCTGCGACAGCAGGCCGGCCGAGAAGGACAGAAGAAACGCCCCGAGCACGATGAAAAAGCCTGGGTTTCCTTCCGCCGGCAGGGCGAAATAAATGATCCCGGCCGCGCCGATCAGCTCCAGGGGCGCGGCGATATATTGCCGGGCGACGACGTTGAGGCGCGGATAGACCAGTTCGAACGAGCGGAAGCGCAGGGGCGGGAAGCGCAGCCAGGACCCGAGCGTATAAAGCCCGCAAAAGCCCAGCAGCGCGAAGCCGATGCCGCGGGCGACGCCCTCCCCGACATTGAACCAGGACGAGATCTTGCCGAGCGGCGCCAGGATCTGGGGCTCGCCGATCAGCACCAGCGCCAGCAGCAGCACCGTGCCGAACGCGAAGGTATAGGAGCAGAGCGCCACCAGAATGGCGACTTCGCCGGCCGACAGGCCCTTGGCCGTATAGGCGCGGTAACGGACCATACCGCCCGAGAACACCGTGACGCCGATATTATGGGACAGCGCATAGGTGACGAAGGAGCAGACCGAGACGTAGAGCCAGGAAATGCCCTTGTCGCGCTTCAGATGGATCAGCGAGATACGGTCGTACCAGGCGAGCGCCGCATAGGCGACGAGCGTCGAGACGCCGGCCAGCAGGTAGCTCTGGGGCGGGATGATCGCCAGCTTGTGGCCGATCACCGTGGCGACGATCTTGATGTCGCTCCAGAGGCCGCCGCCCTCCAGCAGATGGCGCACGCGCTCGTCCACCGCGGCCTCGAACAGCAGCTTGTGATAGAGCAGGCGCACCGACCAGACCACCGCCACCAGGCCGACTGCCGGCCAGAAGAAATCCAAAGCCCGTTTCATCGTGGGTTGTTCTCGCGGCTCAAGCGGGCAGTCGGCCCGCAAAATGGGCAGGTCGGGGCGCGTACGCCGGGCCTCATCCGTGCCATGCGGCGGGGCCTTTCGCAAGCCTGCCGCTCCAGCTTGACCACAGGACGCAAAAACGCCGCCCTTGAGCGGGGCGGCGTCTTGCAGAACGGATGTCGGCTGGCGTCAGGCGCGGGCGGTGCGCAGGGCCCCGAGATTGTCGCTGCGATCGCGGACGAGGTCCGCGGCCTTGTCGCGCACGTCGAGCGACTGGACCTTGGCGAGCTCGCTGGTGGCGTCGCCGAGAAGGCCGCGAGCCTCCTCGAGCTGTCCCCGCAACTCGCCGGTCGACTGGTGGAGATTGTCGCGACGGCTGCGCGCGGCGCGGGCGTAGGTCGAATAGGCGAAATGGGCAGGATCGGTCATGCCGGTCCTGTTTTCCTCGGCTGCGATTTCACGATCGAGATCGGTCGCCATGCGGGTGAATTCCGCGATCATGGCTTCGATCTGACTGACGCGACGACGCTTCTCTTCGACCTGGAAGCGTTTCAGCCGGATAAGGGTATCCCGCGACTTCATTACTCGTTACTCCGGGACGCAGGGTGAAACACGATCCTGGCGGCGTTTGCGCCAGGCTCATTCAGCTCCGCGAGACGGATTTACCATGAACGGGCAAAGTTGCTGGTTTGTTACCGGCGACGCGCGTCAGGCCGAAAAACGCCAAAAAGCCTCAATCGAGCGAAATTCGTGTGTCTTTTCTGCATCGGTTGTGATTCGCGCGCCGATCGGGGGTGCCCGTAAACCTCGTGTTAACCGCCGATATTAACAATCGTTGATGACTGGCCATGTGGAGTCGTCTCCGGGTCACGTAAAGGAAACGATGAGTCGGGAGAGTCGCTTGTAGCGGCGCGTTAATCTGGTGGATGAACTTTGAGATCGGGGTTTTGGTGAGGTAAATCAGAGGTTTGGGCGGTTTTTTGACCGAATTTCCTCTAGAGCTTGTCATCCTGAATCATTGTTTGTTAACCATTGGCCGTTAAGGTTTATGAGCCGAAATTTGGTAGGGCATTCGCCCGACTTGGAAAGCCGCGCTGCCGAAGTGATCGCGCCGATCGCGACCTTCGGGGGCAAGGGTGGGGACCTCACATGCGCGTACTTTTGATCGAAGACGACAGCGCGACCGCGCAGAGCATCGAACTGATGCTCAAATCCGAGAACTTCAACGTCTACACGACGGATCTCGGAGAAGAGGGCATCGACCTCGGCAAGCTGTATGATTACGACATCATCCTGCTCGACCTGAACCTGCCGGACATGTCCGGCTACGAAGTCCTCCGGACGCTGCGGGTGGCCAAGGTCAAGACGCCGATCCTCATCCTCTCGGGCCTTGCGGGCATCGAGGACAAGGTGAAGGGCCTCGGGTTCGGAGCCGACGACTATCTCACCAAGCCGTTCCACAAGGACGAACTGGTGGCCCGCATCCATGCGATCGTGCGCCGCTCCAAGGGCCATGCCCAGTCGGTCATCACCACGGGCGACCTGGTGGTCAACCTCGACCAGAAGACGGTCGAGGTCTCCGGCTCCCGCGTGCATCTGACCGGCAAGGAATATCAGATGCTCGAGCTGCTCTCGCTTCGGAAGGGCACGACCCTGACGAAGGAGATGTTCCTGAACCATCTCTACGGCGGCATGGACGAGCCCGAGCTCAAGATCATCGACGTGTTCATCTGCAAACTGCGCAAGAAGCTCGCCAATGCGAGCCAGGGCCGCAACTATATCGAGACCGTCTGGGGCCGCGGCTATGTGCTGCGCGAGCCGAGCGAAGCCGAAGAGCGCATCACCGCCTGAGCCGGACCGCGCTTCTTCCCACATTAAAAAGCCCCGTCGTGACGGGGCTTTTTTTTGCGCCGCTTACGGCGGTTCATGGCGGCGCTGGCGGCGGCCCGCCGGGGGGCGGACCGGCCCGGCGCTCAGGCGAGGCCGATTTCCTCGAATTTCGACACGACGATCTGACGGTCGAACGGCTTCATGATGTATTCGTCGGCGCCCGCGTGGATGGCGCGGGCGATATGGGCGATGTCGTTCTCGGTGGTGCAGAACACGACCTTGGGCGTGGCGCCTCCGGGCATGCGGCGAAGCTCGCGGACGAATTCGTAGCCGTCCATCACGGGCATGTTCCAGTCGAGCAGGATGGCGTCCGGCATGGCGGCCGCGCACATCTCCAGCCCGACCTTGCCATTCTCGGCTTCGACGATCTCGAAGCGCATGGATTCCAGAATGCGGCGGGCGACTTTCCGGATGACGCTGGAATCATCGACGACAAGAACCTGTTTCATGGTGATCTCCGGCTTCTAGTGTTCGGCATGGGCATGAGGGCGACTTTCGCCGCCGTGAAAGTCGAGGAGCGCGGCGACGTCGAGCACCGGCACGATGCGATCGTCGATGCGATAGACATGCCGGGTCAGCGCGACGCGATGCGAATCGATGTGCGGCTGCTTCTGCAACGGGCGGACAAGCCCGAGGTCGACGACGTCGGCGACATGATCCACCAGAAGGGCGAAATTTTCCGATCCCTGATGAAGCACGACCGCGAGGGCGCCGCGCGTATCGATCTCGGGCGTCATGCGCAGGCGTCGCCGCAGGCTGACCGCCGTCACGATGGCGCCGCGCACGTTGATGAGGCCGATGATTTCCGGCGGGGCGAGCGGAACGGGCGTGATCGACCCGACGCTGAAGATCGAATAGACATGAGCGATCGGCAGGCCGAACCATTCCCCGCCGCACATGACGGTCAGGGTCCCGGCGGCGAGCGCGTCGGCCTGCGGGGCGACCTGGGTCTGCATGGTCCCGGTCTCAGCCTGCATCATGCCGCCGCCTCTTCGATGATCCGCCGTTCGATGGCGTGCGAGTTGAAAGCCGCCTGATCGAGCAGCGTCGCCAGCGTCGTCACGAGGGCGCGGCGGTCGAACTTGCCCACCACACCCTTCATGCCGGCCGCCTTGACGGCGGCCAGAACGGCGGGCGCGGCATGAGCGTCGAGGGCCAGGACCGGCACATGCGCATGACGCCGGTCGGCGAGAATCGCCTTGGCGAAACTGTAGCCGTCGAGTTCCGGCATATCGATGTCGGTCAGGATCGCGTCGAATTCAGCGCCCCGGCGAAACATCGTGAGCGCTTCGGCGGCGGAGCCCGCCGCCGTGACCTGATATCCTTCCGCGGTCAGGACGGGGGCGAGCATGTCGCGGAAGAAGGCCTTGTCGTCGACGAGGAGAATCCTGAAGCGGCGCGCGTGGCCGCGCTGGAACGCGCCCGGCCGGGCGAGCTGCATGAAATAGGCGATGTCCATCAATTCGACCGGCATGCCGCCGATGATGGCGCTGCCGATCGCCATCGGGGAGGCGGCGGCGATCTGGATGTCGATATGATCCTCGACGATATCGATGATCTCATGCGCGATGACGCCCATGAGCTGGCCGCCGACGCCGATCACCAGGATCTTGTGTTCGAGCGCCCCGATGGCGGCATCCAGATCGGGCGTCACCAGAGGCATCATCTCGTCGCCGCATTGCATCATGAAATGGCCGTCGTGGCGTTCGATGCGGCCTCCTTCAACCGCTTCGATGCGGGTGATGAGCGACAGCGGCAGGCCGAGAACCTTGCCATCAAGCTGGGCGCGAAACAGGACCAGCCGTGTCGGCTCCACGACGGGTTCGAAACGGTCGACCTCGGCGGCGACGCTGAAATTCTCCTTCCGGTCGAAACCCAGTCGGCTCGAAAGACCGGCGGGATCGACGATCAGCACGACGGATCCGTCGCCCAGCAGAGTGGTGCCGCAAAAGACGTCGATCCGGGCGAGCGCGGATGCGAGCGGCTTGACCACGACTTCCTGAACTTCGCAGACTGAATCGACCAGAACGCCGAACTGGTGCGCGCCGACGCGCATGATCACCACGACGGCGTCGTTGGCGACGTCCGCCTGGCCGATCTCCAAAGCGCGGGCGAGATCGAGCACCGGGACGACCTGTTCGCGCAATTGCAGGAGCAGGGCGCCGTGGACTGACGTCAGGGGCGAACGCGGCGCATCGGAGGTTCCCACGACCTCGATGACGGCATGTTGCGGGAACGCAAGCTTCTGGCCGCGGCACTCGACGATCAGCGCGGGCGCGATGGCGAGCGTGAGCGGGATCTTCAGCGTCAGGGTCGCGCCGCGTCCCGCCACGGACGAGATGGAAACGGCGCCGCCGATGGATTCCACGCTTTCCCGCACGACGTCGAGGCCGATGCCGCGGCCCGATATGGTCGACATCTTGCGCGCCGTCGAGAAGCCCGGGGCGAAGATGAAACGGCATACGTCCTGGCTCTTCATGCGGGCGAGCTGCGTCTCGTCCACGAGACCGAGCGCCACCGCGCGTTCGCCGATGCGGCTGACGTCAAGCCCGCGGCCGTCGTCGGCGATCACGATCTTGATGTCGCCGGCGTCATGCGAGGCGGTGATGCGGATCTGCCCGGTGGGGGGCTTGTCGGCAGCGATGCGGTCGGCGGGCGATTCGATCCCGTGATCGGCGCTGTTGCGGATCATGTGCGTGATGGGATCGCGGATCAGCTCGATCAGCTGTCGGTCAAGCTCGGTGTCGGAACCGTCGGTGACGAGGTCGATCTTCTTGCCGAGCTGTTGCGACAATTCCCGCACGAGACGCGGCAGGGAGGCGAAGAGGCGGCCGATGGGCTGCATGCGCGCGCGCATCACGCCGTCCTGCAAATCGCTTGTCAGCGAATTGAGCCGGAGAATGGAGCCTTTCAGGGCGTCGTCGGGACGGTCGCGCGTGAATTCGATCAGCTGATTGCGGGTCAGCACGAGTTCCGACACGAGCGTCATGATCTGCTCGAGCGCCGGCACCGCGACCCGGATGGTCGCGGGGTTGTGACGGCGGGCGGCCACATGTTCTTCACGGGCGGCGGGTCGCTGCGCGGAAGCGGCGTTGTCGGCTTCGGCGACGGCGCGCTGGTCGGCCGCTTCCTCGAGCGCCTCGATCAGGCGCCTGTCGTGGCCTGCGGGTTCGGCGCCTTCGGCAGCAATATGGCCGAGGATGCTGCGGAAACGGTCGATCGCTTCGAGCACGAGGGTGATGCGTTCGGTCGTCGGCGCCGCGCCTTCGCGCAGCCGCGAGATCAGCGCTTCGGCGGCATGCGCGAGGCGTCCGAGCCGGTCGAGGCCGAGAAAGCCGCACGTTCCCTTGATGGAATGGGCGAGGCGAAAGACTTCGCCGATCGCCCGCAGATCGCCCGGGTCGTTCTCCAGCGCAACGAGATGCGCGCCCACGGCCTCGAGCTGGTCGTTGGTTTCGCTGATAAAATCGTTGAGGAGATCGTGCATCGACGGGTCCGCGCCACGCGCAAGGGCGCGTGTTCACGATTCATTATCGACGCAAAGCGTTAAGGGAGCTTTGCCGCAATCAGATCGAGGCGTCGGGCGCGACCTCCGCCACGGGCGCCTTGGCGGCCGTGATGACGACGCCTTCGGGGCTGGCTTCCAGGTTGACGCCCATGCCGGCCGCGCGCGCGACGAGGCCGGTGTAGAAGGCCTGAATGCCGTGTGCGTCGACGGCGTCATTTTCCGGTTCGCCCGCGACAAGCGCAGGAATGCCGTGGGCGAGCCGCGCATTGGGTCCCTTGGCGTCGAGGCGGAAGGACGTATCGTCGCCTTCGCCCGTGATCGTCACCTCGATGACGCCGCCGCGCGGAATCGCGGCCGCGGCGATGATGCAGAGGTTGAGGATCAGCTTCACCTTGTTCTTGGGCATCAGCACCCGCTGGGCGTTCCAGACGATCTTGGTGCGGTCGTCGGAGAACAGTCCGCGCGCGACGTTTTCGGCGTCGCCGGTGTCGATCGAGGCGCCGGCGGATCCGGCGGCCCCGAAGGCGAGGCGGCAGAACTGCAGCCGGGCGGACGCGGTGCGCGCGCTCTTCTTGATCAGGTCGATCGCAAAGGCGCGCATGTCGGCGTCCTTCTCGTCCTCCAGAACTTCGAGGCCGTTGACGATGGCGCCGACCGGCGAAATCACGTCATGGCACACGCGCGAGCAGAGCAGGGCGGCGAGGTCGAGGGGATCGAGCGCGAGAACCGACATGTCGAACATCCGTATGTGGGCGCTTTCGAGCGCTGTGAAGCAAACGCAAGTCACGCCATACGCGGGCGAATCGCAAAAACCGCCCTGCCGCGCGCTCCCGGTTTCGCCGTCCGTCAGGCGACCGGGCCCGTGCGCGGCGAATCACCTTGCGCAGGAAGTGAGGTTAACCGGCTTGATAGACCGAGGTCGACGCCTTGAAAAGCGGCGCTTGGGCCACAATGTCGAAGGAACGTGTCGCGATGCTGCATTCTTGCCTTGAGCGCGGGGCTGTTTGAGGGCAGTGAAAGAGCAGAATGAGACCGATCTCAAACGTTCGCACACCGGAGGAACTCAAGCCCATCGCTCTCGCGCAGCTCTTTGCGCGCGTCGCGGTGGAGGCTGGCGCCGTGGTGATGGACGTGTACAGCCACGATTTCACGCTGCGCGCCAAGGCCGACCAGAGCCCGGTCTGCGATGCGGACGAACGTTCCGAAGCGCTCATCATTTCCCGCCTGAAGGATTTTGTGCCGGACGTGCCGGTGGTGGCCGAGGAATCGGTCGCGCGCGGTCTCGTGCCGGATCTCGGGCCGCTCGTGATCCTTGTCGATCCACTTGACGGGACACGCGAATTCGCCAAGCGCAATGGCGAGTTCACGATCAATATCGCGCTGGTGCGCGACGGCGTGCCGTCGACCGCCGTGGTGTATGCGCCGGCGCGCGGACGCCTCTGGGTCGCAGCCGACCAGGCCTATGCGTGCGATGTCGCGCCGGGTTCGCCCGCCCCGCCGGTCGAGCGGATGCAGCCCATCCGGGCGCGACAGCTGGGCGCGCGCACGCCGGTGGCGATCGCCAGCCGCTCGCACCGCAACGCCGAAACCGAGCGCCTGCTCGAACGCCTGCGCGTCAGCGAATTGCAGGAGGCCGGGTCGGCGCTGAAATTCTGCCTGATCGCCGAGGGGCAGGCGGATATCTACCCGCGCATCGGCACCACGATGGAATGGGATATCGCTGCCGGCGACGCCGTGCTGCGGG